>JBKCHQ010000031.1:0-8510 GCA_046302715.1 Bacteroidia bacterium | reverse complement strand
CACTGCAGCAAAGGGCAGCGGATTTTCGTTTGTACGACTGGTGCAGCTCAATGCGAGCGCTTCTTTGGGCGATAAGCCTCGTTCGTTGCGGAAGGTACGAACCCCGGCCACCAACTCGCGGATGAGTTCGAAATTGGCATTCAAGGCTACATCTACCGTTTTCATTTGTGGCATGCGATTCACAATAAGGTGTTCGTTTGCACCGCGCTCGCGCAAATAACCCCAAATTTCTTCGGTTATAAAGGGTGTAAATGGATGAAGCAACCTCAAAATATCTTCAAAAAATCCAACCGTGCGCTCGTAGCTTTCGCGGTCAATGGCCTGCTCAAAACCGGGCTTCACCGCTTCTAGGTACCAGGCGCAGAAATCGTCCCAGCTGAGTTTGTACAAGGTCATGAGCGCCTCCGAAAGGCGGTATTTGGCCATCAAATCATCCACCTCGGCAATGGTAGCGGCTAAATGCGATTCGAACCAATGTATGGCTTCGCGGTTTACTTCGGGCAACGCCTTATCTTCTACTTTCCAACCTTGGACTAAACGAAAGGCATTCCAAATCTTGTTGCTGAAATTGCGTCCTTGTTCGCACATGCTCTCGTCAAAAGGCACGTCGTTTCCGGCAGGCGAGGTAAGCAACATGCCCATTCGCACGCCGTCGGCTCCGAACTTCTCAATCAAATCAATTGGATCGGGCGAATTACCCAGCGATTTCGACATTTTACGCCCCTGTTTGTCGCGCACTATGCCGGTGAGGTACACGTCTTTAAATGGCACTTCATCACAATATTCCAATCCGGCCATAACCATGCGCGCCACCCAGAAAAACAGAATTTCGGGCGCCGTAACCAAATCGTTGGTCGGATAATAGTATTTCAAATCGGCGTTGAATTCGGCAGGCGTTTTTACCACAGCATCGGCATCGAAAACCGTTATCGGCCAAAGCCAGGAGGAGAACCAGGTATCCACCACATCTTCATCCTGACGAATATCTGCTGAAGTGTAGGATTTCCCTTTGGCAGTAAACTCCTGCAAAGCACCTGCAACATCAGCCGCCACAACCACATCGCCCGTTTTATCGTACCAGGCCGGAATGCGCTGGCCCCACCACAACTGACGCGAAATGCACCAGTCTTTCACGTTTTCCATCCAATGCTTGTAGGTATTGAAAAACTTTGCCGGATGCAAACGCACTTTTCCTTCCTTCACCACTTCGAGTGCGGGTTTCGCCATTTCCTCCATCTTCACAAACCACTGCATCGAAAGCTTGGGCTCTATCACGGCATCGGTGCGTTCAGAATAGCCTACGTTGTTTTTTATTTCTTCCACTTTATCGAGCAATCCGGCTGCATCAATATCGGCGATGATGGTTTTGCGCACGGCAAAGCGATCCATGCCCACATACAGCTTACCGGCTGGCGCAATGGTGCCATCATCGGCAATTACGTCGATGGCTTCGAGCTGGTGTTTTATGCCGAGTTGGTAGTCGTTAATGTCGTGCGCCGGAGTTACTTTCAGCGCGCCGGTTCCAAAGGCGGCATCTACATACTCGTCGGCAATAACCACAACTTCGCGGTTAATTAACGGAACGCGAACTTTCTTCCCAACAAGGTGCGTGTAACGTTCGTCGTTCGGATTTACGCAAACAGCGGTATCGCCCAATATCGTTTCGGGGCGCGTGGTAGCTACGGTAAGGAAATCGTTGCTTCCAACAACAGCATAACGCAGGTAGAACAATTTCGAAGGCGTTTCGCGGTAAATTACTTCTTCGTCCGATACGGCAGTGCGTGCTTTCGGATCCCAGTTTACCATCCGCACACCGCGGTAAACCAGTCCTTTCTTGTACAATTCGATGAATACATTCACCACGGCGCGACTCATGTCGTCGTCCATAGTAAATTTGGTGCGGCTCCAATCGCACGATGCCCCGAGTTTTTTCAATTGCTCGAGGATGATTCCCCCATGTTTATGTGTCCATTCCCAGGCATGGCCCAGAAATTCCTCACGGCTCAAGCTGTTTTTTTCGATGCCCTGCTCACGCAATTTGTTCACCACTTTAGCTTCAGTAGCAATAGAGGCATGATCGGTTCCGGGCACCCAGCAGGCGTTTTTTCCCTGCAAACGGGCACGCCGCACCAACACATCCTGAATGGTGTTATTGAGCATGTGCCCCATGTGCAATACACCCGTAACATTAGGCGGCGGAATAACCACGGTGAAAGGCTCGCGCTGGTCGGGAACGGATTTGAAATAATCATTTTCCATCCAGCATTGATACCATTTTGATTCGATTGCTGCGGGGCTGTATTGTTTTGGGATTTCCATAACGGGGCAATTGGGAGCGCAAAAATAGAGAAATAATTAGGAATGTATCTTTAGATTCAAAGCCTTTAAGAAGGGAATTAATGCAGTTAAATATTAAATATTTCTTCACTAAAACTGCTTTCGAGAATAATTGCGAATTATCTTTTATCTTTGGCTTGATAATTGTTATTCGCACCCAGATTTCTTAAATGTTAAACTTCGAAATGAAAACTCTTTTTCTTTCTTCTACATTACTCTTATTAAGCATTTTAGGAGTAAACGCTCAAACAGAAAATGCTGGACAAAGTTGGACCCCAACGATTGAATTTGAGAAACTGAAACACAACTTTGGATCGATACCCGAAGGCCCAAAAGCCGAATATGATTTTAATTTTACCAATACGGGCAGTGAACCGATTATTGTGGTTACGGCCCAAGCGGGTTGCGGATGTACGACCCCTGAGTGGCCACGCTATAACATTGAACCCGGCAAAACAGCACAAATAAAAGTGGGGTATAATTCAGCAGGCAGACCTGGCCCATTCACCAAAGATGTAAATGTAACCTTTGCACCAGCAAGTAAAAACGATCAGCAAGGTTCTCTAAAAATAACTATTGAAGGCAATGTAGCATCTTCAAATGTTACCAATAAACAAGATGCCAATCAGTTCAACAATTCATCAGATCAGAAACAACCCATGATGAAGCCAGATGGCCAAAATTCGCGTAACAGCGTAAACTCACCCATTCCCCAATAATCACTTTTCAAAACAGATAATTCCTTTAACTTTGCACAAATCAACTTTAAATACAAACAACAAACTAATATGAAACGATCATTTTTAACCTTGGTTCTTGCAGTAGCCGGAATGGTTGCAGCGAACGCTCAAACCCCAACACCTTCAACCGAACAAAATTGGACTCCGAACATCGAGTTCGAGAAAGAAACGCATGACTATGGAACCGTAAAACACGGTGGAGATGGCACTTGTGAATTTAAGTTTAAAAATACCGGTAAAGAAGCATTTGTAATTACCAATGCCCGCGGATCATGCGGATGTACAGTGCCTGAATGGCCAAAAGAAGAAATTGCTCCTGGTAAAGAAGGCACCATTCGAGTAAGTTATGATACAAAACGTCCGGGCGCCATCAACAAAAACGTAACGCTTACCATCCAAAATAAAGAAAAGGATAAAACCGGCACTAAAACGCTTTACATTAAAGGAAACGTGGAGCCGGCTCCGGCCGATGCAGGTTCGCCTGAGAAAAAAAGCGGAATGGCTCCTCTCGAAGGCGGTAAATAATTCCTAAGAATTTAACATCTTTGCACCCCGACATCCCGTCGGGGTTTTTTGTTTTTATTATGCCCAGTATCTCACAAAAAGGTTCAGCTCTGCCCTCCTCTCCTATCCGTAAATTAGTTCCATTTGCTGAAAAAGCTAAATCGGAAGGTGTAAAAATCTATCACCTCAACATCGGCCAACCCGACATCGAAACTCCGGCGGAGGCCTTAAATGCAGTTAAAAATACTCCGCTCAAGGTTATTGAGTACAGCCACAGTGCGGGCAATGAGTCGTATCGTCGTAAACTGGCAGAGTATTACCGTAAAAACAGCATCAACGTTGATCACAATGACATCCTCATCACAACGGGCGGCTCAGAAGCTTTGTTGTTTGGAATTATGGCCTGCCTCGATCCAGGCGATGAAATCATAATTCCTGAACCGTTTTATGCCAATTACCTCAGCTTTGCGATGACGGCGGGCGCCAAAGTAATTCCGGTTCGGTCGGGAATTGATACGGGATTTGCATTGCCCCCTGTAGAGGACTTTGAAAAACTGATAAGTTCGAAAACCAAGGCCATCATTATTTCAAATCCGGGAAATCCTACTGGCTATTTGTATTCGAAGAGCGAGCTTGAGAAACTGAGAGACATTTTACTTAAATACGACTTATACCTGTTTGCAGATGAAGTGTATCGTGAGTTTTGCTACGACGGCGAAACATTCTTCTCGGCCATGCAGCTGGAGGGTATCGAAAATAATGTAATTCTTATTGATTCTGTTTCGAAACGATACAGCATGTGCGGTGCACGAATCGGGGCTTTGGTTAGCCGTAATAAAGAAGTTATACAGACGGTTCTGAAATTCGCACAGGCACGTTTAAGTCCGCCCAGCTTTGGACAAATTGCCTCCGAAGCTGCTCTCGACACCCCACAAAGTTATTTCGACCATGTAGTGAACGAATACGTTAGCCGACGTGATTGTTTGGTAAAAGGTCTCAACAGCATACCGGGTGTATTTTGCCCAAATCCTAAAGGCGCATTTTACGCTATGGCACGTCTGCCAATTGCCGACTCTGATCATTTTTGCCAATGGCTTTTAGAGCATTTTCGCTACCAAAACGCTACTGTAATGCTGGCACCCGCTACGGGATTTTATGCCAGTAAAGACTGTGGGAAAAACGAAGTGCGCATTGGATATGTGCTCAAAAGCGAAGACCTCGAAAAATGCGTCGAAATATTGCGCGAAGCATTAACTGTTTATCCTCAAAAAACCATTTAAAATATGAGCTTACTTGTAATTGGTACCGTTGCCTTTGACGCTATTGAAACCCCCTTTGGTAAAACCGATAAAATTGTGGGCGGTGCGGCCACCTTTATTTCGCTTGCCGCTTCATACTTCACCAAGAAAATAAATCTGGTATCAGTAGTGGGTGACGATTTTCCGACCGATGCTATCGATATGCTAAAAAAACGTGGCGTTAATACTGCCGGACTTCAAATTAAAGCAGGCGAAAAGACCTTTTTTTGGAGCGGCCGTTATCATAACGACATGAATTCGCGCGATACGTTGGACACCCAACTTAACGTACTCGCCACCTTCGATCCCGAAATACCTCAAGAATATCAGGATTGTTCGTTTCTGATGCTGGGTAACCTTGCCCCAGCGGTGCAGCATCAAGTACTCGACCGTTTGCATACCCGACCTAAACTGGTAGTATTAGATACTATGAACTTTTGGATGGACATTGCATTACCCGAGCTTACTTCATTGCTAAAGCGGGTAGATGTGTTAACCATCAATGATGAAGAAGCCCGACAGCTTTCAAAAGAATATTCGCTGGTTAAAGCGGCACAAAAAATTCTTGCAATGGGTCCAAAATACTTAATTATCAAGAAAGGCGAACACGGTGCGCTATTGTTTAACAGTGAACAAGTGTTTTTTGCCCCTGCCCTGCCTCTCGAGGAAGTATTCGACCCCACCGGCGCGGGCGATAGTTTTGCAGGCGGATTTATTGGCTATTTGGCCGAAACCAAGGATATTTCATTCGACAATCTGAAAAGAGCCATCATTTTTGGTTCGGCAATGGCTTCATTTAGCGTGGAGCGTTTTGGTACAGAACGCATCCAGAATTTGAGCTCTGAGGAGGTAGACGAACGGGTGCAGCAGTTCATAGATCTTGTACAGTTTGATATAGAGCTGGTTTAGCACATCATTTTTACGGGATATGACAATAATCAGATTTTACCTTGCTGATGTTATGGAATTTAGTCCCTAAAAATTATGGATAAGTCATCTTCATTTCAAGAATTGATAAACGGCAGTAAGCCCGTTCTGGTTGATTTTTTTGCCGAGTGGTGTGGCCCATGTAAAATGATGGCCCCTATTCTCTCACAGCTAAAATCTGAATTGGGCGATACCGCTACCATTATTAAAATAGACATAGACCGCAATCAAAACGCTGCGGCCGCCTTTCGAGTGCAAAGCGTGCCAACCCTAATATTATTTAAGGAAGGCAAGGTACTTTGGCGCGAATCGGGTGTGGTATCTGCAGCTCAACTTAAAACCATTATTCACAACCACTCTTAAAATGAAATCGCTTACAACAAAATCATTTCGACTTTTAATTCTTGTGCTTTTTTCGTGTCAGGGCGTGGCACAAAAAGAAGGCACGATTAATAAAACCATTAGTCCAACAGAGTTTGAACAGAAATTAGCTTTGCCCGAAATACAGCTTATAGACGTGCGCAGCCCCGAGGAGTATGCCGATGGCGGCATTAAAGGTTCGGTTAATATTAATTATAATGGAGCCGATTTCGAAGAGCGCATCGCTAAATTAAACAAGGAAAAACCAGTATTGGTATATTGTCTTTCGGGCGGACGAAGTGGTTCGGCAGCGCAGAAAATGAATGCGCTCGGTTTTAAGGAAGTATATAATCTACAAGGGGGACTGGTACAATGGCGCTCGGAAGGAAAAACGGCGGGAAAGACTTCAGGTGGAATGAGCATGGAGGACTATACTAAAGCAACATCCGCAAAAGGATATGTACTGGTCGATTTTAATGCCGCATGGTGCGCTCCTTGCAAGAAAATGCTGCCCTGGATTACACAATTATCCAACGACAGAAAAGCTGATTTAACCCTGCTTAAAATTGATGCCGACCAAAATGCCGATTTGCTGACAAAAAAAGGTATTAAAGGTATCCCCTATCTCGAATTGTATAAAGACGGAAATCTAGTTTGGAAACAAATGGGCTTTATCGAGGAAGCCGAGTTTAAAAAGCAAACCGGGCTTTAGGAATTCCGCCAAATCTGCGAATTGAATTCGGGCGGGTTTTGAAAATTTAGAATTGCACGTTTAAAAATTACCTTAATAAGGTAACGCTTCCGCTCTCTTGAGTGAGTCGATTTTTGAAGTCAACTATTTCGAGCTGGTAAATGTAAACACCATCAGGCAGTGGCTCATTGGTTTGAACCGAATGTCCATCCCAAATCGCATTGGCATCTGATCCGCTAAACACCTCATTGCCCCAACGATCGAAGATGGTCAAAGAAAGACGCGAAATTTCAGATCCTTCAACTTTAAACACATCGTTTTTACCATCATAGTTTGGTGTAAACGCAAGCGGAATATAATACTCGGTTCCAAAACGAACCAAAACATTTCGACTTAGCTCGTCGCTGCAGCCTTCGGCATTTACTACCACTTGCGTAATTTCATATTCACCGGGTTGCGTAAACTCATAAGTACCGGTAGCACCTAAAATGGTATCATTGGCAATTACATAATAACTAAAGCGTGCATCCTGCGACAAGTCGGTTAATTCCAACACGTCCTCACCCAAAATAATGTCGGTAGGACTTGCTCTGAATCCCGCAACTGGCAATGCAAACACCTGAATATACTGATCCATGGCCTGTGTTGAAACACATCCATTTTCGTCTGTTACAGTTAAGGTTACCGACATATATCCGGCATCGGTGTATAGGTGATTTACATCAGCACCCAATGCGGTTGAACCGTCGCCAAAAAGCCATTTATATTGATTGTGAATACCGGCCGAATCATTGGCGCTAAATTGAGCTTCAAACGGCATGCATCCGCTGGTTTCGATGGCTGAAAAAGTTGCCAAAGGCTGCGCAAAAACAGTAACCGAATCGGTATACCACTCCGAAGAGCAGCCCTCATCGATAACGCGTAAACTAATGGTATGCGTGCCCGCTGCATCAAATTGAATATTATGCTGCTCACGATCGCCAGGCGTGTGTGACAAAGCATGTGGACCAAGATTCCATGCATAAATTGCATTAGCACTAAACGTGTTGTCGGGAGCAAAATTAAATTCCTGCACGGCCATACATTGAGCTGCAGGAGCAGTAAAATGTGCATTAGGAATAGGGAAAACATTCACCGCAACGGTATCAGTATTCACGCATTGGCCATCTGAAACGGTAAGTGCGAAATTATAAGTTGAGGCTTCATTACCCGACGCTGCTACAGACACCCAGGGCTGCGCTGAATCGGCGCTGCTGAGCATTTCAGAGGGCGACCATGAATAGGAATATCCTTCAACTACGTTGGGCTGCAATTGAATGCTATCGCCCGAACACATTCTTACATCCAACCCTGCATTAGCTTCGGGAAGACCTTGCACGTTAACATCGACAGCTAAAGGCCCAGCTAAACATTCGTTTTCTTCAACTGATACATAAAGAGTCTGCAAGCCGGTGCTGCCGAACGCAAGTGTGAACGGTCCTGCCGCGCTTCCTCCAATTACATCGGCATTTCCAAAGTTCCATGAGAAACTAGCACCCGTACCAGCAGTTCCAATAAAGGTTACCTGAGTTTCCGCAGCAAGGCACACCAAACTATCAAATTCAACATCAATAACAGGCGTAGGATTTACCTGAATGGTGGCAAGCACAGGTG
>JBKCHQ010000030.1:0-2822 GCA_046302715.1 Bacteroidia bacterium | reverse complement strand
ACCCTCGACGTTTTGGTGGTGCCAATGCCATCGCCCGATTTGGTGATTGAACCTGTTTTGTGCATAAATGAAGATTATACGCTTGGGAACAACAGTGGAGGTCCGTCAGCTGATTTTGAATGGACAATTTTGGATGCCACCACCTTGGATACAATCTGGTTCAGTACGGAGTTTAGTCCAACCATTAACCTATCCCAACCGGGTTCGTATCTGCTTCGACTAAATGCCATCTCGCCATACGGATGTTCGGTTGAAACCGAAACCGATTTTATTGTAGTAACTCCGCCTGTGCCGCAGTTTGCCCTTTCGGCCGATACAGCATGTGCCCCTTATCAGGTAGGCATCAACAATACCTCCAGCGGTTATCAGGTTTCATATGAATGGGATTTCGGAACCTTATTTCCGTTAAGCTTTGATGAAGTTCCTGCACTTCCTGTTTTTCCTTCGCCAATCTGGGGCGATTCTCTATACTTTGTTCAACTTTCGCTTACTAACTTGTGTGGTACCCGTACGGTCCTAGATTCGGTTGTTGTGCGGCCGCAGCCGGTGGCTGTTTTAGGCACCGATTATTCTCAGGCCTGCTCACCGGCAACATTTATGTTGCAAAATGCCAGCTATGGCAGCCCATCATCGTTTCAATGGGATTTTGGAAATGGTACAACGTCAACCGATTCGCTTCCGGCATCTATTTCGTACACAGCGCAAAACATTACGGCCAGCTATCTTATACAGCTTACGGCCAGTAATTCATGCGGTACCGATATAGATTCGGCAGAGGTTTTTATTTTACCCTCCAATATTCAGCTTAGTGCGCTATTACCCCAGGAAGCTTGCGCGCCTTTTACGCTGAGTTTTTCTTCGCCATTGGTAAATCAGTCCTATTATCTGTGGGATTTTGGTGATGGTAATGGGGGTATTGGCGAATCCATTTTGCATACCTACACTACGCCGGGCGTGTATACTTTGGAGCTTTTTGTGTCGAACTTTTGTTTTACCGATTCGGCCGAAACAGTGATTACTATAAATGAAGGCCCTCAAATGGCATTGAGTGTTTCTGAATCAATAATTTGCCAAAATTCTACGGTTTCGGTTTCCAATACCAGTGTAAATGCGGCATCTGTTGAATGGTTCTTCAATGGGGCGCCTCAGAATGGGAATGCTACTGTTCAAAATTTTACCCTCACGCAAAGTGGCGCCAATATCATTGCCTTAGCTGGTGTTAATCCGTTAAATGGATGTCGAGATACCGTTGAAGCAACCGTTGAGGCGGCGGCCTTTCCGATAATGGATATTTCCGTAACGCCCGATACCGGCTGTTTCCCTTTACAGGTTACATTCCTCAATCAAACCACTGGAGCCAACGCATGGGAGTGGAGTTTTGAAGATGGTACTGGCTCATCTGAGCAGGAGCCTTCGCTGCTTATAGAGAATCTGGGGTCATTTGATGCACAACTTATTGCACACAACTATGTGTCGTTCGATTTGGATTGCCCCGATACTGCAAGCATTTCGGCCTGGGTGCATCCCTCTCCGGTAAGTAGCTTTAGCTTGAGTGCTTTGGACGGTTGCGGACCTCCGGCGGAGGTTAATACCATTAATCAGTCGCAATCGGCGGTAAGTCAGGAATGGAATTGGGAAGGCAATGTAAGCACTGAGCTTGCTCCTACCCTTGCATTTGCCGACACCGGACTTAAAGTTATTTCCTTAACGGTATTTAATGCCTTTGGGTGTCCCGATTCGAGCACTGCAGCGTATAGAGTTTTTGGACAGCCTGTAATTGATTTTGATTTGTTACCTGCCGCAGGTTGCCCGCCATTAGAAGTGGTATTCGACAATCAAACCCAATATGCCGATTCGGTTTCCTGGGGCTTCGGCGATGGTAATTTTGCGCAGGGCTATACCAGTTCGCATGTGTATGAGAATACCGGATTTTATCCTTTGCAGGTGTATATGTCTACCGGCAACGGTAGGTGTTGGGCCGATACGATGTTAGCTGAGGCCATACAGGTGTATCCACGTGCAATTTCAGATTTTGTAGTAACGCCTCCTGTGGTAACAGAGGGCATACCTACCTTTACGTTCGATAATTCGAGCAGTGGCTTTAATGCCCTCGAATTGTATTTCGACACCTTGTTTTTGGTGGATGAGTTGCCAGTAATGTTTACGCTGGCCGAGCCTGATACCGGATCCCATTATTTTATGTTGGTGGCCAATAACGAATTCAATTGTCCGGATACGAGCTATCAGGAGGTTTATGTTAAACCAGAACCAACCTTCTTTTTTCCGAATTCGTTTACGCCGAACGGTGATGGCAGAAACGATAAATTCCGAATTTATTTTGAGAAAGCTCCCGAGATATTCTGGGTGAATATTTACAATCGATGGGGACAACTTATTTTTACCAGTACCGATCCTGAGGAAGAGTGGGATGGAACGTATTTAAATAAGGGTGGTGCCATTGTAGAAGACGAGGTTTATGTGCTTAAGTTCTCAGCCATAATTGAGGGTACGGTAGTCAATAGCAGATTGTTTTATAACGTAACGGTTATACATTAATGGAGGCAGTGGTGAGGCGGTTTATATTAGTTCTTATTGCTGTTGCATTTGGCCCCGGCACCTTATGGGCGCAGTGTAATTTGAATCTTAATAATATTACAGTGTGCAACAACAGTGCTGCGGTATTGGGCTTAGGAATGCAGTTTACTATTGCCGGGGCTCCATCTCTGGGTTTGGTTACAGATTTTTCATGGACGGGGCCCGGCGGCTTCAACTCCAACCAGCAATTCCCTATTGTTTCTAACCCTTTACCCGGAACCTATACC
>JBKCHQ010000029.1:0-8211 GCA_046302715.1 Bacteroidia bacterium | reverse complement strand
TTATATGCATGCTTTTCGGTATGTTTCCGTTGAGTTTGAAGATGGAAGCCCAAAATTTAAGTCAGTCGCCATTTGGGCGCTACACCTTGGGCGATCAGCTTCCCAATCCTTCTTCATGGGTACAGGCTTTAGGTGGAAATTTGGTGGCCTTTAGCGATTCCTCGTTGCTCAATCTCGATCAGCCCGCTTCATTGGCTTCACTGGGCCGAGGGGTGAGTATTTTCGAAGGTTCGTTTACGGGCGAAATTAAAGATTACACGCTGCCCGCAAGTTCGGCTCGAGGGGTCAATGCAGGATACAGCTCGCTTGCTTTGGCTTTTCCTATTCTTCGTAAATACTGGATTACATCGGTACATCTTATGCCCATTACCAATATGGGGTACACCTTGCGCGACAGTACCGAAACTACAGGCGAAGGCCAAGTGCTTTTTGATTACAACGGTTCGGGAGGTATTTCGGCCTTAGGAAGCAGCCATGGTATCCGTTTGGGCAATTCATTGGCGCTCGGTTTCGAATTCAGATACCTTTTTGGTAAAACACAGTACAGTTCTGAAACGTATTTCCCCGATCAAATAAGTTTGGTGCGTGGTTCGCGCATCTTGGGCAACAACCGTATCAGCGGCTTCGATTCAAAGGCGGGCATTACCTTTCAACATTGTTTTAAAACTCGCAAAACCCATTGGAGCAGCGACACCACCAAAATCCGCCGGTCGGCCCGTGTGCAAAAAGATTCTTTACAATTAAAAATAGGCTTTTCGTACCGTCCGTTGGCGCATATTTCGGGAAGTTCAACCTATCTCGCTGAGTCATTTTTTGGCACCTCCAATTTAAACACGATTGTTGATACTGTGCTGCTGCGCAATTCAGACAATGGTAAAGTAGTTATGCCCTCTCAAATAGCAGCAGGCTTTAGTTTGGCTAGTAGCAGCAATAAATGGCTGTTTACCGCTTCGTGGCGCTACACCGATTGGAGCGGCTTCAGTGTGTTTGGTGCACCCGATTCGGTTAAAATTCAAAATGTGTATAGTGCAGGCCTGCAGTGGACACCCAATCCCAATGTGCGCCGTGGTTTGTTTAAGAAAGCGCAATATCGCATTGGAGGATATTATTCCGACGGATATTTAAGTCTGCGCGGTCAAGCTGTTGAGGAAACAGCCATTACCTTTGGTATGGGCTTGCCTTTCGATTTACCTACCTATTATCGTAAACCGGTACGTAGCATGGTTAATTTTGCAGTAACTGCGGGGCAGCGTGGCAATGTTTCTACCACACTTTTGCAGGAACGCTTTGTTCGATTGAGTATAAGTTTCACGCTTTCAGACCGATGGTTTATCCGAACCCGCTTCGAATAGGTTTGCTCTTAATTTTTTTAGCTATGGTATCGTGCGAAAACGATCCCGTAGAGGTGAAAAAAATGGCCAGCGATAAAGAATTTCCGGTATCAACGGCCCGCAATATTGAAATTGTTTATACCGATAGTGCTCGACTTAAAGCGGTTTTAAATGCGCCGCTGCGCGAAACCTATCTGGGCGAAAACGAACGTGTTGAATTTAAGCAAGGCGTTAAAGTGCTTTTCTATGGCGATGATGGCAAGCAAAGCGGTAATTTGACTGCCGGATACGGCATTTCGTATTCCAAAACCGAGCAGATGATTGCCCGTAATAATGTTGAAATGTATGATGCTCTTCAAGGTAAACGGCTCAATACTGAGGAGTTGATCTGGGATCAGAAAACTGGGAAAATACGATCGGATAAATTTTCTAAAATCACCTCGAAAGAAGAAGTAATTTACGGCGATGGTTTCGAATCGAATCAGGACTTCAGCAATTACCGCATTTTAAAAATTAGAGGAATAGTAAATCTTTCGGAATGAATAATTTAAAAGTATTTAGAGCCATGGAATGGTTCTGGCTGGTCATTACTATCTTAATGGCAACATTTTCTTCGTATTTATTAATCTCTT
Source organism: Bacteroidia bacterium (assembly GCA_046302715.1). Classification (GTDB taxonomy): domain Bacteria; phylum Bacteroidota; class Bacteroidia; order M30B66; family M30B66; genus CAMCXT01. The sequence goes on along the minus strand of JBKCHQ010000029.1, from coordinate 6,248 downwards.
CATCGTTTGATGCTGCTCGAATGCCTTTATTCGGAACCTTTTGCAGTGCGGTTTTATATGCATTACGCCGGTATCAACGTAAGAAGGTTGAAGCACGCATGAAGGGACAATAGTAGGCTGAATCTAGTATTTAGAAGAAATGAACATTACTGTTCAAAAATGAACGCCTTGTTTTTGTAATTAAGCGTAAACTAAACTTTAGCTTTGCACTTTAAATTAATTGGATATGCAAAGCACTCAGATGACCTTGGCTACAGTCGAACAAGCTAAAAAGCTAGGGATATTAGAAGAAGAATTTAATCGTATCTGCTCCATTTTAGGAAGAACACCCAACTTTACTGAACTGAGTATTTTTTCGGTGATGTGGAGCGAGCACTGCTCCTATAAAAATTCAATTGTATGGCTTAAAACACTGCCGCGCGACGGCGCTTGCATGCTGGCAAAGGCTGGTGAAGAAAATGCCGGCCTGGTTGACATTGGCGACGGTTGGGGCTGCGCGTTTAAAATTGAGTCGCATAACCATCCATCAGCGCTCGAACCCTACCAAGGAGCGGCCACCGGAGTTGGTGGCATCAACCGCGATATTTTTACCATGGGAGCCCGTCCTATAGCACAATTAAACTCGTTGCGCTTCGGAAACCTTAATGAGGAGCATACCCGCTGGATTTTACGCGGTGTTGTGAAAGGCATCGGCGATTATGGAAATGCTTTTGGCATACCTGTAGTAGCGGGCGAAGTTTTATTCGATGATTGTTTCAATCAAAATCCATTGGTTAATGCCATGTCGGTGGGTATTGTAAAAGCCGGCGAAACCGCTTCGGCAATTTCATACGGTGTGGGCAATCCGGTGTATATTGTTGGATCTTCTACTGGTAAGGATGGCATTCACGGCGCCACCTTTGCCTCAGGCGATTTGAGCGAGGACAGCGCAAAAGACCTCCCTGCTGTTCAAGTGGGCGATCCTTTTCAGGAAAAACTTTTACTCGAAGGTACACTCGAGGTTATTAAAACAGGCGCAATCATTGGGATGCAAGATATGGGTGCCGCCGGAATTACCTGTTCCACTTCTGAAATGTCGGCCAAAGGCCAGCACGGTATGGATATTTGGCTCGATAAAGTGCCAACACGCCAACAGGGCATGCAAGCCTGGGAGATTTTGCTTTCAGAATCGCAGGAGCGCATGCTCATGGTAGTTGAAAAAGGTCGCGAAGATGAAGTAGAGGCCGTGTTTTCGAAATGGGATTTGCATTATGCAGTGATTGGTGTAGTTACCGAGGGCAATCGTTTGCGGTATTATCAAAATGGCGAGTTGCAGGCCGATGTTCCGGCTGATGATTTGGTCTTAGGAGGCGGCGCTCCCGTATATCATCGCGAATATTCAGAACCTGCGTATTTTGCTGAGGCTCAAAAGTTTGATGTTTCCACAATAGCGGTGCCCGAAAATTTAACTGAAGTTGCCCGTTTTATTATGGCACGGCCAAACATCGCCAGCAAACGGTGGATTTACCGCCAATACGACTCCATGGTTGGAACCGCCAACATGAGCACCAATAAGGTATCCGATGCCGCAGTGGTGCGAGTTAAAGGTACTGATAAAGCCTTGGTAATGTCGGTGGATTGCAACTCAAGGTATGTGCATGCTAACCCCGAAACAGGCGCTTCAATTGCAGTGGCAGAGGCAGCCCGAAACATTGTGTGTTCCGGCGGGAAACCCATGGCAGTAACCAATTGTCTCAATTTCGGCAATCCTTACAATCCCGAAGTATATTGGCAGTTTGTTGGGGCCATCAAAGGCATGGGAGCGGCATGTCGGGCATTTGATACTCCGGTAACAGGCGGAAATGTGAGCTTTTACAATCAAACTGTTATTTCCGGAAAAACACCTGTGCCGGTGTTTCCCACGCCTACCATCGGGATGCTTGGACTTATGGAAAACACTGCTCTTCAAACAGGATTATCATTTCGTAACGTCGGCGATTTAATATTTTTGGTGGGCAAAGTCTCCGACGATATTAACAGTTCGGAATATCTATACAGCTGGCATAACATTACGTTGAGCAAGGCGCCGTATTTTTCGCTTGAGGAGGAAGTAAAACTGCACAAGGCCATCGGTGGACTTATTGCGGAAGGCAAGGTTGAGTCGGTACATGATATTTCAGACGGTGGATTATTTGCTGCACTTTGCGAATCGGGCTTTGGCAGCGAACTAGGCTTTGATGTAAAAACCGACACGTCATTACGAAAAGACGGCTATTTATTTGGTGAAGCGCAAGGCAGGGTTGTGGTAAGTGTTAGTGCAAGCCAGGAGCAGGGTTTCCGCACTTTTATGCAAACTAAAGCATCCGAAGTGCCGTTTGTTCTGATTGGCAAGGTGAGTAGCGACGATATTACAATAGATGGACAATCGTTTGGGGCGATTGCCGAATATAAATCACGCTATGAGTCAACCTTACCCGAAGCAATGAACCATGCCTGATAAGCGCTCCAATGCCATTAAAAACTGGGTAGAAAGCGATAGGCCGCGTGAACGGATGCGCCATCTTGGCCCTTCTGCCATGAGCGATGCCGAGCTTATTGCTATATTGCTGGGCTCGGGCACACGCACGCATTCGGCACTGGATTTGGCAAAGCAGATTTTAATCGAAAACAACAATAACCTTATTGAACTTTCGCGTAAAACACCATCGCAGCTTCAACGTATAAATGGCATTGGCGAAGCACGCAGCATGCTTTTAACCGCCGCTATGGAACTGGGTCGCCGCAGAGAACAAACAGAGGTTCCGGAGCGCTTAAAGATTGAAACCTCGAAAGATTTATACCGCTTAATGAAACCTAAGCTGGCTCATTTACCGCATGAAGAATTTTGGGTGGCGGCCATTAATAGGGCAAGCCGTATAATTGCTACCCGAAGAATTTCTGCCGGCGGTATTACCGAAACCACAGCCGATGTGCGTATCATGCTGCAATTTGTGCTCGAAATGCAGGCACCTGCTATGGCGGTATTTCACAACCATCCCTCGGGCAATCTCAGGCCGAGCGAAGCCGATATTAAACTCACTAAAAAATTGAGTCAGGCAGGCGCTTGGATGAATATTGTATTGATAGATCATCTAATAATCGGCGAAAGAGGTTATTTTAGCTTTGCCGACGAATCGATGCTTTAATGGGAGCAGAACAGCATAAGAAAGAGAAAATTAGTAAAATCAAGGCTTCGGTTAAGTCGGGCCTCGAAAACGTGTATTTAGCACAAGAGGTTCGATCGGGCTCAATTAAGGCGCTATCGCAAGCCATTACGCTCGCCGAAAGCGTTAAAAGCAGTGATATCGAAAAGGCTCAGGCGGTATTAAAAGAACTACTTCCACATACAGGAAATTCAGTACGCATCGGCATTTCGGGCGTGCCCGGGGCCGGCAAGAGTACGTTTATTGAGGCGTTTGGATGTTTATTGTGTGAAGCGGGGCATAAAGTTGCGGTTTTAGCTGTTGATCCAAGCTCATCGGTGGGGCAGGGCAGTATTTTGGGCGACAAAACACGCATGAATATCTTATCTGCTCAATCCAATGCGTTTGTAAGGCCTAGCCCGAGCAGCGGCAGTTTGGGTGGAGTGGGGCGCAGCACTCGCGAAAGTATATTGTTGTGCGAAGCTGCCGGTTTTGATGTCATTATTGTGGAGACAGTAGGAGTAGGGCAGAACGAAACCACGGTAAGGGGCATGGTGGATGTATTTGTTTTACTAGCCGTTGCTGGTACGGGCGACGAGTTGCAAGGGATAAAGCGGGGTATTACCGAATTGGCCGATATCGTTCTAGTGAACAAGGCCGACGGCGATAACAAGGCGCGTGCAAAAGCGGCACGGCAGGAAATTGCGCGTGCATTTCACTTGCAGGCACCAAGGCAGAGTGCTTGGGCGCCTGAGGTAGCTCTGTGTTCGGCGCTGGAACATACCGGATTAAAAGAAGCCTGGACCATGATAGAGCGTTATGTTCATTTTACGAAAGCCAACGGTTATTTTTTTGCCAATAGAAACGAGCAACTCATAAGCTGGTTGCACGATTTATTGAAAGACCACTTATGGCGCAGGTTTAACGAGCATCATCTGGTACAAAAGGCGAAGGTGGAAACAGAAAAAGCGGTGAAGAATTTAGAGCTGCCCGCCAATGAGGCTGCAGAAAGGTTATTGGGATTGTTTTTGGGAAAAGTTTAGGAGAATTTATGCCTTTAAAGCTCAGCATTAAAGTTGCTTTTATTGGCTGCATATTTCTTTGTATTGTTACTTTTCAACGAGTTTGAATAGGAAAACCATACAGCTCGGATCAATAAATTCATTAGTGTTCATAAACGCATCTTTTTTACGTTCAAAATAGAAGCCCTTTCCCGAACTCTTTTCATCGTAAGCACCGCCAAAACCATCTTCTTTAAAATGATAAAAAAGTCCACCGTCGGTTAATTCTATTCCCTTCTTGATGTCGTAAATTGGGAATTTAATTCTATTTAATTGAAAATAATTCATCGCTAAATAACACTCATCGCCCATCATAAATAATTTCCAAATGATATCTTTATCATTGTTTTTTGAGTCGTCTGACTCCACATCTTCAGTGGCTAATTCCATTTGAAGTGTTTTTCTGTAGCTGTTATTTTCGCCTTGGTTCAAATTAAATAAAAAACTTTCCTGACTGCCATCGGCAAATGTTAGGGTGAGTAATTTATTTTTCAGTATTTCAATTTTTGGCAGGTGTTCATGTATTTTTTGAATGTCCAATAATGAAAGAACATCTTTGGCGGAAAAAGCGTCTCTTAATAACATGCTTTTTGCGCCGTACATATTGAATTCATTATAATTAACAATTTCTGGAATGTATTGCATTGTCTTAGCATTGTGGCTTCTGCCATAAAGCAAAAAATTGATTTCATTTTCAAATCTACCATAATTCTTGCTCTCATTATTGCCAATCATTATTTTATCTAAACAAAACATAAAACTATTGTTGTTTAGCTGCTTTGTGTTTTTAAAATAATTATTCAAGAAATCATTTTCATTTGTGCTTGTTTCAAAATCGATTTTGTTTTTTTGGTTCGATAAATCTAAATCTCTATATCTTAATTGCAAAAGCGAATCATTTAGAATTTTTATTCTGTTATTTAGGTTTTTTATCTCATTTTTAATATTATCGTTTTCAGATATTAATTCATTATTTTTTAATTCGCTATCTTTGTTTTTATCTGATATTTCTACTATTTGATTATTAAATTCAATAAGCTTTTTCTCTTGAATATATTTTTCGTTTTCAAGAATTACTATTTTCGATTGAAGCAAATCGTTAGAATTGCTAAATTCACTAGCCATTTTTAAAATAGAATCGTTTTTTAATTGTATTTTTATGAGCAATTCTCGCAACTCTTTTTTATTCATGTCGTTAATATCTTGAGCAGATATTAAATGAGTAAAAAAATGCATCAATACCAGCATTAATGTATGTTTCATTTTAATTTTATGTAGTGTTGGATTAATTATACTGATTATAGTCCCTGAATCGAATTTTATTCCTTCAACGAATCAATTTCGCTCAAGCTATCTTCAATTCTTACCCTTATTACATTATTGGTGAGTGCGAAAAGAACATATTGCGAAATTAGCGAAATTAAGTCAATAATTTCAGCATTCGTTAAAAGTGTTTTATATCTATGCCATGATGTATCGCTCACATTTCTGAGGTTCATCCTTTCGTCGGTGAGCTCAAGAATGGCTTTTTCGCGTGCAGGATAAATATCAGGAATCGTACTTATTTTTAAACCATTAATTTCGTCTTGATTCACCCCAAATTCAACGGCTACCGGTATGTGGTGTTTCCATACATAATCGCATGAATAATGAAAGGCCATGCGTAAAATTACCAACTCTTGCTCGCGCACCGTGATTCCCATTTTTAGTTTCAATGTTGCCCAGTAATCTAAAAAAGGCCCCAGCGTATCTGGGTTGTACATGAGGCTGCCTAAAACATTTACCGGAGCGTATTTTCCTTTAAGTCCGTCGCCTGGTATGCGCTTTAGCGAGCCATTCGGGTTTCAAATCCTCCATATTTTGAGATGCTGAACGTGGCTAAAGTCATTTTCATTACCTTTCGTCCCTAATTTTCTAATTATGAACATCGGTAAGCTTAGCCTTTGCTTCCTGTTTAGCAGCATCGCCATGCAGGCACAACAATCGAACTACCCTAAAACCCGTCGCGACAATTCGGTGCGTGACA
>JBKCHQ010000028.1:0-16041 GCA_046302715.1 Bacteroidia bacterium | reverse complement strand
GTTGAGGATGTGTACACCATCAAATGTAACATCGAGCAGCGGATTGATACTATCGCCGATTACAAAGAAATCAAGTGAACCTATGTTATTAAATCTGAACTGCTCGGGTTGATCGCGATTAGGATTGGCTTCGAACCATATCGAATTTCGACCCGAATACGGCAAGGTAGCTACACTAATGGTGTCGAGCAATACCTCGCCCGGTGCCAATGCTTTTTGCCGTGCATACGTTACAGGAAAAATGGTACGATCGGCATCCATAATCCAATACGCCACCAAAAGGCTATCCATGGCATAATCGCTGATATTTTGAAAGGCCACTGCAAGCTTTAAACTATCGCCCTGTTGCAGGGTATCGTTATATAAATAAGTACCCAACACCGGATTTAAGGCACATTCAGGTTCGGGGTCGAAGGTAAGCTGCCAACGGTCGAGTTGCACCGGAGTGCGCAGCGAGTCATCACGCATAAACGCATTGAGCTTCATGTATTCGTATACATTATTCCCAACACTCTCGGTTAAATCCACCACACCGTTTGCTCCACTGGCTGCATCATAAACCATATCTTCGGTACCATCGGCCTTAACGCCTGTTACCTGAATACGGATGCTATCTTTCGGATTATCGAATCCAACGGCATTCCAGCTCAAGGTATCCCAATCCGAGCCTGGCCCAATCAAGGTGGATGTAAAATCGCCACTCACCCAGGAATTAAACATCTGCGCATTGAGTACCAAATTACCGTTGGCTGAGTCGGCAATGAGCTCAATGGCCGTTTCGGGATGCCCTTTCTTTACAAAGAAAATATACGGATACTCGTTGGGTAAAGTAGTAGTTTGAGTTGCCCCTAATGCCTGAAATGCCGCATGAACCGATGGATCCCAAGTTTGAAATTTACCGTATATCCACGTGTAAGCCAAAATATAATTGCCGTTTGGCACCGCATTGAGCATATCACGCATGGAGGCCATCTCTGTAGTGCTGTTTTCGTTTCTGAAAACAAAATTGGCCATTCGGTTTCCGTTTTTACATTGACACGTATTATTGAACTGACCAAATTGATTGCCAACATCCCAGCAGTTTTCGGGCGATAACCAAGGCAGTAACTCTACCGAATCAATCACCGCAATATACATGGCACCGGCAAGGCTGCAACCGGCGTCGGCCCAAACCTCTGCATCAATTTTATAGGATGTATTCCACAATTCTTCGATGTTATTTGGGAATTGAGGGTAACCGAAGGCATAGCAAGTAAGTGCTTTGGCATTAATTACAAAATCAAAATACCGTGTATTGCGGAGATAATCAATCTGATTGTACTTATTCTTTTTAAACTGAAAGAAATGATCCTGTGCCCAACCCCGTTTTCCGTTAATGTGCTGAAACGAACTTTCTTTCCACTTGTAACTTCCACCGGCAAGCGAATCGGGCGATACCCTCCAGAAATACACCATGCTGTCTTGTAAGGAAATTGGTGGTGTCCATTTTACCACGCCGCCCGGATGATTTACTACTGCTCTGCGTTTTGCCGGACTGTTAAATAAATCGGTAGTATCGATCTCAAAAACATAATCACGAGCTACCGCAAAGGGATCGCCCGTTGATGCTTTTAATTCGATCGAGTTATCGGGCACCAAGGCAAAATCATAAGGCCAAACGGGCACAATTTCGGCCGATCGTATAATCAGCGTAGCATTTATATTGTTGTTTAGTTCAGAAAGCTCGTCATATTGATTTAACGGATCAATGCGGATAGCGAACGTGTTGATGCCAACCCCGCCTTTAATTACATCCGTTGTGGCAATCTTAAAACTCAACAGCTGCTCGTAATACAGCTGATTTACCACTTTGTTAAAAACAGTACTAAGCCCCGTGTTGGGATAATTACGGGTAATTTCAATAATCACCGGCTGACTAATAGCCTTGCCGATGTTGCTTAGCCGCAAGTTAATGGTAAACGAATCGAGGTCGGAAGTAATATTTTCGGGCTCAAAAAATACATCGGACTGGGTGATGCGGTAATCGGGTTTGGGCCATGAATTAAGCACCACAGCAGGATCGCCGTGAAGGGTAGTTTCGAGTATTACGGCTTTACGATAAGGATCGTTGTCGTACACCGCACGTGAGGCACGTTTCATATTCATCCCCATGGACTCACCATAATATTTTTGACCAAAAAAACGATACAACGAATCGGTGTAAACGTGCAATTGATTGGGCACCCCTAAACCTACTGAAGCAATAAAACCAATAGTTCCCCGATCGGGCACCAAAATAAACTCCTCACTTTTACTAAAGCCCGAACCCGGCGGTTGATGAATATCGCCAGCATAACAAGAATTACCAATTAAGAAAGGATACTTACCTTGGTTGTTATAGGCCTGAGGCTCGTCAATACTCACATCGAAGCCGTTGCCCGTGGCATGCCCGAAAAAAGTCATTAAGGAAACGCCGTTATTGATGTAATCGGTAATGATTGCGCTTTGGCTTTGTTCAATGGGCGCCGACGTAGTTTTTTGATAGGTGTACACCGTTCCCCCAAAAAGAGTGTCTTCGATGATGTTTTCGTACGAACTTAGATAATTGAGATAGGTAGCCTGTTCGCCCGCACTGGTGCCACCGCCAAAGTGCAGAATTTGTTTCATCCACGGAGCTGCAGGAGCTTGTTCGTATTCCTGTAGCTTGCTGAGATAGGCTAAAACATCGGCTCCGTTATTGGCCGCAATACGTCCTGTTGCCAATGCTGGCTCAAACGGGAGGGAACCGTTTAAACCTGCTGTAAACAAGGCATCGGATGAAGGATAGCCATATGTAGGCACAAGACATTGTGCTCGAGCTTCGGCATCGTTGCGTAAGTGATGCGCCGATATTGACTTGCCCAACAAAAACAAGTATTCGGGCTTCTGGGTCCAATATGTTAATACCGTATGGGCAAACTTGCGCACCGCAAGCGGATGCTGCGCAATTCCATAAGCGTATTGATCGGTAAGCTCATCGATGTAAAACACCTCAGTGCTATGCCTTGCGTTACGATAGGTTTTATAGAGGTTGGCTTCAGGTGCAAGGCTTCGAGCAGTAATGAGAAGAAAATCTACCCCATTTTGCTGATGCAGTGCATTGAACTTACCGGGCTGTCCGGCAACATAATTTATGGTTGAAATACGTGATGCATCCAGTGTAAGCACTTGATTTTCGGCTAAAAAAAGACATTCGCGCAGTTCATCTCCTGTTGAATTGGGCAGTATTACATTGTATTGCCCGCCAGATAAAGCAGCGGTAATGCGGCGCCCCGAACTTAGATCGTACAAGCGAACTGCGGTTCCTGATGCCGCAATATTGGTAGCAGGTAACAGAAACCGAGTATCTTGAGCGTTGTTAGGCACCCACATTTTAAAGCTTGCCAAGCCTTCGAGATTAAAGTTATGCGGGTAAAGCCAACGGTAATTTGAAAATACCGAGTTTGAAGTAACGGCATCGCCCGTATTGCTGGTAAGTTGCAGATAACTGAATTTAAACGGCGTTCCAGAGGCAGTTAAGCCCGAGGCAGGAATACTAAATTGAAAGGCTCTGCTTCCATGACCTTCAAAGAGTGTGTCCAGCAATGGCTGATTGCCCAGCTGCATTTGATAGCGGTGATCTTCGAACCACGCAGCATTCGATACCGACTTATATACCATTTTCAAAGTAGCAGGTGGACCTGAACTTACAAAGTTTGGATTGGGGAGTGTTGTAATTTGGTTTTGAACGGGTGCGGCAAAAACGCTGCCCGACCAACCCTCGCCATCGGTGTAATCAGGATCGGTTGAATTATTAAAATCTGTTTTTCCGAAATAATAGCTGCCTGTATTTTGACTAATAATTTCGCGAATGCAATACGGAGCGGGCGGAGCGGCGACAAAATCGGCATCGGCTGTGGTATTGAATCGTAAATTATTGAGCGAGGCATTCCACGTTAAAAAATACACTGCGGTATCTGTAAACAGCGAGTAATAAGGATTACTATGATTGGTAGATGGATTGGCGTATAAGGCAGAATCGAGCCAACCATCGTTTTTACGTCCGTAGAATTCTACATATGCCACCGAATCCCAATCGCCTGCTTGCTCACCTTCTACATGAATAAACTGCTCTGCACCACGGCCGAATACCTGAAGATTTCGGGGATCGGTTTGCGCCAATTCGGGAATAGCGGTAAGCAAAGCGGCAGTTGGAATGCGGTAGACGCCGTCGGTCCAAATTTTAATTTTAAAATACTTTTGGTCGTACTGTATCCACTCGTTTCCGAATTCCTGTGCGAATGCCAAGTTTGTCATCAGCACAATTCCGGCAATTAAGGCAATTCGTTTTATCATAATTTGTACGCTGCTAAAGGTTTAACAAACTAGTGTTGTTATGGTTTGACAGTTTCTGCTATTTTGGGATTTAGCGCAAATTTGAGCGAGAACACGTGAGAATAGAGCGCTGTGCTTCGGTCGCCAATATCGCTGAACGCATAATCCACATGAACCGGCCCTATTTTAACTCCTAGGCCTATATTGGGCTGGTAACTCAAATCGCGACCGCTGAGATCGGCGTTTGGCACACTTTGAAAATTACCAATTCCTCCTCTTAAGAAAATCAGCTGTTTGTAATTTGCTTCCAAACCGGCCACGGGGTTCATAGACCATCCTGAGTTGCGCACTAGCGTATTGCGCATGCCATCGAATGTGGCTTGCATGTCGGCAGATGCTGTAATTCCAAAGCGTTTACCCAGTGTGAAGTCGCGTGCCAGACCCAAGGAAAGCGAGGGGGCGGTAATTTCGTTAGAATTCACCGGAATGACATTACCTGTTGAGGTAAATGCGTCTTTTTGCGAATCGCTCAACGAAAACGACCACGCGTTAAACGTGGTGCTTACATCGCGGGCCATGGCCGCAAACGTCCATTTACCCTTCTGGTAGCGCAAACCGGCATCTATTCCAAAGCCCCATGCTCGGGCAAAATCGCCCAATCGACGGTGGATGATTTTTACGTTTCCTCCCACACTCAGTCCTTCGGTTTTAAGCTTACGAGAAACCGAAATTAAAAAGGCAAAATCGGCGGCCGAAAATGAGGTTACGCGGTCATAATTAATATTGCCGCTGGCATCTATCAACTCTGAGGTATCGGGTATATCGTCAATACCGAAACGTATCACCGAAACTGCAGCAGCCGTTCGATCGTCGATACGGCGTGCAAATGCCCCGTAATCGTATTTTGCAATCCCCGCAAAATATTCGGAGTGCATAAGCGCCACTTGCGTTTTATCCGCCATAAGTGCAAGGCCTGCAGGATTCCAGTAACCCGAATGCACATCTTGACTCAGTGCGGTTTGTGCCCCCGACATACCTAAAGCCCGAGCCCCCACTCCAATATTTAAGAATTCGTTGCTATATTTTACAAAACCTTGCGACGATACTTGATTTACGCTAAAAAACAACAAAATCAGACCACAAACTCTTGGAAATAAGACTGTAACTCTGTTTATCCTTACAAAATCCTGCATGTTTACTTTTTTAAGATTCATATCGGGCACAAATTAATTTTAACTTTACCGCCGCTCAACACGTACATGGAGCAATTAATTAACATACAATATCCTATTCAGTTCAATTTTATTTTACGCATTACATTAGCCTTACCCCATGAAAAGACTCATTAAGAAATCGCATTTCGATAATGTCCAGGCGATTCGGTTTTTATTGTTTTTTCTAATATTTCTATCACAGTCCATCATTACATTTCGTCAAGACCTTCAAGTATCTGTTCTATACCGAGATTTTAAGCAATTTACGTCAAATTTTGAACAGGTGGCCTACAGTATGATTTTTATACTAACAGGTTTTTTAAACACCTGGAGTATATTCGAAGAGCGCTTTATCTACAAAAGGGTTAATATGTTACGCTACGGTATGCGACGTGCTATTTCCTATGTTCCGCTATTTGCTATAGCCTTAATACTGGGGGCCTTTATAATGCCCATGATTCACTACCCCAAAATTGCACATCATACCTTTACCGATGGCTATTTTGTGCCGTTCTTTCTAATGCTTAACAACTATTTTCATGTTTCTACCAATAATCCGTATTTCTTGGTAACAGAAAATTTATGGTCGGTTGCTGTATGCCTGCAATTTGTCATTGTTTGGCCGGCATTAATGAATTTTTTTCGCAGAAGAGAAACATACCTCTTTGGAATAATGATTTTTATTTTTTTGATTTTCAACTTTTTAATCCCGGAGCTCCCCAGTAAAAAATTCTATATTTTTTATTATTTACCCGAATTTGCTGTGGGTTCCTATCTGGGGTATATAAGTTTCTTTAAATATCCCAGCTATGAAAAAATCAAAAGCCATACCCGTCGAACGGTGAGCTTTACTTACCTTTTTTTCTTTCTGTACTTTTTGTTTCGTACACGCATCCATCAAAATTTTGATGCCGTACCTCAAAGCATCATCCTGTCCGTCGAAAAAATTGCCGTAGCTCTAACTTTAGGGTATTTTCTGTTCGAGCAGAATTTTAATTCCAAATCGCTCTTAAAGGCTGCGAAAATTAAGTTTCTGCATTTTCCAGGCAAGTTGGCATACAGCATGTTCATTTATTTTCCTGTAGCACTGCTGGTTTCATTCATTCTCTCCGATTTTTTCTTTGATCAGGAAAGTCATTACATCATTTTACTGTTCAGGCCATTCGCCAGTCTTATGATTACGATGGTATTATCGGCACTGAGTTTCGAATTTATTGAGAAAAAATTCGTTCGTTTGCGAAAAAACTACCAACCAACCCGCGAATACAATCCAAGCGGAATTCAAGATGTTGCTCCGAAAAGTTCCTGATTTACTCACACTGGCCAATCTCCTTTGCGGATGTGTAGGCATTTGGCTTTGTCTTTCGGGCGAAATAACTGCCGGTGCACGAATGATTATTTTCTCGGCGGTATTTGATTTTCTGGATGGCATGAGCGCCCGACTCATCGGTGTGAATAATCCGCATGGCAAGGATCTCGACTCGCTTGCCGATGTGGTGAGCTTTGGGGTGTTACCCGGTTTTATTGCCATGCAGCTCATTCAGGGCGATACCGAACAACTCGAAGGCCTCATCTGGCTGTGGGGGCCTGAAACTCATTCAGGTTTACATTATCTCTCGTTTGCTGCTTTTTTAATTCCATTACTATCGGCCTACCGTCTGGCACTTTTTAACCACGACACCCGTCAAACCGATTCGTTTATTGGCCTTGCAACGCCTGCTAATGCGCTTTTTTGGTGTGGTTTGGCCGAGGGTATTTGTAATAGAACCTGGTACTTGCTGGCCAATCCGCTCATTATAGCACTTTTGGCCTTCATTTTCAGCATACTACTTTTGGTACCCCTGCCCATGTTTTCATTTAAACTAAAGAGCGCCTCCTGGAGCACCAATAAAATAGCATATATTTTCTTGGTGTGCTGCATAGCACTCTTAGGCTATTTGGGCCTCGCAGGACTTTGTGCCTGCATTAGCCTTTACCTGGTATTTTCGGTTTTGGCCTTGTTTAATTCTCCTGATAAGGCTTTACCTCAAAAGTAAAGGATTCCATTATAGGATTGGCCAACAACTCTTTGCAGGCCTTTTCGACCATTAAACGGGCTGTTGCTTCTGAGTCGGCATCGAGCTCGAGTGTTATGTGCTTTCCGATACGCACATTGGCTACCGAGCTAAGCCCTAAACGGGGCATACTGCTGCTAACGGCTTTACCTTGCGGATCGAGCAAGGCTTTATGTGGCATCACATCAATTTCGGCGATGTATTTCATAAGTTAATGTTCAATTTGAATCGGTTTCGGCTTTGGGGCGAAGTTCGAAATTTTTACCCAAATAAACGCTACGCACGGTTTCATCAGCGGCGAGTTCTTCGGCAGTGCCTGCTTTTAGTATTTTTCCTTCAAAAAGCAAATAGGCTCGGTCGGTAATGCTTAAGGTTTCGTGCACGTTATGGTCGGTAATTAGTATCCCAATATTTTTCTTCTTAAGACCGTACACAATGGTTTGAATGTCTTCAACGGCAATAGGATCTACTCCGGCAAAGGGCTCATCGAGCAAAATAAATTTAGGATCGGATGCCAGTGCTCGGGCAATTTCGGTTCTACGGCGCTCACCGCCAGAGAGTAAATCGCCTCTGTTCTTTCGAATTTTCTGCAGCGTAAATTCATCAAGCAACTCCTCTAACCTTGCTTTTTGATCTGCATTCGACAACGGCGTCATTTCCAAAGCGGCTTTAATGTTATCTTCCACACTAAGCTTTCTAAATACCGATGCTTCCTGAGCCAGATAGCCCACTCCCATTTGCGCTCTTTTGTACATTGGCGTGGAAGTAATGTCGCGATCATCGAGAAAAATACGGCCTTCATTAGGTCGAATTAAACCAACAGTCATATAAAATGTAGTGGTTTTTCCGGCACCGTTAGGACCCAGCAAACCCACAATTTCGCCTTGACTCACTTCAACAGAAACATCATTAACAACAATGCGTTTCTTGTATTTCTTTACTAAATTTTGAGTATATAATTTCATGATTAAAATCGCAATACAAATGAAACCCGCATACCAAATTTCTTCACATTTGGACGGTCAAGATGCGTCAACCGCCAAAGGCCATCGACCCGCACAAATTTGAAAATATTTTCAACGGCAACACCTGCTTCCATGTAAGGTCTAAAAATACGAGGATCGGCGCCGCCCGGATAATCGAGAAGCAAGCGATTGGATGACTTCATATCGCCGATTACCGATTTCATGGTGCACACTTCTCTCCATTTCAATTTGCGAATTAAGGGTATTTTATTGAGAAAAAATCCTTCAAAATGATGGTCCAGAAAAAGATACACATAACGATCGCTGGCAAACTCGAAAATATCCATCATGTTAAAAGCCAACTGATCGAGCGCATACGTTTGGGAACCTTGATGCACCTCCAAAAATGGATAGGGCGCATTTCCCCAGATCTGCCCCAGATCAACACGGTAATCGGTAAATCCCAGGGGCTGGATTCTAATGCGGTCGCTAACTCGTAATCGAACTTTGTAGTACGAATATTCCGACCCTAAAACGTTAGGAATACCCGCCGTAAGATCGAGCTGCAGCACCGGGTACTTGCTGCCCGCACTCACCCGTTCAAACTCGCCCGCCAAAAACTTTTCTTTCCAGGCAAAACGAGTATGAAATGAAATTTCGGTAGTGCTGATGTTGGGCACCGAAACGAGCTCGCCTGCTTCAAAACGAGTAAAGTTAAAGTTGCCCAAAGGAGTCAATCTACGGTTAAGTAGGGTTAATCGGTGCATAAAACCCGGAAAATGCTCGTATTCGTAACTGGTTCTGATGTCTTCAGTTTGCGTTACGTACTGCAACTCGGTACGCCTGAAAAGTGAGGTTAGAATATTATCAAGCTGCAAGGAGTTCCCGCTCAACGAAAGCTGCTCCAGATCTGAATGATAATTAAACGACCAAAGGTTTCGATGCTTTTTATCTTCTTTAACAAACCATTTAAAGCCTGCTTTTACCTTAAATCGTTCGTCTTTTAGGCCGTATGCCAGCCAACCCCTCAATTCGAGCCGTGTACTAAAACTATTATCGGTCACCCCTCCAAACTTAAACCTCTGACCTTCAATTGAATTCCACGAGAAGAATGTGTAGTATTGTCCCACTTGAAACTGGTCCCAACGTAAATAGCCGGTAGCGAGCATTTGGATAAAATAACGGGCATTTACCAACATGGGCACCTCAGTCAGCGAATCCACCATGGTGTAAATCTTGCGTTCCTTAATACTTAATGAATCCATCCGAAGCGAATCCCATGCAGCTTCATCACGTTCCTCGGCACCTTTGGTAATCGTAATATCATCTCCGGCCTTGAACAAACTATCTGCAATGGGCCCGTTGAGTTGGAAACGGTCGTAAATAGTAGTTTTTCGACCAAAAAAACCAAGCCCGTCGCTTTTTTCAAAGGGAGCAAAATCGCCCAAGGATTTTTCGCGTTTCAACATCCACGTTTTGCCTCCAACATGCTCATATTCCTGAAAAACATCGAACGATTTTATGTAGTTGATATTGGCCTGATCGTTAAACTTGATGTTCACCTGTTTCACGGCCCAGGTTTGATCGTCGATATACAAATCACCGGTAAAGGTTAAATCTTGCTTCCTCTTGGGCAGAAACAATAATTTATAACAACGGTTTTCGCCCAGGTAAACGCTATCTACCAGATAGTATTTATAATAGCGTAAAAAGTTGTCGGTTACCGGGCTCACGAAGCTTCGGTTAAAAATGAGCAAGAAGTTGTCGTAAATGTTGATGGTTTGGTACATATCTCCTAAGAATTGGGATATGGATGCATTTTTTAGACCCGAAATGCGAGTGGCTAAAATCAACTCCTGCTTGCGCTGCGGATTGCGCGTATATAGTACCTCGGAGGTGTTTTCGGTGATAGCCACCGGCAAATACTTCTTACCGTCTTCGCTGGTATCGGCATAATTAAAAGCAAATTGTATGGGTTTAAGATATTTACGGCGCTCTAACTCGTTGCCGTAATTGTTCATGTCAAACTCAATTTTGTTGTATACCCGATATCGGTAACTTTCAACACCCGAAGGATCGTTTTTCGTTTTATTGGCCACCACATTACGCATAATTTGATGGGCAGGATTTTCGCCCGGTCTAATTTCTACCACGTTGAGCATGGTCTCGGCCGTTTCGAGTTGTATGTCGAATTCGTTGGTTTTATTTGGCAAAATTTTGATTCGCTGAGGCTTATATCCCAAATAAGAAATAAGGAGCGTATCTACAGGTTTGTGAATGCTAACATCGAACGTACCGTTGATATCGCTATGTGCACCTACGGTGGTGCCTTTAAACATAAGATTAACAAAAGCCAGCGCTTCTTTTGTTTGGCGGTCGTAAATCTTACCCTTAACCCTCGTTACCTGAGCAAAGCAAGGAACAGCTAACAAGCCAACTAACAGCAGTGTTAAAACAAAATTAGAACACCTAAACATGAGTAGGGCGAATATAATAATGCTGCGGCCTCAGATTGCGGTCATAAAAATAAAAAATCCCCAATGTGTGAACAATGGGGATGGAGCATTGATTTCCTGTAAGGATTAATATTTCTCAGGATTACGAACCATTTCGCGAATCCAGTAAAACGTAAAAAACGAGATTAAACCTATGAACAACAGGTTAGTTGCGTTACCCACTAAGGGCATTAAGGTAAAAGAAGATTGAAAAAAGTCGCCTATGGCATGAAAAACCGATGTCATGATTGAATAAATTTGTTGCGAAAATAAATCATTTTATATAAACCGCACAATCGCGCATACGTGTTTATCAGTTTTTTTCGAACAGCACATTTCATCAACCTGCTCATGCTCCCTATGGTGCTGTTGGTTATGTGGGTTTTTATTTTCCCAAAAGCCGATTTGGGAAATACAGAAAATGCGTTTCCACTCTTTTTGTACGCGCTTAAGTCCATTCAGGAGTATCGTTGGTTAACCATTGGTATTTCGCTCTTGATTGTGGTAACGCAGGCGCTCTATCTTACTACTGTAATCAATAGGCAAAGCGTATTACGTGACTCCAGTAACCTGCCTGCATTAATGTATGTGGTGCTGATGAGCTGCTTTCCCGAACAGCTTTCATTTAATCCGCTGCTTTTTGCTAATTTCTTGATTATATTATTCATAGATAAGATTTTTCAATTATATCAAGCTAAATCTGCTGTATTTCAAACCTTCGATGCAGGCCTGTATATTGGCATTGCAGCATTGTTTTACTGGCCTTGTCTTTTTCTGTTTCCGCTTATTTGGGCAGCACTGGTGTTGCTAAGGCCTTTTCAGCTCAAAGAATGGCTAACGGCACTGCTGGGATTGAGTTTTCCATTTTTACTCTCGGGTGCTATACTTTTTGGGCTCGACATGTTTAGCATTAGCACCATAAATGCATTTGTGGAGCCTTTGTATAAGGTCCACTTTTCGGCAGTATTTAACGAAACATACATCTTATTATTTGTCTTCCTAATCATTCTTATTTTAGCATCGGTGTACACGTTTTTTAAGGAAATTGGCACCTTCTCCAAAATCAAAACGCGAAAATTCCTTAACCTTTTTGTGTTTTTCTTCCTTTTTGCGGCGTTGAGCTATCTGGTCTCGGTTAAAAAAACCATGGTAAGCCTATCATTTCTGGCGGTGCCACTGGCGGTGCTCTTTTCTAATTATTTTGTTTCAATAAAAAGACAACTTATCGCTGAAATTCTCTTTATTTTGCTGATTTCGGCCGTGATTTACAATCAAGTCCTTTACTTTTTACAATACAATCCGATCTAATAAAAATGGATAAAAAAATCAGAATAGGTGTAGTGGTTTTTCCGGGCTCTAATTGCGACCAGGATATGGTGGATGCATTATCGGCCTTTAATAATACCGAAGTATTTAAACTCTGGCATAAGAATCAGGATCTTGAACAGGCTGATTTAATAGTGCTTCCCGGAGGATTCTCCTACGGTGATTATCTAAGATCGGGGGCAATTGCTCGATTCTCGCCCATTATGGAAGCGGTTATTCGATTTGCCGAACAAGGAGGCAAAGTTTTAGGGGTTTGCAACGGCTTTCAGATATTGTGTGAGGCCGGCCTTTTGCCCGGAGCCTTGTTGCATAACGAATCGCATCAGTTTATCTGCGAGAATGTTTACATAAAACCTGCAAATCATGAAACGGCCATAACGGCTATGCTCGAAAAAGACGCACCGCTTTGCATTCCTATTGCGCACGGTGAGGGGCGGTATTTTACCGATGAGGAAACTTTATCTGCCATGAAAGCCAATCATCAGATTCTATTTACCTACTGCAGTAAAAATGGCACATACGCCAATCCGAATGGATCGTTGGAAGCTATTGCCGGAGTATGTAACGCACAACATAATGTTTTTGGCATGATGCCGCATCCCGAACGAGCTGCGCACTCCGATTTAGGCAATACCGATGGTAATAAAATTTTCGCCTCCCTGCTGCAGCAGCTGTTTGATTCGGTTCCTTCAACTTGATATTCTTACAATTTAAAAAAACATGAAAAAAGATAAAGTAGTTTTCGAACTTATCGAAGAAGAAACAACCCGCCAAACCGAAGGTATAGAGCTCATTGCCTCCGAGAACTATGTTAGCAAACAAGTGATGAAGGCCGCAGGCTCGGTGCTTACCAACAAATACGCCGAGGGCTTGCCCGGTAAACGATATTATGGCGGATGTCAATGGGTAGATGAAATTGAGAATATTGCCATTAACCGTCTTAAAACCTTATTTAATGCCGAGTGGGCCAATGTGCAGCCGCATTCAGGAGCACAAGCCAATGCGGCGGTAATGCTGGCTTGCCTTAATCCGGGCGATAAAATTTTAGGTTTCGACCTCAGTCACGGTGGCCATCTCACCCACGGCTCGCCCGTCAATTTTTCGGGAAAACTATATAATGCCTCCTTCTACGGGGTAGAGAAAGAAAGTGGTCTCATTGATTGGGATAAAGTAGAAGCCACCGCAAAAAAAGAGAAACCGAAAATGATTATTTGCGGAGCTTCGGCATACAGCCGCGATTGGGACTATGCGCGTTTACGGGCCATTGCCGATAAACAAGGCGCCTTGTTGCTGGCCGATATCTCGCATCCCGCCGGGCTCATCGCTAAAGGTTTACTCAACGATCCGCTGGCACATTGCCATATTGTAACCTCCACCACCCACAAAACGCTTCGGGGGCCACGTGGAGGCATCATCATGATGGGTAAAGATTTTGAAAATCCGTTCGGACTAAAATCTCCAAAAGGTGAAATACGACCCATGTCGGCATTGCTCGATGCCGCTGTATTTCCCGGAACACAAGGCGGCCCGCTCGAACACATAATTGCGGCCAAAGCTGTAGCTTTTCATGAAGCTCTTTCTGATGATTATATGCATTACATTATTAATGTTCAGCGCAATGCACGTATAATGGCCAATGCCTTTGTAAAAAAAGGATATCATATAATTTCGGGCGGCACAGACAACCACCTTATGCTTATTGATCTGCGCTCGAAGAACATTACCGGAAAAGAAGCCGAAATTGCCTTGGGTAAAGCCGACATCACCGTGAATAAGAACATGGTGCCTTTCGACGACAAATCGCCATTTACTACATCAGGTATTCGTGTAGGAACGGCCGCCATCACAACACGCGGCATCACCGAAAAAGAAATTCCACAAATCGTGGATTGGATTGACAAAGCCATTGTCAATGCTCAGAACGATAAAAAGTTACACACCATTAAGAAACAGGTGAACGAACTTATGGAAACCTTTCCATTGTTTGCCAAATAATAACACCTCACTGTATGATTCGTGCTAACGATCCAAACCTAAAAAGCTGGGTACCCGTAAAGGAAGATTCAGATTTTCCGATTCAAAACCTGCCGCTGGGCATCATTAAATATGGTAACAGCCATAAAGTGGCCACCCGCATTGGAAATTATGTGCTCGATTTGGCGGCATTAAACCGTAAAGGCTTGTTGGGCATAGATTATGCCGATGGATTATTTGAGAATGAGTTTTTGAATGACTGCCTTAGTTTGGGGCGCCCCATGCTGCGCAATTTAAGAGATAGGCTAAGTCAGCTGCTCGACGATCGACATACGTCATTAAAAGGAGATCGCGAGCTTCGCGAGGAATGTCTATTGCCCATTGAAAATGTGGAAGTGTGTATGCCCGTAAAAATTGGAAACTACACCGATTTTTATTCCAGCAAAGAGCACGCTACCAATGTTGGTAGCATGTTTCGCGATCCGGCGAATGCACTTTTACCAAATTGGAAGCATATTCCTATTGGCTATCACGGAAGAGCCTCGTCTATTGTTTTGAGTGGTACTTCCATAAAACGTCCAAGCGGTCAACTCAAAGGTCCCGATCAGGAGGTGCCGGAGTTTGGACCCAGCCGCCAGCTCGATTTTGAACTGGAAATGGCCTTTATTACGTGCAAATCCAATGAGCTTGGAACGCCCATTCCCATGCACGAAGCCGAAGATTACATATACGGCATGGTACTTTTTAACGATTGGAGTGCACGCGATATACAGTCGTGGGAATACGTACCGCTAGGTCCGTTTTTGGCTAAAAATTTCGCGTCCTCTATTTCGGCATGGGTGGTGAGCATGGATGCGTTGGAACCGTTTAGAGTTGATGGGCCAATTCAGGAGCCTGCTCCCCTGCCCTATTTAAAGTTTGAAGGAGTCCAGAATTATGACATACACCTAGAAGTGTATATCGAATCGCCACGTTTTAATCCGAGCCGCATTTGCGCATCTAATTTCAAATATATGTATTGGAATATGCTTCAACAGTTGGTGCACCATGCATCCAACGGCTGCAATATTCAAATTGGCGATATGTACGCATCGGGCACTATAAGCGGCCCCGACAAAAGCAGCTATGGCTCCATGCTGGAATTATCATGGCGTGGAACACAGCCCTTAAAAATGCCCGACAATACCGAGCGTAAATTCATCAACGACAACGACACGGTAATTATGAAGGCATTTTGCCAAAACGATGAAGTTAGAATCGGATTTGGAGAAGTACAAACTACCGTAAAATAGATAACCTCACACCAATTTTCCAGACACTTTAAAAAATCTTAACTGCAATAAAAGATGAATAAACGCTAAGGCTTGCGTTCCTTTAACAAGGCATCAATACTGCGCATTAAACCCTCATTCAAGCCTACCTTTGCCTCCCAGCCTAGCATTAACTTGGCTTTTGCAGCGCTTCCGCTACGGTGGCGAACATCTTCATACAATCCAAACATACTGTAGGGCACAAAATTGAATTTTGGGGGCATGTTAGGATTAACACATTGTTGAATCATGCTGGCCAAATCCAGCACGCTTACGGCTGTTTCAGGGGCAGCACAGATGTTCCAAATGCCCGATTCGAGACAGTCGTTTTCGGTTAAACGCAGCACGGCATCTACCAAATCATCCAAGTA
>JBKCHQ010000027.1:0-12592 GCA_046302715.1 Bacteroidia bacterium | reverse complement strand
CTGTTTCCATTGCTTATATATATGCTTTTGTATGCGGCGAAAAGCTTCTTCCTCGGGAATACACGTATCTGTAACTCGGTTAAATCCATCTTCGAGCAAATCCCACTCATCTTGCGGACTTAAGTCGCGGTAATTGGGCACACGTTTATAATGACTGTGGGCAACGAGATTCATGATATCTTCCTCGAGGTTTGCTCCCGTACAGGAAATAATGTCCACCTTTCCCTGGCGAATAATCTCGGCGAGCGATTTGCCCAATTCGGCGGTACTCATGGCACCGGCAAGGGTAATCATCATTTTACCGCCGGCCGTTAAATGGGCTTCATAGCCTTTTGCGGCATCCACCAAAGCTGCAGCATTGAAGTGCAAATAATGCTTTTCAATAAATTGAGATATTGGACCTTTTGTGTGCATACATCTATTATTATGGCGCAAATATAAATAGGTTAGCGTCAATTGTATTGGTGAAACCTTGTAAAACTTGCAACATTCTTAAAAGCACATTAAGTGAGGCGAAAAAATGAAGTTTAAGATACGCTACAAGGTATCTTCGGTACTGCTCCAATGTTATTTGGGCGATAAACAACGTTTGTACTTTAATTAACCCATCCTCACAAAAAAAGCCCCGATGCAAAATCGAGGCTTTTGATCTAAATGTAAGGTTATTTAAACTGGTTTATCCGTTTACCTCGTTGTGCGCAATTTCGGGATCCACTAAAATGCGACCACAATATTCACATACGATGATTTTCTTTCTAAGGCGTAAATCCATCTGGCGCTGCGGAGGAATTTGGTTGAAACACCCGCCGCAAGCATCGCGCTGTATGGCAACCACTGCAAGTCCGTTAACGGCATTTGAGCGCACACGTTTGTAGGCGGCAAGCAAACGTTCTTCAATTTTAACGGCTGCCGCGTTTGAATCGGCAATTAGCTTTTCCTCATCCTTTTCGGTTTCGGCTACGATATCGGCGAGTTCTGCTTTTTTTGCCTCTAAATCTCCACTGCGTTCTGCGAGGGTTACTTTAGCTTCATCAATCAACACCTGCTTGGTATCGATGCCCGCTTTAAATTCTTTAATGCGCTTTTCAGAAAGCTGAATGTCGAGGGTTTGGTATTCAATTTCTTTGTTAATGGAATCAAACTCACGATTGTTGCGCACATTGCCTTGCTGTGCTTCGTACTTTTTAATTAAGGTCAACGCCTCTTTAATGGCATTTTTCTTATCGTTGATAGACTGGTCAAGCTGCGCCACCTCTGCTTCGAGATTGCCGATACGGGTTTGTAACCCAGCAAGTTCATCTTCGAGATCCTGAACTTCGAGCGGTAACTCTCCGCGAACGATGCGTATTTTATCAATTTGTGTGTCAATCGACTGAAGCATATATAATGCTTTTAATTTTTCTTCAACCGAAATGTCGGACTTGGTTTCAACAAAGTTTACACTCATGGCGTTTTATAAATATTGAACAGGATTGGTACATACTCCTGTTTGGGAGCCTGCAAAATTAGGAAATTTATTTGTTAAGTAAGTATAAATTGCTTCGATTGTAAATTGCTCATTTTCAAAGTGTCCGATATCTACAATCATAATTTTGCCATCGGCATCAAAAAATTGATGGTATTTAAAATCAGAAGTGAGCAGCACATCGACGCCGGCTTTAAGGGCATCGTCGAGTAAAAAACTGCCCGAGCCGCCACACCAGGCAATATGTTTTACGTGGCTCTTTATGGGTTGAGTGTATCGCAACATTCCTCCAAATACCGACTTTATTTTTTGCAAAAATGCAGTTGTTTCCATCTCCATTTCTAGCATTCCGTGCATCCCGGCACCCACATCTTGCAGGGTGTTTTCAATGGCGCAGAATTGATGAGCCACCTCTTCGTAGGGATGAGCCTCGCTGAGGGCTTTAAAAACATCAGCACGTTTATGGCGTGGAAGAATTACCTCTATGCGGGTTTCCTCGGCATATTCGCGCACGTTTTTTTGGCCCGAAAACGGATTGGCATTTTCGTTAGGCATAAAGGTTCCTGTGCCTTTGAGGCTAAAGCCGCATTCGCTGTAATTGCCAATGGCGCCTGCGCCCGATGCAAACAGC
This sequence comes from Bacteroidia bacterium, assembly GCA_046302715.1. Taxonomy (GTDB): domain Bacteria; phylum Bacteroidota; class Bacteroidia; order M30B66; family M30B66; genus CAMCXT01. The sequence goes on along the minus strand of JBKCHQ010000027.1, from coordinate 10,496 downwards.
GCTTCACGCACTTGGTCGGCATGCGCATGGGGCACGTAAACCGTGAGTTGGAGTAATTTATTTTCTGAAGGTCGCAATATGTGTTGTTTCTCAATCCCGAGCAATTGGCCAATGGTATGATTTACCCCGGTGCGTATGTTATCTAAATTAGTGTGCAACGCATATAGGGCTATATCGTGCTTAATGGCTTTAAGCAAAACACGCTCGGGATAAGTTTTACCGGTAAGTTTCTTAAAACTGCCAAATACTATGGGGTGGTGGGCAATAATGAGGTTGCAGCCTTTGGCAATGGCCTCGTCAACAACGGCTTCGGTACTGTCGAGGCATACCAGAAAAGCGGTGCAGGCATCGTGCAGGTTGCCGCAAATGAGGCCCGAATTGTCGTATGATTCCTGCAGGGCAGGCGGCGCCCATTGTTCGAGGCTATGAATTATTTCAGCAATACGTATCATGATGGTGGCTAAGGTATAAAACAAAAATAAGCTGCCTCTAAAATCGTTAATTTGCAGCCATGAACAGGAAGTGGCTGCTGCCTTTTTCATATTTATACGGTTTTATACTGCATTTGCGGCATTGGGCTTATGATAAAGGCATTTTGCGTTCGTATTGCCCTGATGTGCCTTTTGTGGTTGTGGGAAATTTATGTGCCGGCGGCAGCGGTAAAACACCGCATACCCTGTTGTTTGCCCGTTGGCTTTCTGCTGCATTTGAGCCCGCTTTTCTGAGCCGGGGTTATGGGCGCAGCTCGGTGGGCTTTAGAATGGTTTCCTTAAACGACGCACCTGCGCTTACGGGTGATGAACCCCGATTGTTTAAACGCAGTTTTCCGAATGCGGCCGTAGCGGTTTGTTCGTCGCGGGTGGAGGGCATCGCAAAGCTGCGGGCATATGCTCCGTCAAGTAATGTGATTTTGCTTGATGATGCCTACCAGCATAGGCCACTGCGGGGTGGTTTGCGTATTTTACTTATTCCTTACTCCGATTTCTTTCATCCCCGCTATTTGTTGCCTGCCGGCTACCAGCGCGATGTGTGGAGTCGTTACAAAGCCGCCGATGCGATAGTAGTTACGCAATGTCCATTACTGCCTGAGGTTAAGGACAGCAAAACCATATATAATCAGTTGAGCCAATTTAATCAAGAGCATATTTTTTTCTCTAGCGTTGAACCAGGTCAATGTATTTCGTTTGATGGCCATACTGTTCAAACACAATCGTTATCAGAAAATGGAAATTGCTCGCTGTTACTGGTGAGCGGTATTGCTCGGCCTGCCTTGCTGGAACTGCAAGTACGCGCCTTGGGTCTTGAGGTTAAACACCTGGTTTTTCCCGATCATCATGACTATTCTGACGCCGATATGCAGAAAATAGCGGCCAAACTGCGTACATTTGCCACGTCGAATGTAAAGGTGCTTACCACATCTAAAGACAGGGAAAAAATAGTTCCTTTGCTCAAAAAAGAGGAGTATTCCCGCTGGTTTAGTCTTGAATTGGACCTCCGCATCGACCGTGAAGAAACCTTAAAAAAAATATTGACCGATTATGTTAGACAGCATTCGTGAAAGTGCCGATTATATTCGCCAGCATACCCATGGTTTTGCGCCACGTGCCGGCATCATTTTAGGAACTGGCTTAGGTGGCCTTGTACGCGAACTCGATATCCATTATACGCTCTCGTATGAAAACATCCCGCATTTTCCGGTTTCGACCGTCGAAGGCCATTCGGGTAAATTGATCTTTGGCCTATTGCGGGGTAAAAATGTGGTGGTGATGCAGGGGCGATTTCATTACTATGAGGGTTATTCGATGCAGCAGGTGGTGTTTCCGGTGCGGGTTATGAACGCGCTGGGCATTAGCTTTCTGTTTGTGAGCAACGCCAGTGGCGGTGTAAATCCGAGCTTTGAAATTGGCGATGTAATGATGCTCAACGATCACATCAACTTACTGCCGTCAAATCCGTTAATCGGTAAAAACGAAAAGGAGTTGGGGCCTCGTTTTCCTGATATGAGCGAGCCGTATGACAGGTTAATGATTCAGCATGCCAAGACCTTTGCCATGGCCGAGGGCTTTAAGCTGCACGAGGGCGTTTATGTAAGCGTAAGTGGTCCTTGTTTTGAAACACCAGCCGAGTACCGCTACATGCGCATTATTGGCGGCGATGCCGTGGGCATGTCAACCGTGCCAGAGGTAATTTGCGCACGGCACATGGGCATTCCCTGTTTTGCGGTGAGTGTTATTACCGATTTGGGTGTTGAAGGTAAGATAAAAGAAGTAACGCACGAGGATGTAATTGAGGCCGCTTCACGCGCTGAAGTAAAAATGACGGCTATTTTTAGTCATTTGGTTGCCGAACATATATAGTATTGGTTAATTTTGCGCCCCGAATAAAAACTTCAACTATGTCCAACATCACCTTTACCATGCTAAAGCCCGATGCGGTTGCAAACAATCACATTGGCGCTATTTTACAAAAGATTAACGAAGCCGGCTTTCGCATTAAGGCGATGAAATATACCCGCTTAACTCCCGAAGCGGCAGGTCGTTTTTATGCGGTGCATGCGGCCCGTCCGTTTTACAACGATTTAGTAACGTATATTTCTTCGGGCCCTATTGTGGCAGCTGTTTTAGAAAAAGACAATGCCGTGGCATCGTTCCGCGATTTAATTGGGGCTACTGATCCTGCCAAGGCGGCACCGGGTACCATTCGTGCCTTATTTGCCAAGTCTATTGAGGCTAATGCCGTACATGGTTCCGACAGCGACGAAAATGCGCTAATTGAGGCCTCATTCTTCTTTTCGGAGCTGGAGCGGTTTTAGAATATAACTTTGTCAAATAAAAAGCCCGATAAAATCGGGCTTTTTAAGTTTTTGTATGTATCAATAAGCAGCTCTTTTATCCGCCGGGCGGACACATTTATTCTCTCACTTCCTTTCCCTAATCTTTTCTACCAAATTACGCTCACGATCGCTGTCACCTAAACTATTTAGCAGTCGGTCAATCTCGGGTTTTAAGTCTGGTTTTTCATTATACATCCAACGCAATGTTACCATGCCGTTGCCGTTGAGCTTAAACATGGTGCTATTGGCCGCTTCAAAAGCATGGCGCACGAGATCGGAATTGGCAATATTCAATTCTTTTACCATGGCAAAGGCCGCTTTTCGAGTATTAAAGTCAAACGATACCGAACACAGGTCCACCAACTCTTTTTCGTATGCTATTTTGCCTGATTTAATAGCAGCTCGCAGCCAGGTAAAGCGCACATTTCGACTATTGTCGCCCATTGTATTTTGGGTGGCATCGAGATAGCTTTGCGTGTTCGATGGATCGGATGCTATTAGTTTTTTAAGGGCCTCGTTTACCGTTACGTAACTCGAATCATTGAGCAGCACTTTGGCCGCTTTAAGTTCATTTTTCGTTAAAGTGTCAAGTACCGAAATAGCAGTTTGCCTAAGGGCGAAGTGCTTGTCGCTCAGCGCTTCAGCAATCAGTGTTCTGGAGCTTTTGTCGCGATCGCCGGACAGCATTTCCAACGCTGTTTGGCGTTCTTTAACGGTTGTTGCCTTGCGTGCTATGTTTTGCAGGGTTTTACGCTTTTCGTCCCAGTTCTTTTCGCTCAATGCCGTGAGCGCATCGAGGCGATCAAGCATATTAGGGGCATTAACAGCTTGTAGCTTAAGCTGTTCGGTGGGTTTGGTAAACGTTACGGTTTTTACAATCTGGTTATCGGGATCAAATAGGGTAAATGCCACTTTTTTTCCGACGGGATGGACAATTTCTACTTTGGAGTCGGCTTGCTCAATCCACTGGCGGGTGCGGGCTACAGTACCATCGGTAAACCACACTTCAAATTCGATGGGCATTTTAAAAAGACCTATAAAGGGCTCCACCATTTGTAACTGTCGCACATTAAACACCGTTTTTATGGCGTCAGATTCGGCGGTTACCGAATAGGCAGGTTCGCCGGCACGGTAAAGCCACTGTTCCCAGAACCAGTCGAGCGATTCGCCGCAACGCTCATGAAAGGCCCGCAGCAAATCGTGCGAGTCAACATTGCCGTAGGCATTGCGTTCGAGATAATACTTAATGGCATCGTTAAAGCAATCGCGACCCACCACATATTTCAACATATTGAGCACCATAGCACCTTTTGGATACCAGCGTGGACTTCCTCCGTTGGAAGATGCTACTGGAAATCCATCACGCACCGAAGCATTTAAGGCAGAGTTTTGTGCATTGCGGCGCGCCAAATCGCCATACTCCTTGCCCAAGGCTCGTGCTTCGTACATCATGTTGTAATGGGTGGCAAAACTCTCCTGAAGCCAGTGATGCGTAGGCGCAATGGCAGTTACCATATCGCCAAACCATTGGTGGGCCAGTTCGTGTGCGTTAACGCCTACGTATTTTTTATCGAGGTAAGAGCGCGAATCCACATAAAAGAAATCGCCAAATATGGTGGCTGTAGTATTTTCCATGGCACCGTACATGAACTCCTGCACCGGAATTTGGCTGTAAGCCGGCCAGGGGTAGGGCACCCCAATTTCCTCTTCAAAGAAATCAAACATTTCTACGCTGTAGCGGTAGGTGGGTTCTACCTTTTCTTTTTGATCGGGATAATACCACAGGTGAATGGGTACGCCCGATTTGCTTTTTCGTGTTTCGATTTCATAATCGCCAATGCCCAGCATAATCAGATAAGGCGCATGCGGCTTGGTCATGGCATAGTGCCAAATTTTGTCGCTGCCGTTTTCGTTGCTTGATCGCAACTCGCCGTTTGAGAGTACTTTATAGTTTTTATCCATGCGCACTCTAATGTCGGTAGTGATTTTATCGTTCATGTTATCGAACATCGGAATCCAGTGCCGGTTATCAATACCTTGACCCTGAGTCCAAATTTGTTTGCGGCAGCGGTTTGTAGCGTCGTTCCAACCCACGAAATAAATGCCTTTACGAGGGCTTGCTTCATAACGAATGCTGATGCTGTTGTTGCTGCCCCGGAGGAGCGGCTTATCGAAGAACACTGTAATTTTTTCCTTGCGGCTGGCATATTTCAGTGGGACTCCGTTTTGAGTGATCGATTTAATGCGAATTTCAGGACCGTCGAGTTCCAATGAGTCGAGTGTTTGGCGCAGCACCGTAAAGTCGTGTTTTACCTCGCCTTCTACCACACCAAATGCCGCCTGAAACGAAACCTTTAAATCAAGGTGCGTGAAATCGACCCAGCGTTCGCGGGGCACAGAAGCCGAGTCGTAGGGCAAGGATTTTAGCTTAGGTAGTTTTTGCGCGGTGAGCACGCTGGTGATTAGAAGAAGACCGATGCAGTATTTCATGGTATTGCGGAATATATAAACCTAAGAACAGCTTAAGCATTAAGGTGTTTAGGTTTAGACAGCGAAAATGCAGCAATAAAATGAAGAGTCAAAAGGGTATGATTGAAAAATCTTATTCATTTTAAGCAGCTTTATTCAGGGCTTATTGAAAAAGTCAGCCCGCGCAGCTGCGGTAGGTCGCACGCTATTTTTCATTTTTCCTTTCGCTTCGGGCAAGCCCGGCTTAGGAAAAATGAAAAATCCCGGCCCTTTGTAGGGCTGGGATTGGGTTGAGGTTTCGAGCGGATTCGAACCGCTGTACGAGGTTTTGCAGACCTCTGCCTAGCCGCTCGGCCACGAAACCTTTCACTAGGGGCACAAAAGTAATAATTCGGCGCTATACTGCAAGAGTAAAATTATTTTCTTAATTATCGCTTGGTGCGTATGTTTTTAAACAAGCATTGCATAAACAATCCATATACCTACGTCTAATTTGTTTTAAAACTTCACGGGTCAATATCAACTTCTCGCACCAACAGCCCGATCCCACAATGCACGTAAATTGGTTTTTACAGGACGGACATTCTTTTTCCATCTTTTCGCCATCTAAATGTCCGCTATTATTTCCTAATCCTTCAGAACAAGACATACAGATTCTAATGTGTGATTTACCGGTGGATTGAGTTTATATAACCTAAGCTCTAAGTTATACATTTTCGGGTAGCTTTTTTTAAGTTCTACCTTTAATTCCATCAATACCGTCTCCAACAGGTCATGCCTTTTTTGCATTGCTCTTATGGCCAGGTCGCACACTGCACCGTAATCTATGGCGTCATCAAGATTATCGCTAAGTGCTGCTTTTTCGGCATTGTATGAAAATGAAATGTCTAGACGGAATACGCCCCCGTTTTGTTTTTCGTGTTCAAATACCCCGTGATAGGCCTTGAACCGTAAATCGTTGAGAACTACCTGTACTTCCACTACAAGCTTTTTGCGTGAGCAATTCCTGCTTTTAAGCGTGCAACTACTTCATCCTTCCCCAACAAAGCGCATACTTCAAACATGGATGGGCCTGCAGCTACACCGGTAATTAATATCCTAAACAACTGCAACACCTGCCCAATTCCAATTCCGTTTTGTTCTAGATAGGACTTGCTGTTTGCTTCGATGGCCGCTGCATCAAATGGTGCACATACCAACAGGGCATCGGCCCAGCCTTGGAATATTGTTTCCGATTCGGGCTTCCATTTCTTACTTAAAAGCGCATCTTCATAAGTTTTAGGCGCTTCGAAAAAGTAGGAAGCATGCCCCCATAATTCGGAGCTAAAGTTGGCCCGCTCCTTAACAAGAGCCACAACTTTTGTAATGAGTGCGTTATTCGCCGAAATACCTCTGTTTTTTAAATCGGCCTCGAAAATGGTTGCCAATTGCTCATCACTTTGTTTTAATAAATACTGATGATTGAACCATTTCGCTTTTTCAAAATCGAATTTGGCCCCCGATTTACTAACCCGCTCCAGCGAGAAGGATTCCACCAGTTCTTCCAAGCTGAACATTTCTTGCGTAGTACCCGGATTCCAGCCCAAGAGTGCAAGGAAATTCAATACTGCCTCCGGATAATAGCCTTTTTCGCGGTATCCGCTGGTACGTTCTCCACTGTTGGGGTCTAGCCAATCCAACGGCGCTACCGGAAATCCCAGTCGGTCGCCGTCGCGCTTCGAAAGTTTGCCATTACCGTCGGGCTTTAGCAATAAAGGTAAATGCGCAAACTGAGGCATAACATGCTCCCATCCGAGGTAACGATACAGCAAAACGTGGAGCGGGGCAGAAGGCAACCACTCTTCGCCACGAATAACGTGGGTAATCTCCATTAGGTAATCGTCAACCACATTGGCTAAATGGTAGGTGGGCATCCCATCCGATTTAAACAGCACCTTATCGTCCATATTTTGGGTGTGCACAACAATCCAGCCCCTGATGATATCATGAAAACGCACTTCCTCCTGGCGGGGCAACTTTATACGAATTACATAAGGATCGCCTGCCTCAAGCCTACGCTTAACCTCATCCTCTGGAAGGGTAAGCGAATTTTTCATCGAATTGCGCGTAATAGCGTTGTACTGTGGCGACGCTACTTTTGCAGCCTCAAGGCGCTTGCGCATATCCTCAAGCTCTTCGGGGGTATCAAACGCATAATAAGCATATCCATTATTGATAAGTTGGTCGGCATACTGGCGGTACATGGCCTTTCGCTCGCTCTGGCGGTAAGGGGCATGCGGTCCTCCATGCAATGGACTCTCAACAGGTTCGATACCCAGCCATGCAAGGGCTTCCATAATATATTGTTCGGCGCCGGGTACATAGCGGTTTTGGTCGGTATCTTCGATGCGGAGCAAAAAATCGCCTCCGTGTTTTTTGGCAAACAAGTAGTTGTACAATGCAGTACGCACCCCACCAATATGCAGGTATCCGGTTGGCGATGGGGCAAAACGCACCCTAACTCGACGATTTTCCATACGATTTAAATGAGGCGCGAAATTAACCATTTATCCGCGTAATGCCCAAATTAAAGCATGGTGGTACGTATAAACTCGGTGCTATTTTATAATTTCGCAGGACGATGGCTTTTTCAAAAAAATCGGTATTGGGCGTGCTTCTTTTGGGGCTGTTTTTTACAGCATGTACGAAAGATGAAGTGGATGAGACGCCCATACTTCCTGCATCTGGTGAGTTTAGATTCACCGCTAACGGATGGCCGGTAATTATGGAGAAAACCGTGGCTGCCACTGAAAATGCCAATACAGCCGGCGATTGCTTTACCCTCCATGCTGCCGGCGCAGCAGGGTATGTGGCATCGGGGGGTATTTATCGTTTTAACGGCCCGGGCACCTACGATTTGGGCAGCGACTCGGCCGGATACATACATTTTACCATTAACGGCAGCCAATATACCATGGGTTCTATTATGCAGAGCCGATCCAGCGGTTCCATAACAGTGAGTGAGATGCGCACCAAGGGCAATTATCGGTTTATGAAGGGCACGTTTGCGGGTACAGCATACGCAAACAATGGTTGGGATTCGGTGCGTATTGAAAATGGCACCTTTACCGATCAGTTGTTTAATGGCTTACCCAAATGATTATTCGAAATCTATTTCTTTTAGTATTCGCCAAGATTTAGGCAGGCCATTGTTAATGCGGTTGCCAACGGCATTGCCCCAGCCTAAAATGGAATTTTCAAAGCTCATTACAAACTGTCCCTGAGCTTCATGGTTTATGCGCAGGCTCTCCTTTTTAAGGTAACGTAGGGCGTGTTCCCGATCTAAGGCAATGCTTGGTACTTCGGGGCTAAGCACATTATATAAGGCCAATTCGTGATGGGGAATAAACTTGCCGTTCTTGCTTTCGCCACTTTGTATTCCAACCTTAACCGTGTGGAGTTTAGTGTATAGGGTATTTACGGCCTCTTGTTGCAGCAAGGGAACCAATACCGCACCGAGATGGCAGGAAGCTTCAACAAAATTTCCATCAACCCACGATGCACAGCCCGATTGCACTTTTTTAAACTCAAGATGTTTTTTGGCAGGGGCTAAAGTCTGTATCGATTCGCTGTGTTTTCGGAAAACTGCCATAAAAAATCCTTCGCCTTTGAGGCGATGTGGCCAGAATCGGTAGCCCCAACCGGAGCTCACAATTGCTGGATTTTCGTCAAGTGCTGCAAGGGAGATATAATCGGCACCCAACTCTGTGCAGATAAACTGGCTGATGGCTTCGTTTTCGGCGGTGGAATAGCTGCAGGTAGAATACACGCAAAGTCCGCCCGGTTGGAGGGCATCCCAAACATCGCTGAGTATGCGTTTTTGCCTTTCGGCGCAACGCAACACGGCATCGAGCGACCAATGCTTCATTGCTGCAGGATCTTTCCTAAACATACCCGATCCCGAACACGGCGCATCAATGACCAGGGCATCAAAAAAATGATGCAGTGTGCCCAACTGTTTGGGATCGTTATTGCTCGCCAAAACATTGGCATAACCCCATTTGCTGAGGTTATCTCGTAACACCGATGCACGGGTTCGAATTACTTCGTTCGATACCAAAAGGCCCGCTCCATTTAGCCAGGATAGGATATGGGTGCTTTTGCCTCCGGGCGCCGCACAAAGATCCAGTACCCGAATATCCCTTTGGGCGTCAAACTCCTGATTTAAAGCATGAATTACGCTCATAGAACTCGCTTCCTGCACGTAATACCCGCCCGCGTGAAAGTGGGGATCCAGGGTAAAATCGGGCCGTTCGTTTAAATAAACGGCCTCATCACACCAAGGCACGATTTCGCTTTCCGAAAAGGCAGGATGCACTTTCGTAGGATGGAAACGAAGGCTCGTGGGAGCGACATGGAGATGTACCTCCTCGAAAGCATGGTTGTCGAAGCCAGCAGAATCGGAAATATGCGCTAAAAATCCTTCGGGAAAATGCATCAATCTATGGTAAACCGGCAATTAAACGAGACAAACGCCTAGACTGCTCCAGATAAAAAAAGCATCCCGAAGGATGCTTTTCATCTGGATTTGAAGGAAAAGGCTATTTAACAGCGTCGATGATGGCTTTAAACGCCGTTGGGTTGTTCATGGCCAAATCGGCAAGAACCTTGCGGTTAATTTCGATGTTTTTACCATGAATTTTACCCATTAGTTCGCTGTACGACATTCCGTGCTGGCGGGCTCCGGCGTTGATACGCTGAATCCACAAGGCGCGGAAATTACGTTTCTTAGCGCGACGATCGCGGTAAGCATAGGTTAAACCTTTTTCAAGAATGTTTTTTGCAATGGTGTAAACATTCTTGCGGGCACCCCAATAGCCCTTGGTTTGATTGAGGATTTTTTTTCTCCTTGCGCGAGAGGCAACGTGGTTGACTGAACGTGGCATAGGTTTCTGGTTTTTTGGTGGACAGCGTTCGGGTTTCGAATCTTTAGGCTGGCCTCCTGGTTAAACAATGATTTTTACTTTCCGATAACGAGCATTCGTTTTACAAGACCTTCATCGGCCGGAGAAACTAACGCAGAATGGCCAAGGCGGCGTTTCTGGTCGTTCGATTTCTTCGTCAGGATGTGGCGCTTGTACGCATGCTTCCGGTTGATTTTTGCGGGTTCGGTAAGCTTGAAACGCTTCTTCGCACTCGAATTTTTTTTAATCTT
>JBKCHQ010000026.1:0-23542 GCA_046302715.1 Bacteroidia bacterium | reverse complement strand
CATTTTGTGTATTTCAAATTCAAAAACAAGTTACGTCACAATTTGGCCGGCTGTTTAGCCTCGGGTGTTGGTCATGAAACTTGGGTACAAAGACATCCATTTAAAGCGGAATAAATCTGGCAATGAGCATGCTATAACTATCGAATATTAAATTTCGATATCTGTCATTGTTTGAAGCTAGATATCCATAATTTTGAGAGATAATAAATACTTATGTATTTATTATTTAATGCCGTAATTTATACCAATCATTATCTGCTTACCTAGCTAAATATCAATGAATAATCTTCGAACACAATATTTATATACCCAAAAAGATCGGATTAAATTGTTAATTATTGACGATCAAAATTTATTTAATGAGGCATTAAAAGAGGTGCTGATGGTAACAGAAGCCTTCGAAAAAATTGATGTTTTGTTGAACGGCCGCGACGTCGTAAATAAGCTCAGCAGTGAAGAGTTTGATGTGATAGTTCTGGATATACTAATGCCTCATTTCAGTGGAATCGAAACGCTAAAATTATTGCGCGGTTATTTCCCATTGCAGAAGGTAATTATATTAACTCAGTTTGAAAATGTAGGTGTGTTAAAAGAGGCATTTAAGCTTGGAATTTCTGGGTTTATATACAAAAGCAGCCGAATTGAGGAGTTTTTACGGGCTATAAAAATGGTTTATGACGGCAACGAATACTATACCCCTGAAATACGTTATATTTTATCCAATAACTCAATAATTGAAACCAAACTGCCTCATTTGCCTCTTAATCAACTTAGTGAGCACGAATTGAGCGTTTTGCTTTTAACTGTAAAACAGTTGTCGATTGAGGAAATAGCCCATGATTTAAGTTTAAGTACCTCCTCCATTAAAAAATACAGATCTACCTTACTAGAAAAAACGGGCAGTAGAAATGCTATAGGCTTGATGCACTATGCTTTAAAATATAATTTGATAAAGATGGATGAGTTGTAAAGTTATGGCTGGAGCTATTCAATAATTTTTCCTTGAATATCAATTTTTAAAGTTGCTCCGGGGAGTTTTAGTATCGTTAATGCCTTATTGGCTTCCAAATCAGATGAAAAGGCATCGGCATATCGCTGAAAAGGAATACACGCTGTTTGTACATTGATTTTTCCGGTTTTATTTATGCACAAACCGATATGCCCATCGTTTGCCATGGTAAGGTCTTCAACCGTGGCCCAGGAACCCTCAAAATCGCCTACAACCTCCATCAAGTAAAGCGGAAAAACTTCACGTATGGCATTTACAGAGTCTTTTGATGTAGCTGGCTGAACAAGGGTTTCCGATAAATCTGGAAATTTATTAAACATGGGTATGGTTTCGATTCCCTTTGCATTTATAAAGGCCCAATTCTTGTTTTTACGAACCGCGGCGCGCCCTGAAGAAAAGTTGCGTACTTCACTATACTGAGGCCGTGCAATTTCAATCCCGTTTCCGTCAATAAACCCCCATCCCAAACTGTCTTTTACAGCGGCAAAGCCCTCGGTAAATCTAACAATATCGATGTATTTAGATTCCGTAACCTGTTTGCCGTAAACGTTAATTAATGCGTATTTAAGGACTCCATTATCGGAGGTTTTTCCTCCAAAACAGAGGCCTCCTTTTGAAAAAATAAGTTCGGTAAACTGAGGTTCGATGGTTTCTTCGCCTAAAGTATTTATAAATCCCCACACATTATTTTTGCGCACCGCAGCAGTATAACCGTAGAATGGAAGAATTTCTTCGTAAGAGGGCAGAACCAAGGTGTCGGATTTATTTACCAGATACCACTGGTCAGCCGGTCGCACAATGGCTTTACCATCTTTAAATCCAGATTCAACACTTTCGTAAGCACATGGGATAATTTCCGTACCAGTATGATCTACAAAGCCCCATTTTCCAGCCAGTTTTACAGGAGCCAGGCCCTCACTAAAAAAGCCAATTTCAGAATATCGTGCCGGAATTACCGTTTCGCCGGTTAGACTAATGAGCCCCATCATACCGTTTAATACAATCAGATAATGCTCTTGATCGAAACGATATATTTCTTCAAATCGGTTTTCAATCACTACATTCCCTTTTTCGTCGAGCATGCCCAGTTTATTATCCTTCATAAACACGGCTCGTCCGTTCAAAAAGTTGTCAATGAAACGGTATTGCGGTTTTAGAATTTCGATTCCGTTGGTATCAATAATACCGTACAAAGAATCGCGCAGTACTATCGATTTACCTTCATTAACAGGATAAATCATGGAATATCGCCCGCTAATGGGACTCAACATCCCCTTTTTGTCGCAATAATAAAAGCGGTCGGTATCATATACTACGGCATGGCCTTCTGAAAAGGGATAGGCAGCATCAAAAGTGGTTCTTATTTCAATTTCACCTTTTGTATTGATAAACCCCCAATAGCCCTTGTAAGGATCGAGTACAGCTGCCAGACCCTCTGAAAAATCGAGGGCATCGGAGTATCGAAAACGTGTGATTTCCTTCCCTGTAAAGTCCCAAAAGCCATATAAATCTTTCGAGGCATCGTAAATTCTGTAAATTTTTTCGGAGGGAGGCGAGGGGATGAGGTTTTCTGGAAATTCGAGATATTGAAATCCACCGCTGGTTATGAGTTCGTATATAAAAGCACTTTCAGATTGATCGTTTTGAATTTGACGTCGTGCCAGTGCAATGGTATCGCTTCCAAAATCCCAGATAAAATCATAAACTGCCGGAATTACTACTTCGCCACGTGCATTGGTCATGCCTTCGTACACGTAAGGTTGTTGGTTGGGTCCAATACGCTCTACTCTTATTTTTTGAAGTTGTGCATTAAGCAGTGCTGGCAGAAAGGCGGTAAAAATTAAAATGAAAAACCCGTATAAAGAGCCCTGGTGTTGGGTAACTTTAAACGGGTAGTAAAGTATGTAATCGTTACGAGTAAAAATCATCGCCATGTGCTTACAAAAATCGAACAAAAATTTCAAATTTTGCCGATATATTCAGCTCACGGTTAATAACTCTTAGTCTTGTTCGTCGTTAGTGGGGGTGTCTTTGCGTTTTGCCTTTTGTTCTTCACGCCATTTTTCCCAGCTTTTCCATTGCTCTTCGCTTAAGATAGATTTGAGTTGAGCTTCCGATTTTTCATTAAGTTCCTTAAGCGCTTTTTTATTTGGAATTGCTTCATTTTTTATGCGCTCTTTTTCTTGTTCACGTGCCAAAAGAACCGCTTTAACGGGCTCCATTTGTTCTTTTTTTAACATTGCCGGACCCGACATTTTTCTAAGTTGTCGTACGGCACGTTCTTCTGGTGTTAAATTTGACTTCTTTACGCTAACGCTTTGGGGGGAGGGGGCTTGTTTTTCAACCTGCTGAGCAGCAGCCGAGAGCGCAAAGGCGCTTAAACAGATGGCAACAAAATACGCTTTCATAGTTTTAAGTTTTATTGATGTAACAAAGAGAGCAAATTTTTTGGAAAGAGTTTAATTTAAAATAAAAAAATCTTAAACTGCTTTAATCATCAGATAATGTTGAATACTTCCGAAAAGCAGGTAAGAAGGTTCCACCAATTGGTAACCGTTTTTTTCGTAGAATGTAATAGCGTGTTCGCGGGCATGTAGCACGTATTGCTCTATACCCCGATAATTTCTGCGCCCCAAGCCTTCGGTAAATCGTAGTATCGCTTGACCAAGCCCTTTGCCCTGCCAACTTGGATCAACGGCCATAAACCGAATTTGAGCCTGTTTTTCGGAGATGCGATTAATTCGGGCTGTTGCAATAATGGTATTGGTATCGTCGAGTATGGCGCTGTGTTTCGATTCACTATCGTCATCGCTACGTTCAGATCCTTCGGGTTGATTCCAGGGCTCGCGTAGCACTTTAAAACGGAGTTTCATCAACTGCTCCCAATGCGTGGGATGTTGAGGTTGAATGATTTTCCACTGTGGCATAAACGTTATCTTAATCAGTATGAATATAGATAAATTCCAGATTCAAAATATAGATATGCGATAGATTTGGCAAATTTCATTTCGAGTTCTGCCAGTTTTAATCCGGCATTAACAAGGTTGGTTTCGCGAGTATTCACTAAAAACACAGAACTTTCGCCGTTTAAAAAACGAGTTTGTTCGCCTTCAGTTAGTGCTCGTGTAGCCTGTTCAACAGCACGTTGGTTTTGCAACTGCGAATAAAAATTGTTTAGTTCGTTCCAGCGCGAATCAATACCAATGCGAATGTTACGGGTGTTTTGAGTTAAATCTAGCTGCCGCCAGTTGAGCATAATTTTAGTACTGCGCAGTTTACCTCGTTCTTTTCTAAGAAATAGTGGCATCGAAGCATCTAAGCCGAATTTATAGTTGTTTAAAAAAAGTAAATCGCCCGCATCGCTATTATTTAGGGTTCCTCTCAAAAAATTGTACGAAATATTAACTTGTGGCTTTAACATCTCAGTGCGGAACTTTTTTTCAAATTCCATCTGGCGTATGCTGCCCTCAAGTTTAATAATATCGGGATGCTGGGTGGCTGCTAAAATATACAAACTGTCTTTGAGCGGACGTTTTCTGAAAAGCACATCCGCCTCTGGCATGGTTGGTAATATATCGGCTTCGAGCTCGGCAGGTTCCTGGTCGTTGTTCCAAATATGCGCATTCACTGCGAGCAAGGCATTTTGTTCCTCTGCCAAAGCTTGATTTAACTGGTTGCGGCGGCTTAATAAATTGCCGTATGCTTCAAGGGTATCGAGTGCCGAAAGTGATCCGTTTATATACAATTCGCGAATGGCCTCAAATCGAACCTCTGCAAGTCGCAGGCCTTCGTTAACAAACTGGAGCTGGCGCTTTGTATAATACCAGTTCCAGTAATCGCCAAGTGCTTTATACATGAGTTTGTTGAGCATAGCACGCTGCTCGGCTTCCGACATGGTAACATAAACTTTGGCCTGTTTAAGCGCATTTCTCCGCTCGTCGAAAAACAAACCAGCTCCAAGGGGCAAGGTGTAAGAGGCATAATATAATCCACCTTCGTCCACAACATCTTCTGGGTTGAGGTATTTACCACCGCTGCGTTCATATCCTCCTTTAAATTCACCAATCCAGGCGGGTAATTTTAAATACGAATCTAATGTGTTCCAATACGTAGTGTTATTAAATTGTTTTTCTGAAAAGGCAGTATTGGCTTTAGGATCGAAAGCACCACGAGCCGCCATAAGTTCGGCATTGGCTTTATCGAGGGTTAATTTTGCCTGTATGGCAATGGGGTGATTTTTCTGCACCAAAGCCATAAACTCATTGGGGCCCATGCTTCGTTGCGCCGCGGCGGGCAGCACAAACATTAGAAATTGAAGTAAAATGAAGCCTAGGCGTATTCTCATTTGCTTTTTTTCGGTGCCGAATCACTTACAATATTGGGAGGAAATCCGTTTAACTGCCGCCATATCTCATACCATATTGGCACATTTTGAAGCATGGCCCAGGCATAAACACCGCTGCCCATTTTAATCTGTTCGGGCCATTTATCATCTTTGGGATCGGGACTTACCAAAACCCTAAAGAGACCGTTCTCGCTTTCCACGGCGTCGATGTTGCTCACAATACCTCCAAATGTTCCGACGCTAACGTTTGGCCAACCGCTAAAAACTATAGCGGGATAGCCATCAAACTGAACCCTAACCTTGTCGCCCGATCGTATAAGTGGAAGATCCATGGCGCGTATATACATTTCAACTGCCAACTGAGGTTTAGCGGGAGCGATCGTTACCACCGATTCTCCTTCCTTAATATTTTCTCCAATGCCCACTCTTACGGCTTTAACAATGTATCCATCCTGAGGGGCTCTAATGGTATAAAAGTTATTTCGAAGCAACATAGAGGAGTACTCGTTTTCGAGCTTCGCCAAATCGCCTTCGGCTTCGGCAACATAGGCTAAAGTAGAATTACGGTCGCTTTCGGCTTTTGACGTTTTTTCCATGTAATCGGCTCTGATGGCATTAAGCTCAATTTGTGCATTAATGAGCGAATTTTTAGAGTCGAGCAGCTTGTTTTCTTGACTAATAAGCTTTGCAGTGGACTGCTGAAATTTTTCCTGTCGTTTTTGGTATTCCAATAAGGAGATAAATCCTTTATTAAAAAGATTTTTACCTAGCGTTAGCTGAGTGTCTGCAATCGAAAATTGAGCGCGTTCGGCTCTGAGGTCAATAGAGTCGGAGCGAACCTTTAATTTAGCCTGTATGACCTTGTTTTCTGCTTGTTTTAGTTTAAGCGAAAGGCCGCTGTTAAGTGCATCAATTTGCCGTCCCAGCGCACCGGCTTTTTCCATGGTGCTGTTAATGGCATTTTCTTTTGAACTTACTTGCTGACGGAGGCGTGGTACGAGATCAGGGTCGAGGAATTTTTCCTTAATCTCTGATAACACCATGATGGTATCACCTTTCTTTACAAATTGCCCTTCGCGTACAAACCACTGGTCTATTCTTCCTGCTATTGGACTTTGAATGGTTTGTGGTCGGTCTTTTGGAGCGAGTGCAGTGAGTTGGCCTTTACCATCTACATTTTGTTGCCAAGGAAAAAATAACAAAATAATAAGGAGTCCTAAAATGCCGAGGAGCCACCAAGTAAAAACACGGCCGTTTCGTGGAGTATTCACCAAACGAATGGAGTACACTTTTTCTTTACCCAATTCTTTATCCACCGATTCTGGAGATATATTCAGCATAATTAAAATTGATCGGCCAAAGCCGGATTATTAATTAAGGTTTGAGGATCGCCGGAGGCTTCTACTGTACCGTTTTTCAGAACGATTAAGCGCGAACATGCATTCATTACCAGTGGGTCAGACGAAATTGCGATAATCGTTGTTTGTTTGTTGTCATCAAAAATTCGGTTGATGAGTTCTGATTTTTCTTTTCTTCCTATAGTGGTGAAATGATCGTGGAAAATCAGCAATGCGGGTTTTTTTACTAGACTTCGTGCCAAAATTAATTTACGTGCTGCAGAACCAGGCCATCCTTTTCCTCCAGGCATCACCTGCGTGTAAATACCCTCTGGCAAAGTGTTTACAAAGTCTGCAATGCCTGCTTTTTGAAGGGCTTCAATAACGTCGGAGGGCGATATTCCCGGTTTTCCTAGTCGAACGTTTTCTTCAACGCTGCCCTGAAAAATTTCATCACCACTAAGGTTTAGCGACACTAATTCGTGCAGGTCGTTAAGGTGAATGTTACGCAGCGAAATACCGTTAACCGTAATCAATCCAGTGTACGAAGTTAAGATTCCCGATAGCAATTTGCTCAATGTTTGCTTACCCGAGCCGTTGAGGCCTGTTATACAAACGTTTTCGCCTGACTGAATTTCAAAATTAAGATTATGCAGAATGGCACCCGAGGTTTCTGAATAGGCATACGACACCTCTTTCACCTCGATGTTAAGGCCCTTACCTGTTGATTGATGCTGGATACGAATGCCTTGTTGTTTTTCGAGTGGTAAATCGTGTACCTGTCCAATTTTTTCGACCGCAGTAAGCACGTCGTAAACTGTTTCGATGCTGAATATGAGCTTTTCAACAGCGTTAATTACCAGAATAATAATGATTTCTGAGGCTACAAATTGTCCCAATGTAATTTCGCGCTCCACCACCAAAATGCAACCCATAATAAGTGTGCCGCCTGTAATAAGGATTTTAAACACCAGCACATAAATAAATTGGTTCAACAAATGGCTGAAATGTTTTTTGCGGGCTTTGAGGTAATTGTCCACATGGCCATCGGTGTAATCTAATGGCATATTGGTATGCCCAGCAATTTTAAACGTATTGATGTTTCGGGCCATGTCTTCGAACCACGAAACAATGCGGTATTTACTGCTTGATTCTTTAAGCGATGACTCCAGCGCTTTCTTTCCCGAAAACCTAAAGAGGACAATGAGTAAACTGAATAAAAATATTCCAAACAGAATAAACGATGGATGATAAAAGGAGAGCAGAATAAGCCCGAATAGAATTTGCAGAAAAGAAGTGGTAAGGTCGAGCAGGATTTTGGAAGAGCCTTTTTGAAGGGTAATCACATCAAAGAAGCGGTTCATCAACTCGGGTGGATAATATTTTAACAATGCTTCTGAGCGGATGCGTGGAATGCGAAAGGCAAATTCAAATGCCGCTTTAGTAAATATTCTGCGCTGGAGAATCTCAACCAAATAGATTTGCATGAGTTGCAGAGCTCCCGACAACACAATGCCAAGGATTACAAATGTTATAAGTACAATAACGCCATCAAAGAGCAATCCTCCCGAAATGCGGCCAATGATGGCCTGGATGCCAAGTGGGAGAGAAAGGTTAATGAGCCCAATGAGCGTTGCATACACATAAATGTAAAAGATGTTACTTTTTTCGGAGGCTGCGAAGCGAAGAAATCGTTTGAGCGGAGTAAAAACTTCGTGATTTCCCTCCAAATTATCAGCGATATTGCTGCTTACCATGGCATTAAGCGCTATCGGACAAAGCGTGAAAACATAGGCGTTATTCGTAGCTTCTTCGGGCTCATGGTTCTGCTCAACAGCCGCCTTTAATTGCTTAAAACCAGACAGCTGGGCAGCCATTTCGGAACAAGAATCATAAAAAAACTCAAATTCTCCCGAATCGTCGAATTTCCACGTTCCAATTTTTCCTTTTTCGCTGAAAAGCACAACGGGTATATTCTTATCAAAGGCCAGAATTGGAAAATTTGATGAATCCAACACTTCCTCGAGCTCTTTGGCGGTAAACTCCTGCCGAATAAACGAAATACCCGACAAGGTGGCAGCCTCATGAAGTGAGTTTAAATCGGTTTCCAGTGAATTGCCTCTGTTATCCAATCGGTCAACAAGACGCTGCACCTGTAATTCCGGGAAGGGCATATTCATAAGACCCGTCATGCGTCTGAGTATGGGGACAATCCTGGAGTGTATCATTTAAGGCCGCTCTGTTTGGTGAAGGTTAGTTACATTTTAAATACCGCACAAATTAAACCATCACCAATGATATTGTTTAGTAATTCAATGTATATGGAAAATTTCCCTAATACTCGGTTTTAGTGTCTGCCTGAAACTGCAAACGCGACAAGGCGGCATAAATTCCATTTTCGAGTTTAATAAGATCTTCGTGTGTGCCTTCTTCCACAACATTTCCTTTATCGATAACCAATATTTTATCGGCATTGCGCACCGTTGACAAGCGGTGCGCCACTACAAAAGATGTTCGGCCCTTCATTAACTTATCAAGTGCCTCCTGCACCAGGCGTTCCGATTCAGAATCGAGTGATGAGGTGGCTTCATCGAGAATGAGTATGGCTGGATCTTTTAGTACGGCACGTGCAATGGCAATTCGTTGACGTTGCCCGCCACTTAAGGTGATTCCGCGTTCTCCTACGATGGTGTTAAATTTATCGGGAAAACGCTCGATAAATTCTAAAGCATTGGCTTTTTGAGCGGCCTGTGTAATTTCTTCATCGCTGGCATTCGGTTTTCCATAAGCAATATTTTCTCTGATCGTTCCGCCAAAAAGAAGCACATCCTGCGGCACTATTGCCATCTGATTGCGAAGTTCGCTTAATTCGTATTGGTTTGCAGCACGATCGTCAATGTAAATGGCGCCAGCGTCGGGTTCGTAAAAGCGCAAAAGTAATTGAGTTAGTGTTGATTTTCCCGATCCGCTCGGACCCACTACAGCAATTTGCTGTCCGGCCAATGCCGAAAACGAAACGGAATTCAACACTTTAACATCGGAACGAGCAGGGTAGGAGAATTCTACATTTTCGAAACGAACATTACCGTGAACGCGTTTGCTATCTTGAAGCGGCTTAGTAAGGCTTATGGCTTCAATATCCTGATCGAGTATTTCGAATATTCGTTCGGAAGCGCCCACTGCCTTCTGAATTTGCGTGTACAATTCGGCTAAGCCTCCCATTGAAGCGCCAATAAACGAGGTATACAATACAAACGAGATGATTTCGCCGAAACGAATTTCGCCATTTTTCATCAGCACTGTGGCATACCACACTATGCCCACAATAGCTCCAAATAGTGCAAGAATAATGAATGAGGCAAACAACCCACGTGAAAATGCCGATTTCATAGAAAGACGTGCAATTTCAGCAACGGATTTTGTGTAGCGCCCCGCTTCAAGCATTTCGTTGGCAAAGGATTTTACGTTGACAATTCCCGACATTGTTTCTTGAACAATGGTGTTGGATTGGGCGGTTTGGTCCTGAGCCTGTTTGCTTATTTTGCGAATGTAGCGTCCAAAGACAATGGCCACAATCATAATGCCCGGAATGAGCGCCAGCATAAAGAGGGTGAGTTGTAACGAAATAACGGAGATTAATACCAGGCCTCCTACTACGAGTGTTATTTGGCGCAGGAATTCGGCAAGGGTAGTGGAGAAGGTATCCTGTAATTGGGTAATATCAGCTGAAATGCGGCTGTTGATTTCGCCTACGCGAGTTTGGGTAAAATAGGCCATGGGCAGCCTGATGAGATGGCTGTATAAGTCGGTACGAAGCCTTAATAAAGTATTTTCAGTGGTTTGCGCAAAAAGGTAAATGCGCATAAACGAAAAGAACGATTGCGCTGCCAAAATGAGCATGAGCACAAGCGCTTGCTGATGTATACTTTCTAAACCTTGGTTGGACGCAGAATTTACCAGATCACCGATGAGTTTGGGAAATGCGAGTGCCGTAGCGGAGGTAAGTGCCAGAAAAAAGAGCCCGGTTCCGTAACGTGCCATGTCGGGCTTTAAATACGAGAACAGTCTGAATGCCTTTTTTAGGTTCGATTTGCTGAGTTTCGCCTTAGGAAGGTCTGCGTTATCGGAGAAGCGCGCCATGATGGTGCAAACGTACGTCTTAAATGAGGATTATAAAAGTGCTGTAAAACAATTGACAAAACACTGACTGAAGTCCAATGGTTTAAAAATTAGCTCCATATTTTCATTGGAAATTATTGGTACGGCTAATTTAAAGGCTTGAGTAATGAAAATTTACGCTTACACTATGGGTTTTGTTATAAAAAACATAGCAATAGCTCCTTTTCCTTTAACCTCTACTTCTTATGGCTTTCGATTTAGGTTGCCCGATGCATCAATATATAATACACTTTCAGGAAAATCTTCACGACTAAGCGAAATTATTTCCTTTATTACCGCATTTTCTTCATCCAACACAGGGCCACCTTCTCCCAATTGTTTAGTAGCATGGATTTTACCTTTAAGGAATTTGCCGTTTTTATCCACGTCCACCTCAAGTATGGGAGCCATACCATTGGGCCCCGAAAGGTTAAATCTTCCATAGGTAGCAAAATTCCCCAAGCTGTAAGCAATAATGCGATCTTTATACAGGTCAACAGCACGTGTAACATGCGGACCATGTCCAAACACCATATCGGCGCCTGCATCTATCATCAATCGGGCAAACTCATAGGGATTGCCTCGGTCTTCACCTAAGAAAAATTCACGCTGACGTGTAATGTGCTTCTTTGTTGGCCCTTCAGCGCCACCATGAAACGAAACGATTACAATATCGCATAGCGAATCAAGCCCCCTTACAATTTTAAGGGCATTGTCGTAATCATTTATGCTTATGGTTCCATTGTTGGGTGCAAAGGCTGCAAATCCGTATTTAAGTCCATCTTTTACAAAGGTCGTAAACGGACAATCTTTCAATCCGGCATGAGGAATTCCAACTTTTTTTAGTTGTTCCATTGTATTTTTTGCTCCTACAGATCCAAAATCATTTACATGATTATTGGCCACACTTAAGACATTAAAATGCGCTTCGCTCAAGTATTTTGCATAATGATCGGGCATTTTAAAAGCATAACAGCTTTTAGGGTCTGAACATGACTTTACGGGGCCATCACCGGTGAGGAGTACACCCTCGAGATTCCCAAATACAATAGATCCGTTTTTCAGAATATCCTTGACTGGATTTAAAAGTTCTTTTCCATCATTTGGTGGTAAATAACTAGAATTGGGATAATTGGTGCCCAACATCATATCTCCCACTGCCATTATCTTTATGGAAGCTGGAATCGTATCACTTAATAATGCAAGGCTGTCGGGTACCTTAATTGTATTTTTTTGCTCATTTGGAAATGCTTTATCAAGTGCATCCCATTGGCATTGAGGTAAGCGCCCCGCAAATAAAAAGCGTTGTGTGTAATATGAATTTCCGTTTAATTTTTCAATAATAATGCCCCGATTGCAACTATGCATCATTTCTACCTTATCTCCAATCACCGAAATTACAATGGCTACGTGTCCGATGGCCGAACTTTTTGAATTGCTTCCTTTGAAAAAGAGTAAATCTCCTTTTTTAACATCGGATAGCTTTATTTTATTCGTTTTTTGCGCTATTGCCGGACATGAGCGGGGTAAATCAAGACCTTGCTGATAATAGATATAACTCACAAATCCCGAACAGTCTAGCACTCTGCCTTCAGGAGAGAGACTGCGGTATGCTTTTCCAAGATGCTTTTTACCAAAAGCAATGACACTGTCAATTTCTGCCTCGCGTAACGAAATGGTTTCTTTACCAAAAATATCTATTGAAAAAAGCGAGCTGAGCGCATTTGAACTCAATCCTAATGTGAGTAAACCGCCCAGAAATAGGATAATGAAGAGTCGTTTTTTATTGAAAAGCTTCATCCGATAAAGGTAATATTGTGCTAAAAAAGGACACAAAATTAACCAATATTAGACAACAGCCTAGTTAAAGGTATTTTATAGGGGTGATTTTTCCTTTTTCTACTTTGTAAATCACCGAACCAAGGGTAAATGTTTTTCCTTCTTGCTCTATAATCGAAAGGTCTAAATCGTTCTCCAGGGTGTGAATACTTCCGCCTGTTTTTTGCGCTATTTCGATGTAGTGGGGATGAAAACGTTCAATAGGACTGCAAATTATAATGCGTATCGGTTTATTGATTTTTGAGAGCAATTCTATATCACGTACTGGCGCCATTCCATCAGCAATCATAATAATATCTTTGCAATTGGGATATGCTTTAATGCCTTCGATTGTGGCCTCAAGATTATTCTCTTCAATATCGCCTCCTCCTCCGTTTGTAGCACAATTTAAAAGTTTTCGCACCGCATTCTCCGTATCTCCACCTTTTGAGGTGTAAATACCTCCTGTTTTACCAATTTTCTTTTCGCTATCGCTTTTGTTATTGCCGTCATTAAAAAAAGAATAGCCCAATACTTTACTGCTATCTGTTTGTAATTTTATCCAAAGAATGAGACTGGAATAATAAGGCGACATCGAGCCTGTAGCATCGCAAACAACGAGCATCTCTCTCCAATTTGAATTCCGGTTTAAAAGTGTCTCTACCGTTGAATCGCGAAATGTCCATACTTTATCGTCTTTATCAACATGGCTTACTTTTCCTATTATATTTTTCGTAATGGTGTCGCACTTTAATATGCGCTCTGCTTTACGGCCCCATATTGATTTTGTAGCATATGTAATGCCGGCATCTCTTTTTGATTTATTCCGGGGTAAATAGCGTCCTGTGCGAACCTTTTTACATTTTTCTTTTTTCTCAACACCTAAAATAGTATCTTTTGTTAGTTCTGATTTAGTAAGTAAACCAATAAATTCAGTATCCGAAATAGGGGGCGGTTCTTTTACGTTTTTAGGTTTAAATGATATAACAAATCCATGAAAATATTTTTTTGCATTATCTTCATTTTTAGCACCAGTTTGAGCTACAAACTTCCATTTTATGTCTTTGCTCTCAAGTATTTTGGGATAGTATCGCGCAAACTCTTCTAATCTTTTTTTATTCAATTCGGGTTGATCAAAGCTTTCGCTCTCCTTGTATGCTGTGTAAAACAAAACAATAGCTTCAACACGTTCAGGATCGTCGGGTATTATTTCGGTGGATGCCTTTTCGAGTTTCGCATTTTGAAATTCCATGGGCAGACTAATAAAGGGAAATGCAAAAATCTCGGGCGGAGCTTTTGCAAGTTTTTCCTGTGGTTGTTTCATTAATTCTGCAATACGCTGGTTTTTTTGCGCCAGCACCGGGCTTAATACGCTCGAAATAATTGATAATATTAAGATATATAATTTCATGCGACTTATATTAACACATTAACGTACTATGTCCTAAACTTTATTGCCTACGAAACAAAATATTTATAAAAAATTAGCCCCATTCCTCCTCACTGTTTATTAATCAAACAATAAAAAAGAATGGGGCCAATAATAATTAACCAGATGTTAATTGAGCACAAAATTTAAGTCGGCATCCGATACATTTTGCGCTTCATCAAACACCAGCAATTCAATAGTATAATTGCCAGCCGCCCATCCTGTGGTGGAAAGGGTTTGATTGAGTGTGTATTCGGTGCCCGAAATATTCATGTCGGTATCCGAAACCAGGGTGTTGCCTCGGTAAACCTTCAATTCAAACCGATTCAGCGATAGGTTGTCTGTTATTGCTGCCTGAACATTAAGATCACTTCCTGCCGTTATCGAAGCTCCTTCGATGGGCGATTGTAAGGTAACTAACGGAGCAAGCAAATCTCCCGAATTCTGAATGTAAATGTCTAATTCACTCACATCGCTCATGTTTCCTGATTTATCTACTGCAGTTAAAATTACATGATAGATGCCCGATGCTGCATCGGCCGGAATAACAATATCTTCATGCACCAACTGCTCCTTACCCGATAGATCAACAATGATTACGGTTTCCCAAAATGCTGAGGCGTCAACCTTGCCATGCGAATGACCGTCTTCGGCACTGTGAATGTCTATTTTCAATTGCGATAATTCATCATTATCACTCACTTTTAGATCAACATGAAATTCAGACCCACTAAATAAGGTGTCGTTCATGAGGGGTTCTGTTATTTCAGAAATAATCGGACGTGTTTCGTCCACTTCATTTTTTTTGCAGGACGTAATGGTCCATGTCATTAAGCATAGGATAATTGCTCCTATACGAGAATATTTAGAGTTCATAGTATTCGATTTGTTGAGTTAATGAAAAGCCGTTTAAATGCATTTATGCATATGACATTAAATCCCAACGAGGACCTAATGAATAAACGGTAATAATTATTTGGAATTAAATAATATTGAATGGTGGTGCACGCCCCTGGCGGTTATATGCAAGTTTACCAACGTGGATATTGATCCAGCACGATGGTGGAATGAGGCGGAAAATAATTAGCGTAGCTTTTTCCGTTGCAGGATGCAGATGGATTAAGCCCGTAAAGGGATCTGTTTTTTTGCAATGTAAATGCGGCGCATCGAGTAACGTACCTTCTGTTTGATTTTCGTTGTGCTGCGTATGTTCTTTTCCCTGATGCGCCCAATAATGGAGCAGCTCTGGCAAGGTTTGAATGGTCCAGACCAACAATAGAAGGATGGATGCAATTCTAAGCATGCTTATCGAGGCTGCGCTGCAATTTTAGGTGTAAGGTGAACATGATGTTTCGTCCGGGCTCGGGTAGATTTAATTGGCGATAACGGTTTAAATGGGCATAATAGCGTGCATCAAACATATTTTGAACATTAACAATTAAACGGCACTCATGTTTTTTCAGGCTAAAATTAGTACCTATATTCGAATTAAACACTACGTTACCCGGTGTAGCTTTTTCATTGCGGGCGGTAAGATTTTGCGAAGATACAGCAACTGCCTGAACACCCAAAAATACTTCTGGGAAGATCCATTGCTCATGATGCAATTCATACTCAAGGTCTAGTTTTATTTGAGCGGGTGGGATAAACGGCAAGTTGTAGGATGTTTCGAGGTTCCAAGCTCTTACAACTTGTGCGGCAATTCCTGCATGAAAGTCGGGCGTAACATGCAGATCGCTTTGAATCTCTGCTCCATAATGCACCGCATCAGCTTGTGTGTATCGGTATAGTAGGCCCGCATCGGGCAAGGTCGAGAATTGTGAAGTGGGATCGAGAAATATAAAGTCTTTAAAGAAGTTTAAATACGGTGTAACACTCCATTCCCATTTTTTACCTGAATAACGAAGCATGAGGTCGCTTTGTAGGCTGCGCTCACTGGTTAAGGTGCTGTCGCCTAGTTCATGTCTAAACGTTCCGTGATGCACACCGTTAGACGTAAGTTCAGCAGGTGTTGGAACCCGATAGGCCGTACCAATATTTAATTTTACGTTCCAGTTATTGCGAGGTAGCCATGATAAGCCAGTGCTACCCGAAAAATTTGAAAAATAACGTGATAATTCCGGACTCGCTAATTCGTATCCTGCTACAGTGAGGCTATCCAAGTAAATTGCTCTGTAATGTTTTTCTGTCGAAATCTGTGCGTAATCGTATCGAATGCCACTGTTGAAGATTAATTTATCCCACGATTTTCGGTAAAATGCAAAAACACCTAACCCCGAATTATTGAACCGCGGAAGCAAAAAGTTAAAACCTCCGATGGCATTTTGCTGCATCTGACCGTTACTGCCTAATATAAGCGATTGATGATTTTCTGCTTCCATATGCAAACGCAGGTTATAGCTCAAGGTCTGCAGTTTGAAATCCAATTCTAAATCGCCTGTGGGCTGTGGCCCTTTACCGTGCGTGTGTGGATACGAATATTCGCTACGATGATTTAATTGGTAACCAAAATCGGCTTCGAGCCAATGTTTTCCCAACTGCACAGAGGTATTTGACAACACTTTGTAATGGGTTACCTCCTGACGCGGCAGGTCGATATTGCGCGGTAAGGAATCATCCTGTAGCTGATAGCTTCGCGGAATACCATGCGATCCTGCGAAGAAGCCGGCCTTCTGCGCAAAGCGACTAAAGCTTATTGAACTAAAGCCCCAGGATTTACCCATGCCGGCGGTTACATAAATGTTTCGTTCATTTCCGGCCGTATTCTTAAGGCGATTGTTGATGATGGGTAACACATAACCGTTGTAGGTGAATTCATTGGCCGGAACCCTAAAATCTGCATAGTCCTGCGTTGAAATACGCATGCGGAGGTAGTAATCGTTTTTATTGATGGCGGTGAAAACAGAAGTTCCCAGAAAATCGTTCACGCTTCGGGCGCTCGCAAGCACAGAGGCCGAAATGGTATTTCGGGCTGGGGCAGGGGCAGGACGTATGTTGATTAAACCGCCCAATCCATCAGAACCATAGAGTAATGATGCCGGACCCTTGATAAGCTCAACCCGTTCAACGGCAAACTGGTCGATTTCGAGGCCGTGATCGCCGCCCCATTGCTGACCTTCTTGTTTAATTCCATTTTCGGCTACAATAACCCTGTTGAACGATAGGCCGCGAATAACCGGCTTCGACACGCCCAATCCGGTATTGATGCTGTTAACACCTGGAATGGATTCCAGCATCCTTACAAACGAGGCATTTCCATTTTTTATAAAGTGCTCCTGATCCAGAACGGCCATAGCCTGCGATTGTTCCTTTTGCCCCGCTTTGAGCATACTTTCCTCCACAACGAGATTATTGAGCTCTATGGAGGCCGGTTCCATTACGATATTTAGAATTTTTAATTCGGAACCGATGATAACGGCCTGCTCATTAGCTGCAAAACCCAACAACGAAAAGTGTATGTGGTAGCTGCCGGGCTTTAACGAGCTTATTGAAAAGCCGCCATTAGCATTGGTTTGCGTTCCTCGGCCCAACTCATGTACTTCAACAATAACACCGGGCAAGGGTTGTCGATTGGCGTCGGTGACCTTACCCTCAAGTTGATAAAGTGTTTGGCATAACAGGATATTCCCTGATAACGCCATACACATAAAAACTAGTATACCCTTTAATTCGTCCACTCTTTGGCGCAATAGAATACAAAACTAAATGAAAATGCATAACGTTTTGTTTAATTTCACAAAATTGCACGGGCCTGTAAGTGTTGAATTATTCGTTGACTGGCCTCTTCGGGTTTTTCCTGCGTGGTTGGAATAACGATGTCGGCCTCCAGCGGTTCTTCATATTCGGCGTTAATGCCTGTAAACTCTCCAATTTTACCAAGTCGGGCACGATTATACAATCCTTTGGGATCACGTGTTTCGCAAATGGTAATAGGCGTTTTTACATACACTTCCACAAAAGGCAATGGACTTATCTTTTTTCTAACAGCATCGCGATCCTTACGATAGGGCGACACAAACGCAGCAATAACCAGCAAGCCTGCATCCAGCAGGATTTGCGATACTTCGGTAACGCGTCGTATGTTCTCCGAGCGGCCTTTTGCGGTAAAGTCTAAATCGCGATTCAAGCCGCAGCGAATGGTATCGCCATCCAGCACCGCGGTATGAATTCCAAAACGGTGCAGTTTAAAAGCCAAACAATCGGCGAGTGTACTTTTTCCTGCTGCCGACAATCCTGTAAACCAAACCAATGCGGGACTATGCCCCATTAGCGCAGCACGGTCGGTAGGGGTAATTCGGTATGCAAAGGGCTGCAGAATATCGTGAGGCATAAAGTAGGACGTACTTCTTTATGCAAAGTTATCGCCGCAAGTGTGCCGAAATAATGACAATTAACACATAACCTATTGATTGACCTTATGTATTTTAATACAAAAATGTTCTATTCTACAGTCCTGATCAATACGTTTGAATCGGTTTCTATTCTAAATCAAGTGCATACTCCATGAGCACTTCGAGGGGTATAAAATCCAAGGAGCGAATGTTGCTCGAGCTCAAAATTACCTTAGGTGCCATACCGTCTTTAAAGGCTTGAAGCCAACGTTCGGCGCATAAACACCAACAATCGCCCGATTTTAGTCCAGGAAAATTATACGCTTCAAATGGTGTACTTAAGTCGTTACCAACAGATTTTGAATAGGCTAAAAAAGCATCATCTACTTTAACACACACAGTATGTACCCCTAAATCTTCTCTGCCTGTATTGCAAAAACCATCGCGGTAGAAACCGGTCATGGGGCTTGTGCAACAGGCTTGCAAATATCCACCTAATACATTGAGTTGCACGTTTGCTAAGGATTTTGCTTGCTGTAGTTGGTTAAAAAGTCACCCAGATTTTCAACGTCGATGCGTTTTGCAATAATTTTTTTATTGCGGTCAAGAACATAAATAACGGGTGTAGAATAGATATCGTAATATGCTCTGAAATTGCTTTTTAAATCAAGATCGGCCACATTTATCCAGTTGAGCTCCTTTTCTTTGATGTACTTAAACCACTCGGTGGTATCGGTTTCGATGTATACACCAAATACTTCGAGGTCGTATTTTTTTGCTTCACTTTTATAAAATTCACTCAATTTTGGGGTAACCTTCTGGCAATGCCCGCAACTGGGATCCCAGAAATAAACAATCGTGTAGCGATTTTTAATATCGTTCAACGCAAGTTTACTAAAATCGGGGCGGTATAGCTTCATATTATAGGCCTGGGCACCAATTAAGCAGGGTTTAAGCGCTGTAACACGTTCACGAATTTTTTCGGTTTGAGCCGAGTCAATCCAATACGCCTTACCGCTTAAGTAATACTTCTCCGCCATGCATACAAAAACGGCATCCATACCCATGATATTGGACTTTTCGTAAGTGTTGGTAATATAAAATACTAAATACTTGAAAATTTCTCCGTTTTCGTCGCTAAGGTTAATCATACGCTCCGAAGCCAGGCAAATAGAATCGGGGTGCTGAGGGATTACTTTCTCGATATATTGTTTGATTTTGGGAGCGAACACCGGCGTGCGAATCAGGCGATCATCCTTCATATCAATATTATCAAAATAATGCGATCTGAAGTAACGGTATTGAAACAAAGAATCTTTACGGCCATTTGCCAACATTGGGGCTTCAGGAATTTCGGGCTCCATCGATGCCTTAAAAATCAAGGATAGCAGCATACCAGGATTTTGGGCCATCAAGTTCGTTTTGTAGTCCTTTACTTCTTTATCAATTGCTTTTTGGCGATTTTTAAGTTGCTCGGTAAGTTCGGCATTACCTTTAGCAGCCTCCAGCTCCTTTTTTAATTCTTCAACGCGTTTGCCTCGTAAATTAATCCAGCGCAGGTATGTGTAAAAAATCTCATTATCCATTGAGCCCTTTACCACCATCTTTTCAATCAAATCGTCGCGATCGGTAGTTAAGGAGAATTTTTGTTCCTTATCCACAATCATTTCGAAATACTTTTTACCCGCCGGAAGCACCACCATGTAAATACCCGCCGGTAATTCACCATCCCCTTTAAATACCAAAACACCTTTTGAATCGGCTCTTGCCGAATCTTTGATATACTGCTTATCGCCAAAATAATAGGCCAACTGGCAGGTAGAATCGCGTAAGCCTTTAACGGTTACTTTGATTTCATATCCCTTGGCAAGGACAGACTGAACACTCAATAAAAAAATGCCTGCAAGGATGCATCGAAAATTCTTTAGGGTGTTTAAAGACATATCAAAAATTTTGGGCCAAATTTCAGCAAAAATTGTGCTAATTTGTAAAATCAAAAACGTAATAATTTAAAGAATTTTTAATGTGCGGAAGATATACCTTAGCGGGCAAACCTGTTGATCTTGAAAAACACTTACGGGTTCGCCTTTTAGCGGAGAGTTATACGTCTTCGTACAATATTGCCCCGGGCCAAAACATTTTATGCTGCTTCGATTCTGATCCGCACACGCTGCGAGCCGCACATTGGGGAATGGTGCCATATTGGGCTAAAACCAATGAGAAGCCAATAACACTCATCAATGTTCGCGACGATTCATTATTCTACAAAAAGGGCTTCGCTCCATACCGTACTTCGCGTCATTGCTTAATTGCGGCCTCAGGTTTTTATGAATGGAAGGCTATCGCCAACAAAAAACAACCCTATTATTTTCATTGCCTAAATCAGCCTTTTGTGTTTTTTGCCGGAATCTATGAAAATCAGGAACAGCAAGTACCACAAGTTGCCATAGTTACTACGCAGGCTTCGGCTTGTGTTGCGCCCGTGCATAACAGAATGCCAGTAATTTTAAATCCGGCAGAGGCTGTCGCATGGCTCGAAGAAAAAAACGATGCTACCGATCTTTTACAGCCCTATCCTGCCGAAGAAATGGAGGCCTATCCGGTTTCGACGGCCGTAAATCGTGCTTTAGAGAATAATGCAACGCTCATTGAACCCATTTCAGCGTTAAATTCTACACCCACCTTATTTGATGAATTGTAATTTATGCCCAATACTAAATTTCTTACAAAAGTTGCCCAATCTTATCTTGAATTAACCCAACAAGGAAATGGCTCGGTGGCCCTGCTATTCCCCAACCGTAGGGCTTCGGTATTTTTTAAGGATGAACTCATAAAGCTGCATCCACATACGCAATGGCTCCCCGAAATGTACTCGGCCGACGACTTTGTACGAAGCCGCATTAACTTGCCTGTGTTAGATTCGGTGTCGCGGCTTCTGGAATTTTACACCGTATATCGCGACATGGAGGGCGCACAGGCCGAATCGTTCGACCTCTTTTTGGGTTGGGCGGGGCAGTTGCTGCAGGATTTTGATGAGGTGGATGTGTATTTGGCCGATGCCCGTCATTTATACAGCTGCGTGGATGCAGCATACGCCATGTCGAAATGGTCGCCCGATGGTACGCCGCTCACAGCCTCGCAGGAAGAGTATTTAAAGTTTTGGTCGAAAATGGGAGCCTGGTACGAGGCTTTTAGGCAGCATCTGAGAGCCAAGAAGGTGTTGACATCAGGCATGGCTTACAGGCTGCTGGCCGAAAATATTGAGGAATATGCGGCCCAGATGGAGTGGGATAAATTAATGGTTTGTGGATTTAATGCCCTCAATAATGCCGAAATACGTTGGTTTAAGCATCTGGAAAAATCAGGAAAGGCCGTATTTCTGTGGGATACCGATACCTATTATTTAGAGGATCCCATCCACGAAGCGGGACATTTTTTTAGAAAAATAAAGAAGGAATGGACCAGCTCGCCATTTCAGCAGGCCGAAACCCGCATTGATAGCGAAGACAAAGAAATTCACGTGTTGGGCATGGCCAACAATATGGCGCAGGCTCTTGCTGCAGGAACGCTGTTACAACAATGGAGCGAGGCCGACGAAAGCCTTGAACAAACGGCCCTGGTATTGTGCGATGAGCGTTTGTTGATGCCTGTTCTTGAGATCATTCCTGCCAATATTCGCTCCGTTAATGTAACGTTAGGCTATCCTTTGCACCAGCTGCCCGTTTTAGGGTTGTATCAGTTGGTATTTGAAATGCAGCGAAAGGCCAAATTTTCTCAAAGCTCAGGTAACTCAGCCTTTTATTTTCGCGATTTGCAGAAAATTTTCAGGCATCCGGGTATTCACCATCTTATAGGAACAGATGCTGCCCAAAGCGTGGTTGATTTTATCAATCAAAAGGCCCGAAATTACATATCAGGAAGTACTTTGTTAGGATTACATCCTAATATTGAGCCACTTGCTTACGTTTTCGAATCTTGGAACGGCGCTATGAATCGTGCCTGGGAAGTATTGTTGCGTCTCACCGAGCATTTGCGACAGCATTATGTGAATTACCCCGAAAATGATGGGTATAACAGCGAAACTTTACAGCAAGTACGCATGCTTTTAAATCGCATTTCGGATTGGAGCCAGCAATTCCCGGAGGTATTAACCAT
This sequence comes from Bacteroidia bacterium, assembly GCA_046302715.1. Taxonomy (GTDB): domain Bacteria; phylum Bacteroidota; class Bacteroidia; order M30B66; family M30B66; genus CAMCXT01. Next base: position 960 of record JBKCHQ010000026.1, on the reverse strand, counting down.
GGGCACGGTGCAGCGTGTATTTACCCAACTCAGCAAGCAAATGCAATTGCCCTTTTATGGCGAACCGCTCACGGGTTTGCAAGTAATGGGATTGCTTGAAACGCGGAATATTGACTTTAAACGTCTGATCGTACTTTCGGTGAATGAAGGAGTATTGCCCGCAGGCAGATCGAACCGCTCATTTATACCGGCCGATATTGCCAAATCATTTGGTTTGCCTTCGTATGCCGAACGCGATGCCATTTATGCGTATCATTTTTATCGTATGCTTCAAATTCCGCAGGAAGTATGGCTGTTTTATACTACCGTGGGCGATGAACTGGGCAAGGGCGAACAATCGCGATTTATTACTCAAATACAGCAAGAATTTAAGCAGGCCCGCATGTTTAAGCATTTGCATGTGGCCTCGGCTCAAACTACCGATTCGGCTCCTATCGCCATTGAAAAAACGCCCGATATTATTCGAAAAATGGAGCAGCGATACCGACCAGATGAATTACGAACAGGTATTTCGCCTTCGGCCTTGCAGCGTTATGTAAATTGCAGTTTTTCATTTTACATGCAATATCTGAGCGGGATCGAAATAAAAGAAGATCGCGAAGAGGATCTCGAATTTAAAACCATTGGAAATATTTGTCATCAAACGCTTGAAAATCTCCTTAAACCTTATGAAGGCCAGTGGTTGAAAACGGAACATTACGACGAACTTGTTGCGAAACTACCTGCCGAACTTCAAGCGTGCTTTTGCGCCGAACTTGGTATCGAAACTATCGAAACGGGTAAGCACAAAGTAAAATACCATACATTGGAGCGCATGCTGTATCGCTATTTAAAAATAGAACAGCAGGAGGGCGAAGGTTATGAGATTATAAAGCTTGAAAAAAAACTTCGTATGGTAGTTTCCGTTATGGGGGCCGACGGGCCTGTTGAAGTGCAAATGGGAGGTAAGGCCGATCGTAT
>JBKCHQ010000025.1:0-15774 GCA_046302715.1 Bacteroidia bacterium | reverse complement strand
AAAAAATTCTTGAAGAAGCCCCCCTAAAGCTGTTTAATGGTTTTTAACCTCGCTGTGAATAAATTTATCGTCGCAGCCCTGTGTCTTATCATTAAGCTTTTTACTTTTATTCTTTAAGAATTCAATGCTCGAACAATTTTTACTCACCCTGCTTTTGGTGGTCCTTAACGGCTTCTTTGTGGCCGCTGAGTTTGCCATAGTTAAGGTGCGGCATTCGCAGATTGACCTGCGCGCCAATCAGGGAAATGCTATCGCTAAAATTGCCCAACACATTATTGCCCATCTCGATGGATATTTAAGTGCCTGTCAGCTCGGTATTACCCTGGCATCGCTGGCCTTGGGCTGGATTGGCGAGGACGTAGTCAATAAACTTGTGTTGCAGGTAATGGCCAAAATGGGCTACACGATTGATGCGGGGGCATCTCACGCTATTTCCATCCCCATTGCCTTTTCTTTTATTACCATTCTGCATATTGTACTGGGCGAGCAAGTGCCTAAAACAGCCGCCATTCGTAAACCACTTCCAACAACACTTTTTATAGCCATCCCGCTTAGAATATTTTATGTTCTCTTTTTGCCCTTTATATGGATGCTGAATGGGCTCTCCATTTTCACACTGAAGATTTTTGGTCTGGCGCATGCCGACCATAGCGAAATCCACACTGAGGAGGAACTGCGCATGATTCTTACCGAATCAGAAGAAGGTGGTGCCATCAAACCCTCCGAGCACGAACTTATCCAAAACGTTTTTGAATTTGACGATCGTGTGGTACGCCAAATTTATGTACCTCGAACCCGTGTAGTGGCCTTGGATATTGACGACAGTACCGAAAAAAACATCGATAAAATACTTGATGAAGGCTACTCGCGAATACCGGTTTATAAAGACACCATTGATAATATTGTTGGAATAATCCACACCAAGGATCTGATTCGATTATTTAGAAAAGGTCAAAAAATTAACTTAGAAGCACTTGTACGGCCTGCTTACTATGTGCCCGTTAGCAAACAGGTGAATGATTTACTGCGCGAGTTACAACGCCAACATATACAAATGGCTATTGTTACCAACGAGTTTGGCGGTACCGAGGGTATCGTAACCATGGAAGATATTATCGAAGAGCTTGTTGGGGAAATACAAGATGAGCACGACGAAGAAAAACCGGCCGTTGAAAAGAAATCAGAATCGGAATACCTGGTGAATGCCACGGCAAACATCTCCGATATTAACGATTTGCTGCCCATTGTGCTCGAAGAAGGCCAGGATTATGAGACCGTTTCGGGTTTGGTGAACAAAATTTTTGGCGGTATACCGGCAGTAAACGAAACCATTGATTTCGGAGGCTATCGATTTACTATAACCAAGCGCTTTAAACACAGCGTTGAACAGGTTAAACTAACGGTAATCGATAACGAAGCGGTGCACAACGATTAGGCTTATGAATACGGAAAATGCAACTACTGGCACGGAAATCACCCTGAAGGTAGAAGGCATGACCTGTGCAAACTGCGCCATGGCAATTAGCCGTAAACTCGAAAAAAAAGGACTAAGGCATGTGTCTGTAGATTTTGCCGCAGGCGAAGTGCATTACACCGAAAGTAATGAATACGGCAATGCCGATATCCAAAAAGATATTGAGTCCATGGGCTACACCGTGGTGCCACCGCAAAGTACACAAACTTCATTCTGGCAAGGTAAAACCGAACGACTGTTCCTGTTTTGCAGCCTGTTCACCTTACCCCTTTTGCTGCACATGGTGTGGCCGCAGTCCATCCTCGCCAATCCGTATGTGCAACTTATTTTATGCTTGCCGGTGTTGGCCAGCGGTGGACTTTTCTTCCTGCGTAGTGCCATCTCATCCTTGAAAAACGGCGTTCCTAATATGGATGTACTGATAAGCCTGGGGGCTTTTTCGGCATTTATATACAGCAGCATAGGTTTGTTTATTCTTAATAGTGTTCATGAACATAAATACCTGTTTTTCGAAACCTCAGCCAGCATCATCACCTTGGTTTTACTGGGTAATGTCATAGAGAAACGATCGGTTAAGAAAACCGGCTCAGCCCTCGAGAGCCTTGCCGCCCTGCTGCCCTCAATTGCGCTGCGCATAACCGAAAGCGGGAATACTGAAGAAATTCCTTCGGCATGGGTTAAAGCCGGCGATCGTTTATTGGTACGCGAAGGAGAAAAAATTCCGGCCGATGGCCGTGTTACAGACGGTACTGCCTGGTGCGACGAAAGCATGATAACGGGCGAAAGCATGCCAGTTGCACTTAAACCCGAAATGCCAGTAAAAGGTGGAACAATTATCAGCAACGGTAATATTACTATTAAAGCCGAAGGTACGGGCAAACAAGCGTATGTGTATCGAATTGTTGAATGGGTTAAAAAGGCACAGAGCGACAAACCTCCGGTTCAGAAACTTGCCGACCGAGTGAGCGCAGTCTTTGTTCCCATCGTGCTGGGCCTGGCAGGACTTACTTTCATGCTGAATTATTATTCAGGAATTAGCGCCGAAGAAAGTATGATGCGCAGCATCGCTGTGTTGGTTATCTCATGTCCTTGTGCTATGGGGCTCGCTACTCCCACTGCCGTTGCCGTTGGTATTGGCAACGCAGCCAAAAATGGTATACTTTTCCGTAGTGCCACAGCCGCACAAAGTCTGGCAGAAGCAAAAATTCTGGTATTTGATAAAACCGGAACCCTAACACAAGGCGCATTTGAGGTAAATGAACTAATACTCACCGAACATCCACTTGCGGCAAACGCCAAATCTATTATCTATACCATGGAGTTAGCCTCAACACACCCGATGGCACAGTCGTTGTGCCGAACATACCACGATGCGGGAAAGTTTGCCCTTCGAAACTGCCGCGAAATTAAGGGAGTGGGCATGGAGGCATTTACCGAAAATGGAGAACACCTCACACTTGGTGCCCCACAACCCAATGACACCATTGAGGCCGATCTGGTTTTAAAGGCAAACGGTGCCATAGTGGCCGGCATGTCAATAAACGACCGTGTGAAGGCGGGCGTTGCAGAAACATTATTGCGTTTTAAAAATATGGGGTACCGTTTGGTGTTGCTTAGCGGCGACCGTACTTCGAAATGCGAGATTTTAGCTAAACAGCTTGACATTAGTGAGGTATACGGCGGCTGTACTCCCGATAAAAAGTTAGCTGTAATAAGCGCACTTAAAAAAGAAGGTAAGGTGCTTATGTACGGCGACGGTATCAACGACGGACCCGCCTTAAATGCAGCTGATGTATCGGTAAGTCATGCCGGAGCCAGCGATCTGGCATCTCATTCGGCATCGGTGCTGCTCCATTCGCAAAGCGATTTTAAGGCCTTATACAGAGCCATCGAACTCGGCAAAAAAACACTACGTACCATTCGTCAAAATCTGTTTTGGGCCTTTTTCTACAATATAATAGCCATACCCCTTGCCGCTTTGGGCATGCTCAATCCCGCAATTGCCGCATTAGCAATGGCAGGTTCGGATGTTATGGTTGTAGGTAATGCTTTGCGACTAGGGTATTTAATCCGATCTCAAAAAGACGAAAACACAAAACCAAACCACGCATGAGAGCCTCGGGAAAAGAGCGGCATATAGTATACCTGGCCTCATGGTATCCGCATGAGTTTAATCCGGTGCTCGGCATTTTTATTAGACGACATGCGTATGCTGCGGCGCAGCATAATACCATAACAGTTTTGCATGCCGTTTCAGACCACAGCATGGAGCCTGGCACCTTTAGAATTCAGCGAAAGGATGAGGGCCGTTTACATGAGCTGATTCTTTATTATGGACGCAAAAACGAACCTAAAACAGGAATGTTCGCCTGGATCAAGCACTACTTGCGATTAAAAAAACTGTATGCCATGCTCGTTGACAAAGCCATAAGCGAATATGGCAAAGCCGATGCGGTACACGTGCATGTAGTTTGGCCTCTGGGTCTCATTGCATCAACTATTTCCAAACGATTAAACGTTCCGCTCATCGTGTCGGAACATTGGACTGGCTATTATCCGCAAGACGGCCGTTACCGAGGTTTGATCATGAAATGGCTCACCCGAAAAACCCTCGCTTCAGCAAAAGCCCTGCTCGTACTTAACAAGGCGCAAAAGAGCATTTTGGAATTACATGGCCTTAAAGGGTTTACCGCAATGGTGCCCAATGCCGTAAACCATGCGATATTCCGATACACCAACGCCCCCCGTGTTGAACATCGTATTTTAGTAGTTGCCGCATTCGACGACCGACAAAAGAACATTTCGGGCATCCTTGAAGCATTTGCAAGCTTTTTTAAAATACAGCCCAATGCCGCGTTAAGCATAATTGGGGGCGGAAACGATGAGACCCTGCTCAAGAAACGATGCCGCGATTTAGGGCTTAAAGAACCTACCGTAACTTTTGAAGGGTTGAAAGATGAGCTACAGATTGCCACATCCATGAGTCAAGCATCTATTTTAGTGCTCAATAGTTATTTCGAAAACCAGCCCGTTGTTATTCTGGAAGCGCTTATGTGCGGACTACCAGTTATAGCACCCGATGTAGGTGGAATTTCAGAAATTATAAACAGTAACAACGGTATCATTTTTAAAGTAGAGCAACCCAATGCTCTGCTCGCTGCACTTGAAGAATGGCAACAAAATACATCGAGATTTAATCCAAGATTGATTAGCGAGGAAGCAGCGAAAATTTACAGCTTCGAAGCGGTGGCTAAAAACCTCGACATGGTCTATAATAATGTGATGCCCTGATGCTGAAACTCATTCTCGGTAATTTTATCAGCAGGATGCTCACTGCGGTTCTCAATTTCGGAACCATCATTCTTATTTCGCGCAAACTGGGCCCCGAAGGAAAAGGTCTTTCGGCCCTAATTCTATTAACGCTGGTTTCGGTGCAGATGATTTGCGATTTTGCAGGCGGCGCCGCGTTGGTATACTGGTCGCCACGTTACCGCTTACGCTCACTGCTGCTTCCCATCTGGACATGGACCTTTTTGTGCAGCATTGGCCTGTTTATCTGGTTGCAATTTGAAACCACGCATCTGCTTTACGGCACTGCACTGCAGGCTACGGCATTATGTTTTATTAACGCCAGTTTTAGTCACCACATTCACTTGCTCAACGGCCGCCAGCAATTTAAAACTACGGCGCTTATTTTATTGGTGCAATCGGCGGTAACGCTGGGATGCACCTTGCTCTTTTTGCTCGATCGGCCCGAGGTGTTCGATTACTTTTATGCCCTATTAATTTCGTGGAGCATTTCCTGGCTGAGTTCCTTATTTTTCCTGTGGAAAACACGCGACACCGCCTTACCTAGTTTCGATATTAAATCGCACGCAAAAAAACTCTTCGGCAATGGCTTGCAAAATCAAATGGGCCATGTGCTCCAATTTCTCAATCAGCGGGTGTTTTATTTATTTATACCCGCCTACACCTTGGGTATTTTCTCAAATGCCGTAGCGCTTGGCGAATCTATTTGGATGATTGCCGGAAGTATTGCCACCATTCAATATGGTAAAATTGCCAACATGAGCAATCACCACGAAGCGGCCCTTTTAAGCGCCCGACTATTTAGAACCAGCATTTGGCTTAGTTTATTTGCCGTAATTGTAGTGGCTTGCATACCGGGCGGGTTTTACGAGCTGATTTTCGGTTTTGCCTTTGTCAATGTAAAGAGCAGTCTTTTGGGCTTGTTGCCCGGGGTGGTATTTTTAGCCGGCTATCTTATTTTAGGACATTATTTCTCAGGAACAGGGCGCTTTTTCAGAAATAACATTTCAATTTTCGCCGGTGTATTGGCCACGTTTACGGGTTTTGCACTCTATCATGTAATTGCGGGCATTAAACCCGACGAAATAGTAGCATCGCGCATTACCAGTGTAGCCAATGCCAGTATTTGTATTGCAGCGATGTGGCAATTTAAAAGCGACTCCGGGCTTTCGTGGCGCGAATTGTTTCCTACATTTTCCGACCTTTACAACCTTCGACATTGGTTGCGTAATTCATCTTTATAAGTAAATGAGCATTGCACGTAAGGCAAATAAATTGTTTCGGGCCCTTGCCAAAGCGGCCGCCAATCCTGCATTGTTAAACAAGGTATTGGATGACGAAGATTCATACCAGAAGAGCTTTGTCGCAAAAACAAACATGATTAACGGATTGCCCGAGCTTTCTTTTTACACGCTTTTGCCTGAGAGCGGCATTACCATTGAGCCCTTTGCCCTGCTCGATGGAGGTTCGCTGCCCAGCGATTTGGCCCTGATTCGAATTTTGGCGGAACGAATTCATGCACAAACCTATTTCGAGATAGGCACCTGGCGTGGCGAAAGTGTGATGCAGGCAGCAGCGGTTATCTCAGAATGTTACACACTCAATCTCAGTGCAGCCGAAATGCATCAGCGCCAGTGGGATGAAGCATACATTAAAATGCATCGCTATTTTTCTGCAGGAAACCCTCGCATTACGCATCTTGAGGGCGATTCGCGCAACTTCGATTTTTCGCCCTATTACGGCAAAATGGATGTGGTATTTGTGGATGGAGATCACCACCGCGACTCGGTGAAAACCGACACCGAAAACGCTTTCAAACTGGTTCGCCCAGACACAGGCATCATTATATGGCACGATTACGCCCACCACCCCGAAAATGTACGTTGGAATGTACTCGATGGTATTTTCTCGGGCACACCAACAGATAAACGTAAGGATTTGCGTGCTGTATCGAATACCCTTTGTGCCATCTATGCACCCTGTATAAGTGCCGAAACACAACAACGGATTTATCCTGCTGCGCCCGGTGCTGGATTTAGTATTCACCTAAAAGCACACCATAAATAAAATGTGCGGGATCGCCGGTTTTTTTTCGAATAGCCCGATGCCGTCTGAGCAGCTCCTGAGGATGGCTCAACTCATGAAACATCGTGGGCCCGATGGTGAAGGGTTTATGATACTGGACCGTGTGCAGCGAGATCTATCATTTAATGATGAGTTAATACCATTTTCAAAAAATATAATCCAACCTGTAGCAGGTCCGCGCACTCCCGATGCCTGTGTGGGTAACCGATTCCCATGGTTGCCCACATCGAAAAACTGGCCTACTCAAGCCATTTATGGTGGATTTGCCCACGTTCGCCTTGCGGTAATTGCACCCGACGTAAACGGCCATCAGCCCATGAGCTACAATAACCGATACTGGATAACCTATAATGGAGAACTATACAATTACCTCGAACTAAAGAGCGAACTCAAATTAAGAGGGCATACCTTTCGTACCAAATCCGATACAGAAGTTATTCTGGCTGCATATAAACAATGGGGTAAGGACTGCTTGCAACGTTTCAACGGCATGTGGGCTTTTGCTATTTTTGACACCTATGCTCAAATTCTTTTCGCCGCCCGCGACCGAACCGGCGTAAAACCATTTTACTACGTAAATAATAGCAGCGGATTTGCTTTTGCATCGGAACATAAAGTATTGCTTGGAAGCGGTTGGGCCTCTAAATCGCTTAATCCCGAGGCGGTTTTTGACTATTTGGTTTTTAATGAACTGGAATACGAAACACACAGCATTTTCTCCGACATTTATGAATTGCCCGCCGGTTGTTACATGAATGTCGAGGTGGGTGGCGATAAATTTCAACCCCAGGTATCAAGCTATTTTAACCCGCGTTCACTGGTTAAAAAACATGGAAATGACTTACACCGTAACGAATCAAAATTAATTGAAGATACCAGAGCAATGCTCTTTGAAGCGGTGCGTTTGCGACTTCGATCAGATATTATGGTTGGCTCGTGTTTGAGCGGCGGCATCGACAGCTCGGCCTTAGTAGGATTAATGCGTTCGGTATTGGGTCCCTCCTATCCCATTCATGTGTTTAGTGCCATTTTCCCCGGTAAGGCTGCCGATGAAAGCAGGTATGCAGCCGATGTGGCGAAAAAGCACGGATGCATTATGCATCAGGTAGAGCCGCATCCTGAGGATTTGGCGCACGAACTCGAAACTATGGCCTATGCGCTGGATCTACCGATCTGGTCAACCAGCACCTTTGCCCAATTCAGCGTAATGAAAAAAGCCCGAGAACAAGGCATTAATGTGTTGCTCGACGGACAGGGTGGGGACGAACTTTTCGGGGGCTACGAAATGCACCGTTACTTCAAAGATTACCAAAAAAATCCCTTTTCATTTCTGTCTAATTCTTTTAATTTCAGGCAATGGTCGCGATTTCATGGAATATTCCGCGGTGGATCGCTACTCAGCAGTAAATTGCACAAAAAGTACTATCAGGGTTTAAATTTTATTCGGTCTGACTTTTATGAAGCGCATACCGATCGCTTTCAAATCCGTGCCCTCCGAAGATGGACTGGGCTAAACAACAGGTTGGCTTGGGAACTCGATAACAGTACGCTAAAATCCTATTTACGGTGCGAAGACCGCTGCGCCATGTGGCACTCTGTGGAAAGCCGTACTCCTTTTGCCGACGATCCTGCGCTCATCATTCATAGCCTTAATATTCCGGCACATTTGAAAATAAGACATTCACAATCGAAATATATTTTGAGAGAAGCGGTAAAGCAGTATTTACCGACATCGGTGTACCAGCGCAGCGATAAAAAAGGATACACCACACCCAATAACGAGTGGATTAGAGCCATGGCGCCGCAACTGAAAGAATACATTTTATCGGCACCATTTGGCGAATATGCTGATACAGCATTACTTGAAAAGGAATATGACCGCTTTTTTATGCCTCAAAATGATGGCGATAACGGGCGCATTTTTAAGTGGATTAGTTTTGCCGCCTGGCTGCATGCCTTCAAAAATTTGGAGGTAAACTCCCTTTGAAGTAAGGAAAAGGATTAAAAAACGTTAAAGTTTTCATCGGATATTAAGTAAAGATTAATTACGGATTGATTTTTTTATAGTTTTGTCTGTCATTAGAAAAATCACACACCCATGAAAAAAAGTTACTCTTCATTTTTTGCATTGGGCTTAACCGTTTTAGTTGCTGCGAATGTGAGTGCGCAAAACCGTTTAAGTCCAAGACCGGGATTACACAGTAAGGCAAAAGTTAAAAAATCGCCTCTGGAGTACACCCAAACTCCTGAATTTAAAGGCGTTCCTTACCTAAGTCCAAACCCAACCGTTGTTTCGGCGCCTGCCAACGACCGTAGTTTTGGCCCTGAGGTGGTTATTGGTCAGTCGTTCTACGATTTACAAACCAACTCTTCGGTTCCTACCCGTATCTTGAATCACGGAAACGGAACCCTTTCTGCCATTTGGACATTCAGTAACGAACCAGGAACTCCATGGTCGGATCGCGGTATGGCCTATCACTTTTTTGATGGCACAAATTGGGTAAACAATCCAAATTATTTTGATGCCGCCAACATTTCGCGCATTGAGCCCGCACGTACCGGTTTCGGTGCCATTGGCCGTATTACGGATGTGGGTGATATTGTAATTGCTCACCGCACCGATATCGACGCATTGCAGGTAAGCCGCAACCCCTACACCGATGCAACTCAAAACTGGAATTCTACGGGAGTAACTGAAATGCCTTTTATTTGGCCACGTATGGCTGTGGGCGGCCCTGATGGAAAAACCGTTCACGCTATTGGTTTAACAGAACCTTCAGGTGGCACTTTTACTGGTGCTCCATTTAACGGCATTAATGGCGCATTACTTTACAATCGTTCTACCGATGGTGGCGCTACATGGACTGAAACCTCTATCGTAGCTCCTGGTGTAGATTCAACCATCTTTTCAAGCTTTAGTGGCGACAGCTACGCTATTGATGCACGCGGTAATACCGTAGCATTTGTAGCCGGCGAAACCAATTCTCGCGTTATGTTGTGGAAATCTACTGATAATGGTGTTACATGGGATTCTACGCAAATTTGGTCATTCCCTTACGAACCATGGGACGATCAAACCATCACCGACCTCGATGGCGATGGCGATGCTGACTCCGTTTTAGTGGATGGTTCTTACATTCCGGAAGCCATTGATGTAAGTGATGGTAACTATGCAATTTTGATTGACAACAACGATCAGGTGCACGTATGGTTCGGTTTGATGCGCATGAGTAACGACGATACAACAGACGATAGCTATTCATACTACCCTGGAACTAGCGGTATGTTATATTGGAACGAAAGTTTCGGCCTCGACTCGTTGAGCCTAATCGCTGATATCGTTGACGATGATGGTGATAACGTGGCTACTATTTCTACCAGCTACGCAGCTATCGGATCAACAGCAGGCCCCGTACCTTACGGTTCTGGCTTAACACTACAACCAAGCGCAGGTATTGATGCTAACGGTACTATCTATTTAACTTATTCAGGTGCTAAGGAAGGTCTTACCTATTCAGCAGATGGAACCGAGCCAAGCCGCAAACACATCTACATTACCAAATCTTCTGATGGCGGTGCATCATGGTTAGCACCTACCGATTTAGTAGGTGATGAATCTGCAGGTTTCGACCAATTGAACGAATATGTATATTGCTCTATGGCACGTCGTGTTGATGGAAATGTACACTTAGTTTATCAGCGCGATTATTTCCCCGGCTCAGCTGTAACCATTAACAATACTTCATTCCATCCGTTCGATATCCCGGCTGACATCGTTTACCTTTCAGTTCCTGCCGACTACGAAAATGTTGGTATCGCTCCGGTAAAAGCTGCTCAATTTGAAGCTGGAATCCTTCCTAATCCAGCCAATGAAGTTGCCGTATTGAAAGTGAATACTGAGAAATCTGCTAATGTTCGTATTTCAATTCATAACATGTTAGGACAAACTGTTGATCAGGTAGCTAACACTGATTTAGCAAAAGGCAAATACCAATTTGCTTTAAACACAGAAAACCTAAAATCTGGGATTTACCTGGTAAATGTTCAAGTTGGCAACGAAAGTCAAGCGCTTAAACTAGTGGTTAAACACTAATTTAAAACTGATATATTCAAAAAAGCTGCCCCAAAAAGGCAGCTTTTTTTTTGAACCAATTAAATTATATTACCAAATAACAACCCGTTCCTCTGTCATTTCCTCTATGGAACTCCGAACGCCTTCCTTGCCCATTCCGCTGTCCTTTAAACCACCATACGGCAAATGATCCATCCTTAAGCCGGGTGCTGCATTGATTAAAACTGTACCCGCACGCAAACGATGCATCGCTGCATTTATGTTTGAAAAATCATTCGAAAAAACACCTGCCTGAAGGCCAAAACGGCTGTTGTTGGCGATGTCTATCGCTACATCAAATTCATCAAAAGGCGTTAAACAGGCCAGCGGCGCAAATGCCTCAACGCACCAAACACTGCTATCAAAGGAGACCTTCTCCAACAAGGTTGGAGCAATCAAATTATGCTCCTCGTCTAAATACGTTCCGCCCGAAAAACATACTGCGCCGGCCTCAACCGCCTCGGCTATTCGATGTAGCGTAGCATTAGCCGCCGCTTTGGAAATTAAGGGACCGTTAAGCACATTTTCATCCATCGGATTGCCACTTACCATGCACGAAGTTTCTTGTAACAGTAGCGCTTTAAATTCTTCATAAACGGTCTCATGTACTACAATGCGCTGCACCGAAATACATACTTGCCCGCCATACATAAATGCCGAGCGGGCTATTTCGCGGGCAGCCTTCATCAAACCGGCAGATTTATCAACAATAACAGCGGCATTTCCACCAAGCTCTAATACCACCTTCTTTTTACCTGCCAGGTTTTTTAACTGCCAACCCACCGAGTCGCTTCCTGTAAATGAAAACAAGGCAAATCGTTCATCAATCACCAGTTTTTGCGCCGCAGTATTGGAACATACTACCGCATTTAAAACACCCGCAGGCAAGCCACAGCGTTGAAACAACGAACATAAATACAACATACTCAAGGGAGCTTGTGGCGGCAACTTTAAAACAATACTGCATCCACAAGCCAAAGCCGGCCCCAATTTGTGCATTGCCAGATTTAGGGGGAAATTAAAGGGTGAAAATCCCAATACCGGGCCAATAGGAAAGCGTTTGCTCATAGCCTGCTTGCCAGTACCTACACCCCAGTCAACCGAAAAAACCTGTCCACTGATGCGTAATGCTTCTTCGGCTGATAAACGCAAAACCCCAACGGCACGCATCACCTCAACGCGCGCCAACGCAATAGGTTTACCGGCCTCCGCACAAATGAGCTGTGTAAACAAATCGGCCTCTTGCTCCAATGCATCGGCTACGTTGCGTAACAGCTCCGCCCTATGTTCAGCCGAAGTTTGCGACCAATGCGAAAACCCTTTAACCGCAGATTCAACAGCATGTTCCACATCGGCATCAGAAGCATGATTTACGCGCGCCAACAAGCGACCCGAGTATTTTTCAATAACCTCCGTTACCTCTGCCGAAGCTCCTGTTTGAAATTGGCCGTTTATAAATTGTGTATTAAACCTAACCTCCATGATACGGGCAAAATAAAAATAAAAAATCCAATACCGCGTGTAAACAAGAATTCTCGAAATTCGTTGATAGAAAAACAATCATGAAAGAAGCCCCAAACCGCAGAAACTTTATACAACGCAGCCTGGCTATAGCCGGCGGATTGTTTACCATACCGCTGTTTTATCGGGCACGTAACGTATCCAATTCCATGACCGAAGCCGAGATAAACGCCGTTAACTCAGTTAAACCGCTGGGCTATCAGTGGGAAACCTCCGACCCATTTTTATTTTGCGTGCATCACGAAGATTTTTTTCCGGAGGGGAATGCTCAAATGGGCCCCGACAATCGACATTTTCAGGGGCGACACATGGGCGACGATTTTATCGTAAAAGACGGATTTAGAATGTATCACGGCAAAACGGTGCCGGGCTTTCCGGGGCATCCGCATCGTGGCTTCGAAACCATTACTGTGGTACGTAAAGGCCTGGTTGACCACGCCGATTCGATGGGCGCTTCGGGTAGATACGGCAATGGCGATGTGCAATGGATGACTGCCGGAGGCGGTGTGCAACACTCCGAAATGTTTCCACTTCTAAAAAGCGATGAGCCTAATCCCATGGAGCTGTTTCAAATATGGCTTAATCTTCCGGCCCGAAATAAAATGGTAAAGCCCCATTTTTCGATGTTCTGGAAAGAAAATATTCCTGTATTGCGGCATAGCGATGCACAAGGCCGAAAAACCGAGGTTGAAATAATTTCAGGCCATTTATCCGATCAGAAAGCACCCAATCCTCCACCCGACTCATGGGCTGCAGAGGCTGCGAATGAAGTGGCCGTTTGGAACATTATCATGGAGCCCAATGCTGAATGGACTTTACCCGCTGCTTCTGCTGGCATTAACCGAAATTTATATTTCTACGAAGGCGAAGGCCTTAAACTGGGCCAAACAAATTTGCCCAAATACCACATGGCCGAATTAAACGCACAAATTCCGGTAAGCCTGCAAGCCGGAGCAGATGGCGCCTCAATTTTAATCTTGCAGGGCAAACCAATTGGCGAAACGGTGATTCAATACGGGCCATTTGTGATGAACTCAAAAGCCGAAATACAACAGGCCTTTGAGGATTATCACGCTACCGGATTTGGTGGCTGGCCCTGGCCTAAATACGACCAGGTGCACGACCGTTCAAAAACACGTTTTGCCCGTCATGCCGACGGTAGAGAAGAAATTAAAGCAGGATAAATGCGTTAGGACTGTTTAAATGCGATGCGAAAATAAAAGCCCGATGCCAGCCAGTGGGGTACTACATTGGCCAGCTTCTGATCCAGTTTCGCAATGGCCTTAAGCGGAATAAAAGGCAAATACGTTTCAATAATAGGAGCAAAAACGTAGGCGTTTTTAACCTCCACCACTTCCATTCCTAAGGCCGCAACCTCGCGTTTCATGCGCGAAACAGTAAAGAAATTTACATGCGGGGTTTCGTAGTTCTGCGAATAAGGTTCTTTCTTTCCCAACAATCGCTTCACTTTTAGAATAAAATTATTAAGCCCCATTTTGCGCATCAAATACAGCGGCTGCATACATATTTCAAACGGGCCGCGTCCATTGGGTACGGTAATCAATAATTGCATGTCTTTATCGGCATTATCCGCTATGTATTTTAGAATTTCGGGATAAATGTCGATGTGCTCTAATACCTCGGTTAGGATAATAAACCGTTGGTTTTGCAAGGGGCAATCCTGTAAGTACTGAAAGCGAAAGGCAACATTGCTAAACGTATTCGCAGCAATGGCAATATCGAGGGTGGGTTGATGAATATCAATACCTAAGATGTGCGCATCTTTAATAAGTCCGAGCGGGATGGTAACATTGCCCGTTCCGGCACCAACATCCAACACATGAACCGGCTTATCGATATACCGCATACGTTCAATGGTATCGTAAATCCATTCGAGCCGACTTAAGTGGCAGGGGTAGTTGATATACTCCGTATGTTTTAAAGCTTCAGCGTTCATTAAAATTTAACTCCTAATTTTTTAAATACCTTTTTTGCCGTGTTTTTTAGGGTTTCTTTAACATCGGTCTTTACCTTTTTTACAATGCCTTCCTCCGGACGCGCTTTAAACACAGTATCGTGATAGCCTGTAGCGTCTTCCCGCAAGGTAGTATAGTAATAGGCATAAAACGATTTGCGCGATTCGTCTTCAGGGATTGTAATTTTACTGTATCCGTGATACGAGATTTCATTGGTTTCGAAAATCACACATCGGTTAAACGAAGGCAAATAGGCTTGTTCCAGTTTACTCACATCGCCATTCCAGAACTCAACCTTTCCGCCGTATTCCTCTTTCCAGTTTTTATTTAGGAAAATGAGCAAATTCGTACGACGATGAATGTTCTCTACATGGTGAATATTAAAGTCAATGTGGATATCAAGATACGATCCATTTTGCCCTTGATGCACACCCATACCCAGGGCATCTTCAACCGAAAACATATCGGGAATACCGGTAATGGCGGAAATGGCTTTGTAGAACTCGGGGCTATTTAGCGCTGCTTTAAGCTCCGAAAACGAGGGATGAAACTGATCAAACCCGGCGCCCTCCGATTTAAACTCGTTTAAACCATGGTAATTGCGCGACATTTTATCAAATCCCGGAAAATTGGAATACAGCGTATCGGCAAACTCGGTGCTGAGAAAAGAATCAATACATACATGCTTAAATGGCTTTCCTGCATTAAACGAAGTGTGCAGAGCATTCAGATTTTCGGTAGAGTAAAATGAAGAAGGAATAATTTCCATGATTATATCTAAATCAAGCCACAAAGATAGAATTTAGGCGGTGCTTACCGCCCAGGCTTAAGATATTTATTTAATCACGCTAACACGGTTCTAATGGTATCGCGGTATTCGAGAGTCTAACTTACAAGTATTAAAACAAAACTAAGAGAATTAGCTATCTTTGCGGGCTATTTTTGAATAAACTATGATTCAGATTACTTTGCCCGATGGCTCGGTTCGTCAATACGAATCGGGCGTAACGGCCTTAGATATTGCTAAAAGCATAAGTGAGGGCTTAGCCCGCAACGTACTTGCTGCTGAAGTAAATGGCGAAGTGTGGGATGCCACTCGGGCCATAACTTCAGACGCCACATTAAAACTATTAACGTGGAACGATGACGAGGGTAAACGTACCCTTTGGCATAGCTCGGCGCATTTACTAGCCGAAGCCCTCGAAGCCGAATTTCCGGGAGTAAAATTTGGAATTGGTCCGCCCATTGAGACTGGCTTTTACTACGAAGAAGACCTAGGCGCACACACCATTTCGTCT
>JBKCHQ010000024.1:0-4752 GCA_046302715.1 Bacteroidia bacterium | reverse complement strand
TTTTTGGAATATCTGAGCAAATAATGTGATCTTCATGCCGGAGTTGGGTTTGTTTTTGTTTAGCGATTTAAACATACCGGATTTTATCCGGACCAACTCCAAATTTTTTACCCTAATTTAAAACGTCTTGGACGGGTATGAAAATGTATATCGAATATCTGCTTCTGTAAAGGGTTCACAATACAGATCAAAACCAAACCCAAAGCAAAAAACAAAACCTTCTTCATCAAAATAAATTTCCAACTCATCGAATGTGTATAAGGGCGCTGTTTCATAATCTCTCAAACAATTATAAGGATCAGCAGCTTTCAACTCTTTAAATATTTTTTTTGCCTCAACATTAATTCGTTCCAAAAGAATATTCTTCTTTTCATTGAATAAATCATTTGCTATTATTTCAACGTATTTGCCGTTTATAAGTTTTGAAATTGTATATGAGCTATTATATCTGCCGTTAAAATTGGGGAAAGCGCTTTCAACGCATTCATAGTTTAACCATGTGCACGTATTTATGATGGAAGGTTCAGGAAAGCCTTTCATTTTCTCTTCCTTTTGAGAGCATGTGGCTTTGTTTTCGAACTGCGCTTGAGCGCAGATCCAGTTTGATAAAAGCAAAGAAAAAATAAGCAGATGAGGAGTTTTCATTTTTATTTATAGTCAATAATATTTCTGGTAAAACAGGTTTTACAAGACTTATGATTCTTACTAAATTCAGCCTCAAATATATTTGGTTTTATTTCTTTTTTGTAATCAATTTCTGACAAAGGAAATTCAGCATAAAACAAAAAGGGCGTGCAGTCAAATACATGCGTTATGCCATCACTTAATTCTATTGGGCCAAACTTAGTTTTTGATTTATCGTTAAATTCTATTTGTTGGGTAATAACTACTTTGTCTGCCAATTTTTCAATATGTAATGGATTTAAGACATAGCTTAATCTTAAATCATCCATTTGATGCATACTGATTCTTCTTTTTTTACCAGTTTTCATTTTTTTGAGGTGATATAAAATAACCCGTGATCGTTTTAAATAATCGCTGTTAACTACTAGTCTGCTGCCATCTCCAAAGCAATAATGACTCAATACTGCCGAAGCTTCAGGATATAAAAAATACCCATAAAAAATCATGTATAATACCACCATGTGTTTGCTGAAAATAATGAGTAAAGCACTTAAAATAATTTTAAAAGCCTTTCTCCACGGAGTCCAAAGCCACATATAAATAACTCCCAATGGAAATATGAATAAAAGTAGGATAATGGGAATGCCATGCTGCTTAATGAAATTCCAGAATACTTTCATGATATTGCCCTGTTTTTGTCGTATAACGATCAACAGGTAAATTATTTTTGTTTTTTGAAAAATTAATTAAACATGGTGCTCATCTATTCCTCTTGTGTAGCCCTTTTACAAAATGAAATACACATAGCCCAATACCTAAGCCCAACATATTATATGCAATATCATAAGGATCGAAATTACCATGAATGCGTTTACCAATTAATCGTATCGAAATTTTATTGGAGTAATGCTGCGCCACTTCTATGAAGATTCCAAAAAGGATTAAGAATATAGAAACTACACCCCATTTTTTAGGAAATAAGAAACATAAAACTAAAACTGCTCCAAAATAAAATGCCGCATGCAACTCCATATTAATCTTACTGAATATACGGGGCAAGCGAACCATGAAGCCGATTACGGAGCACAAAAACAAAACCGCAACAAGCATTATTTTAGTTCCTATGCGCATTGCGGTTCTGTCAATTTTATTATTAAGATGGATTATCCTTTAATCATCTTTATTGATGCTCGTTGATTTCCTTTTGTTAGGCTAAGAATATACACGCCTGCAGCAAAACTTGAATAGGAAATATGTTCGTTAATAACATTCCCGTTAATTATGCTGTTGCTTAATTTGCGCCCATCTAAACTCCACACTTCCAAAATCAAGGGGTCGGAAAGGCTTGATGTACCCCGAATAATCCAGGCGCTGCCATCATTTATCACCTCTACCGAAACGCCATCAATATCTTCAAACCCAATCTTAATTACTTCCACTTCCGATTCGAGGGTGTCGGATCCGCATGGATTGGTCGCAATTAAGGTTACCGGCCAGGTGCCTTCAAATGGGAATTGGTAAATAGGATTTTGGTTAGTACTCGTTACTCCACCTCCAAAAATCCAGGTAAAATCGTTGGCGAAAGCGCCCGTGTAGGTAAACTGTACCGTATTTTGTGGTTCAATTTGGTCGTAGGTAAATGCAGCAGTTGGCGGTTGAATAATGCTTATTACTACTTCATTAGAAACGGCATCGCAACCCAGTTCGGCCGCTGCTGTTACAAAATAGCTGCCCGATGTACCCACAGTAATAGATTGCGTGGTGGCACCGTTCGACCATAAATAACTGTCGTAACCATCTTCTGCGGTCAGTACTATCGATTCGCCCGCGCAAACTGTGGTGCTGCCATTTAAAGAAATACCTAATGTGGGTGCTGATTGCACGGCCACAAATACGGATGGAGAATTTAACGTGCATGACGAAAATACGGCTTGTACCGAATAATTCCCTTCTTCTGCAGCTTCAATGCTTTGGCCGGCTACTGTTCCGTTTGGTGTATTCCATAAATAATTCCCAAATCCTGCACTTGCCGTTAAGGTGGCTGTTTCGCCATCGCAAATAGAAACCGGCCCGCTAGGACTTACTGTTAATGTAGGCGTTTGAATAGCGGTGAGCTGCACCGTGTTTGATGTTGCGGTGCAGCCATTAATGTCGGTAGCCTGCACACTATAGCCACCGGCTTCGCCCACGGTAATATTTTGACCGTTAAGGGTGGTGGTGGGACCTGTCCATACATAATCGGTAAATCCGGCACTCGACTGCAATTCAGTAATGGCTCCCGGACATAAGGCTGTAGGGCCCGAAACGCTTGCTGTTATTGGTAGTGGGGTTGTTACCGCTATAAATACGGGTTCTGAAGTTACTGTACAGCCCTGATTACTGGCCGAAACCGTTACGGTTTGCTCGGTTTGTATGGTGGTGCTGGTACCTGTAGCTCCATTCGACCAAACATAATTCTGGAATCCAGCCGGTGCGGTTAAAACTACCGATTCGCCTTCGCAAATCACGGATGAACCAAGCACGGTAATAGAAATGCTGCCCGAATTGCCTTCTGTAACTGTTATGGACGCTGCCTGTACCGAACAGCCCTGAAACTGGGCACTTGCCGTGTAGGTGCCTGCCTGCGATGCGTTTATTGTTTGCCCCAAAGCCTGGCCGCTCGGCGTAATCCAGGTGTAATTGGCAAAACCTGCACTTGCCGTAAGCGGTAAATTTTGCCCTACACACAAACTTACATTGCCTGAAGGATTGGTCGTAAGATTGGGCACATTAATTACGGTGATGTTGGTTGGGCTCGATGTGCCCGAACAACCACCGCCGCTCTGTGCTGTAACGGTATATGCACCTGCCACCGATGCTTGAATGGATGCGCCTGTTTGCGCACCTGTGGGAGTGGTCCAGCTATAACTTGTTAATCCTGATGTTGCGTTGAGTTGTACAGATGCGCCCGGGCAAATGGTAGTAGAGGCTGCAGGGGTTATACTTACTGTGGGTGCAGTTCCTACTGTTACCGTTACTGTTGATGTAGCCGCACAACTCGCGTCGCCGCCATGTACTGAAACCGTGTAGGTTGTGGTGGTGGCAGGGCTTGCCGTGGGATTGGCAACGTTGGTGGCCGATAACCCTGTAGCGGGCGACCACGAATACACATAGTTGGTTAACGTACCGCCCGTAGCTGTTGGCGCGCCACCGATAGTTACTGAACCTCCGCCGCATATAGATACGCTACTGCCTGCGCTAACGGTTGGAGGTACGCATACCGCACTATTGGTGCTAAGTTTAATATTGTCCACACTAAAAGCCGGATCTAGACCATTACTGGCGTTCGACTCAATCCAGCGAAAGCGAATTTTAAAATTGCTGATGTTCTGGTAAGTAGCCGTAAGCGGAATGGTAATCAAGGAGCAGGTACTCACCCCCTCATAACGCTCCGGAAATTCATTCCAGGTAGTGCCGCCATCGTTGCTAAAGGCTAATAAGCCATAATCTTCACCCGGGATGCCTTCGCACACAAATTCGAAACTTAACGCAGGGCTTGCAACACCCACTGTGCTGATGTTGGGTGAAACAGCCGTACGGTTGTTGCTTGCTGCAGCGCTATAAACAGGATCGTTGGGCCCCCCAAAAAAACCGCACAAAAAACCTTCGCATGAGATATGCAGCATATTTCCTGTGCTGCTGCAACCAATTGTTTGCGTAGGTGAGTTAATGTACCAATTATTGGTTCCATTACCGCCCGAATTCAACGTCCAGCCTTGTCCGTTATTATTGTTATTGGCTCCTCCAGCTGGCGCATCAAAGGAGTCGCTCCAAAAGATATTTTGAGCCAAAACGGGTGCTGAAAGCAAGAGTAAAAATGGTAAAACAAAAATTAATGGATAATGGGTGTAACGATTTTTCATGTACTCAGTTTTAAGATAGGTAATGCAAATAAAGAATTTTTCTTCACTCAATAAAGGTTTTTTACCATTAAAACTATTTATGATTTGCGTATTCCAATGTTTACCTTTGTCGAGTGGAAAATTCGGCACATCGTCCCAACGATCTTATTACACGAAAATTACGAAAAGCTACTTGGGATCTTCAGGAAGCATTTAAAATAGTAGAGCCGGGCGACAAAATTATGGT
>JBKCHQ010000023.1:0-2415 GCA_046302715.1 Bacteroidia bacterium | reverse complement strand
CCCGTCTATGAGCCATTCCTGAAAACAGGTTAGACCTACGGTGGTAGTATTTATAAAATATACCGGCTCGTTAACACAAACAATAGTATCGGATGGCGTAAAAGCCGGTTCGGTAGAGCAATTTTGACACACATACACATCATTGGGAACATAATTATTTATACTAGGTATAAAACTGCTTCCCCCAATCGGATAGGCGTCGGCTGAAGGTGCACCGGGAGCGTATGCTGGAGTCACATTAAACACCCCAAGATTGGGCGAGTTCATTTGACAATTTACATTCCCAAGCGAATCGGTTTTAATGAAAACGGGATCAAAAAAAGAAGCTTGGAAGAAAGCAGAACTCGAAAAAGAGGAAATATTAAAGCTATTATCGTTAAAATTATATTTCACCCCAATTCCTCTGTCACGTGCATTACCTCCATAGGTACGCGACCAAATGATATTACCGGAAGTATCTAGTTTCGTGAGTAAGATATCACGTTCCGACATGTTTTCGGTAATGGTTGGATTAGAGCCAACATTAACTGGATAGGAATCGGTATTACCCACAATAGCAATACCTCCAGGACATAGTGTAATTTCTCTGGATTGGTCTGAATTGGCTCCGCCAAGTGATTTGGCCCAAACAATAGATGCATCAGAAACCCGCATTTTGAATATCATAATGTTTTCTGATCCACCAACCGCAGTTGGTGAGGTAACATAAATAAAGTCTTTGGTAGGATCAAGCATGCCTTTACAAGACCATTCGGTATGATCGCCAGCGCCCCAGCCGGTACCTCCAATTTGATGCGAATACACTAAATTGCCACTAGATGACAGTCGGGTTACAGCTACATCCTTGCCTGAGAGTCCGTTAGTGGATGGAAAGATAAAATCGCCGTTAGGAAGTTCGCTGATATAGAACGACATATTACCAATATTCCCTAAGGATTTTGACCAAAGGACGTCGCCTTGCGAATTGGTTCGAAAAACAGATAAGTTACCATTATGCCCGATGCAGATATAGTCGCCATTTGCCGTTTCTTCGGCATACATTACCCATGATGTGTTAGAATACGTTTTGGCCCACTCCACATCTCCTTCACCATCAAGTTTTAATAATGCACCTTGCCCATTGCCATAGTGAGCAGCCACAATAAATCCCCCGTCAGAAGTTTGCTTAATTGATTTGCCGCCATCAGTACCGCCGGTTCCATACATTTTGTACCACAAGTTATTACCGCAAGGATCGACACGGTAAACATAAATATCACAGCCTCCTGCGCTACCGTTGCCCTCGTGCTGACCTGTTGCCACAAAACCACCATCACTAGTAGCTTCGAGTTGGAGACCACCGTGCATGCCCGGCAAATTAAATTTTCTGTAGAACGTATTGTCCTGAGCCTTCAATACCGAGCTTAAGCTCAGAATAATGATAAGAAACCGAAGTAAATACTTTGGCATAAGAGTAATTGAAAAATAGAAATGAAAAACTAATTATTTATCGTGGTGCTCTATATGGATTAGACTCCGCATATACCCAACATTCTCGGCCAACTTATATATCAAGTCCTCAGAGAAATCAGACTTTTGAATAGTAAAATGAATGCTCAAATCTTCCTTTTTATGGACCCCAACTGCATGATTTTGTCTTAACTTCTCAAGAAACATTGGCGTTAAGAAAGGGCACATAAATGCATTTTGGTCGCCGTTTACTTTTACTACTAACGAGTCAGAACCTGTATAAGGCTGTGGACTAAATGGCGATTCGAAATCATAAATATTTGAAAATGAAATATTTGAAAACCCCAAAAAGAGTACTATTGAAAGAATTATTTTAAACATACTTAAGTTAATAACTTCTAACAAAAGTATTAATTACTTCCTTAAAAATCCATTTAAAAACGCTGCAGTACAAAATTTCATAAAACCTTAATGCAGCGCTTATTTATTTTACTTTTTGTCTAAAATAATATCAAGGCACTACATAAAACTCTATTTCCTGTTCATTAGAATTTCCCGAATGGTCATTGGCTTCTATGCGTAAGGTAAATTCAATGCCTGCTACAATGTCGGGCATTACATGATCATGAAAACTAAATGTCTTTTGATCTACATCCTCGGTTAAACTCAGAAACGAATTGCCTTCTTTATCTTTCAATTCAACACTTACCTCGTGCAGTTCCTCATTATCAGAGGCTGTAAATTCAACATGAATTTCAGGGTCCTGCAATAAATAAAGCGTATCGCCGGCAAGGGGCTCAATTATAGCCAGGGTAGGCTTTTCGGTATCGTCATCTTTTTTACAGGCATTAAAATTAAAAGCCAACAGCGCTAGAAGTGCAAGGATAACAGAGGTTTTCAGGTTTTTCAAGTTATTTGGTTTTAAAATGAGTAGAAAAAATTTAGTTGAGCCCGATATTTCAGGTT
>JBKCHQ010000022.1:0-3878 GCA_046302715.1 Bacteroidia bacterium | reverse complement strand
TGTTTCGGGATCGGTATCCCACAAATTATGGTTGCGCTGGTATTGTTTTTTTACGTCGCGCAGGGCATCGAGAGCGCCGCGTTTGTCGAATTTATTGAGGGCAATGAGGTCGGCAAAGTCGAGCATATCGATTTTCTCGAGTTGCGTGGCAGCGCCATATTCGGGGGTCATCACATACAAACTCACATTGCTGTGGTCGAGAATTTCGGTATCGCTTTGTCCGATGCCCGAGGTTTCGAGAATGATTAAATCGTATTGAGCGGCTTTGAGAATATCGACTGCCTCTTTCACGTGCTTGCTCAGTGCGAGGTTGCTCTGGCGTGTGGCCAAGGAGCGCATGTACACGCGCGGATTACGGATGGCATTCATGCGGATACGGTCGCCCAGCAAGGCACCGCCGGTTTTGCGCTTCGAGGGATCGACCGAAACTACACCAATGTGTTTATCGGGGAAATCGATGAGGAAACGGCGCACGAGTTCGTCAACGAGCGATGATTTTCCGGCACCGCCTGTTCCGGTAATGCCCAGAATAGGCGATTTGCTTTGTGCCGCAAGTTGATGCACGCGCTCCATTTCTGCACCTGCTCCTTCGGGATTGTTTTCGGCTGCCGAGATGAGGCGTGCAATCGATTTCCAGTCTTTCTCGATGAGGTGGCCCACTTCGCCGTTGAGGTTAATGCCGGTGGGGAAATCGCATTTTTGCATCAGGTCGTTGATCATACCCTGCAGGCCCATAGCACGTCCGTCGTCGGGATGATAAATGCGCGCAATACCGTATTGATGCAGCTCTTCGATTTCGGAAGGTAGAATAGTTCCGCCGCCGCCGCCGAAAATGCGGATGTGTCCGGCACCTTTCTCCTTGAGCAGATCGTACATGTATTTGAAATACTCCATATGCCCGCCTTGGTAGGATGTCATGGCAATGGCCTGCGCATCTTCCTGAATGGCACAATTCACCACTTCTTCAACCGAGCGGTCGTGCCCGAGGTGAATAACTTCGGCGCCCGAGCTCTGGATGATGCGGCGCATGATATTGATGGCGGCATCGTGGCCATCGAACAGCGAAGCAGCAGTAACTATGCGGATTTTATTTTGGGGCTGGTAAACAGTGGTTTCCATGCTCGTATTGTTTTTGGGAGCCCCAAAGGTACAAAAGGATGCAGAGTAGTAAAACTACCTCAGGACTAGATTTGCAAAATACATCAGAACGTTTAAAAATAGAAGGTAGCAGAAAGCAAATAAAATTTCTTTGAGAAGCATGCTTCTACTGTGTTGAACGTAATAAATGCATATTCAAGAATTGACATACATCATTTCATTAAATTGGATTTGCCCTTAACTTTCGTTCCGAAATGAAAACCTACAAATTCTGTCAAAGTTGCGGCTATCCCTTGAAAAAAGATAAGCAGGGAGGAGGAACTGAAAAAGATGGTAGCAAAAGCATGAAATTTTGTTCCATGTGTTATGAGAAAGGACGGTTTCTCACCCCGCCCGAAATTGATACTGCAGAAAAAATGCAAAAATTCTGCATGGAACAAATGCGTAAAGCGGGTATGAACCGATTTTTGGCCTGGCTTGGTACACGGCCCATCCGCAAACTGGAACGCTGGAGTGGCATAAGCGAATAGTAATTTACCTCTTCAAGGGTTATGATTTAATGTTTAAGGTTTAATCCGTCATTGTAAATTTCGCAATAATTTTTGAGCCGGAAAATCAATGACTGTCGACACTTGGATTGTCCACTTAGCTAAAAAATCTTCCGAAGTTGCCAACATTGAGCGAGCATGTTCCATGGCAGCCTACATGAAAAATAAATTCGATTTTTACGGAATACCTGCGCCTCAACGTAAACTAATCTTAAAAGAACACTGGGGGCTTTATCCGCTCAAAACCAGCGATATAAATGAGGTTGCACAAAAACTATGGCAAGTACCTCAACGCGAGATGCACTACAATGCCATGGATTTGCTGAGTAAACGAAAGAATAAATACGCGCTGGAAGATCTTGAGGTACTAGAACACCTCATTATTACTAACAGCTGGTGGGACAGTGTAGATTACCTGGCAGGTACTTTGCTTGGGGCTTATTTTAAGAAATTTCCACAGCAAATTTATCCAACATTAGAACGATGGGAAAATGGCAACAATCTATGGCTGCATCGCTCAGCCATTATTTTTCAACTTAAATACAGAGAAGATACCAACATAGATTTACTTTTTTACCTGTGTGCCCGATTTGCACCACATAAAGATTTTTTCATTCGCAAAGCTATCGGCTGGGCTCTTCGCTCGGTGTATCCTTATAAAAAAGCCGCTGTGGTAAAGTTTGTTCAGGAGCAGCCTTTGAGCCCACTCAGCAAACGCGAAGCACTCAAGCACCACAAATAAGCATGCCCATAAAATGTTAATAAGCCCAACGTCTTAATTATTATACCCCTGATAATCTGAATTATACAAAATTTAATGCGATCGTGTGCAAAAGAGTAAAGCCCCGATGTTTTATTTTTGCTTTGTTTAAATAGATTTGTATCCGCACCACACGCGCTCATGAAGAGAATTTTACTTGTTATTTGTTTGCTTTGGGGATTGGGCGTATATGCCCAGCAACCCGTAAAGCCAACAAATACGCCTGCAGATACGGTTAAGCCTAAAAAGACCGAAACTCCCGTTGATACCAGTAAATATTGGAATGATTCCTTATTTAACAACGGTAACCCAAAGATTTGGCGTGATGGTCAGGTAATAAGGCCTCCCAAACCACGAGCGCGCCGAAGAAAATTTAAAATACAGTATAGCGACCGCATACAGTATAGCATTTTGGGCGATTATCCTTATGGGGTGTCGAGTGGTGTGCCCACTGTATTAACCTTACAGAAAAAGTTAACAGCCTGGGAAGATTCGATAATTCCAAAACAATACCGTGGCGATACCACTTGGCACGAGCATAAAATGTCTATTTGGCTGCGTGCGGCACGTATGCTTCTTGTTGATGCCCCCATCGAGACAATGCTCATGGCATTGGAACAAGATGTATATGGTCAAATGGGGCGTATGCGCGAATTTCAAATTAGCGGTGCCAATTATCAATTGGGCGCCCCAATTCCGTTTTGGACGCCGATGGGTCGTTTAGGATTTGACGGCTATTTTGCAGACCTGAATGCATCTCGACAGGAATTGGCAATGATATCAGGAGGCGCGTTAGAAGCCAGCAATATGGCAAGTTCCGACCTGCATATTCGATGGATGCAGCGAAAATCGATGTATTACCGAGAAGCGCTACATTACTTTAGGCTACAAACTGCGGCCATTGCATCGGTGATGAACATACGTGACGGTTTTAGCAATCGTAATAATCCAGCTTCGGCCTGGCTTTCGAATGTTAATTCAACCTACGGATTTATTTCTACATCGAATTACACCCCTCGCGAGTTAAAACGTGATTTCGCCATAGCAGCATTTACAAATCCATGGCTCATATATTCAGCAGGGGGCTTGTTTAGGGATTATTTGTTTAGAGGCAAAGACTCCATTCCGGTACCTTTAATAAAAGTAGGATACGGAAAAACCATTCTTCCTTGGATTCGCTACGGTTTTAGTCCCTTTGGTGGCGAATGGATTCCGGAGGTTGCCTTCACTAAACACCGTCAGGTGGTGAGTATTTACGGACGTTTCGGCACGGGATCGTTTAAGCACAACACATTCCGCGAAAACTTCGGGGCCGGTATTAAAGGATACAATTTAAGAAGAAGCAAGAAGATGGGTATCAATGCTCATCTTACCTATTGGAGTCAGGATTATCTCTTTAACGGACCTATTGATGGGAGCGATAAATCGCAAAACACGCTTTCTTTGGGTTGGGGCTTTGGCGGTACGGTAAC
>JBKCHQ010000021.1:0-3751 GCA_046302715.1 Bacteroidia bacterium | reverse complement strand
GTTGATATACTCGGCAAACATGAAAAAGCCCAGCTTCATCGAACTGTACTCGGTATGATAGCCCCCCACCAACTCGGCCTCGCATTCGGCAAGGTCAAAAGGCGTGCGGTTGCACTCGGCAAAGGCACACACGATGAAAAGCAAAAATCCCAATGGCTGACTGAAAATATTCCAGGTAAACCAGCCGTCGTGCCAAAAGCCGTGCTGCTGCTCCACAATGGTTTTAACACTTAAGGTTCCCGTCATCATAATGAGGGCAATAAGCGCCAGGCCCATGCTGAGCTCATAACTAATCATTTGCGAAGATGCACGGATGGCTCCCAATAACGAGAACTTGTTGTTCGACGCCCAACCGCCAATCATAATCCCATAAACTCCCAGCGATACCACCCCAAACACGTACAACACGCCAATATTCAAATCAGAAACCTGCAATGAAACTTGGCGCCCGGCAATGTCGAGCGTATCGCCCCAGGGAATCACCACCGAGGTCATAAGGGCCGTAAGCATGGCAATACCCGGTCCGATGATAAACAGAAACTTATCAGAGGTATTGGGAATAATCTCTTCCTTGAAGAAAAACTTACCGGCATCGGCCAAGGGCTGTAAAATTCCAAACGGGCCGGCACGGTCAGGACCTACACGATCCTGTAAAAACGCAGCAATCTTACGCTCGGCATAGGTGCTGTAGGTGGCAATGAGCAAGGTAATGGCAAATGCTACAAATGCAATTACGGTTTTATCGAGTACTAACAGCCATTCCATAATTAGCTAAGTTGTTTGTTAGGTAATGTTTCGGGCGAGGCAACGAACTTGGTTCCTTTGCCATATTGTCCTTGCGAAATAACCGAGTGACGCGAAATTTTGCGTGGTCCTTCTTCGGTCCAGTCGCTCGGTGCTTTCTTGTCGAATCTGCACGTATTGCAGATAAAATCTTCCACTTCGCCCCATTGATCTTTACGTCCTGTTACACGGTAAATTTCATTACCGTATTTCCAGATAACGGTTTTACCCGAGCATTTGTCGCAATTGCGGTGCGCATCCACTGGTTTTAAAAACCATACACGGCTCTTAAAGCGGAAGGTACGGTCGGTTAATGCCCCTACCGGACACACATCAATCATGTTGCCCGAAAAGTCATTATCGACAGCGTTTTGGATATAGGTCGAAATCTCGGCCACTTCGCCGCGGTTAATCACCCCGTGCACACGTCCCGGCGTAAGTTGGTCGGCCACTTTAACACAACGGTAGCAAAGGATGCAGCGCGTCATGTGTAGCTTAATTTTATCGCCAATGTCGATGGGCTCGAAGGTGCGGCGCTCAAATTCGTTGCGCGTTGCGCTCTTGCCGTTTTCGTAGCTCAAGTCCTGCAAATGGCATTCGCCGGCCTGGTCGCAAACCGGGCAATCGAGCGGATGGTTAAGCAAAAGGAATTCGGTTACGCCTTTGCGGGCATCCACTACTTCAGGAGAAGTGTAATTTTCGACTTCCATGCCGTCCATTACTGTGGTGCGGCAAGATGCCACCAGTTTTGGCATGGGCCGCGGATCTTTTTCCGAGCCTTTTGAAACTTTAACCAAACAGGTACGGCAATAGCCTCCCGATGTTTTGAGTTTGGAGTAGTAGCACATGGCCGGAGGCGCTACCTCGGGGCCAATCATGCGGGCGGCCTGCAGAATGGTGGTTCCGGGCTCTACTTCGATGGTTTTATTGTCGATGGTTACTTTAAGTAAACTCATGGTAGCAAATGCGTTAGGCGGTTACAGGTTGCGGTTTCACCGGCATAATGGGTTCGCGGTAGCCGTGCTTGGCATCTTTTACTTTGTCGGGATGCAACACGTGGTATTCGAATTCGTGGCGGAAATGACGAATGGCAGCGGCAACTGGCCAGGCAGCAGCATCGCCGAGCGGACAAATGGTATTGCCTTCGATGCGCTTGGCCACTTCAACCAACAGGTCAATATCGCTCAAGCGGCCCTCGCCCTTTTCGAGGCGGTGCAGTACACGCTCCATCCAACCGGTTCCTTCGCGGCAAGGACTGCATTGTCCGCAACTTTCGTGATGGTAAAAACGGCTGAAATTCCAGGTATTGCGCACCACACACTGATGCTCGTCGTACACAATAAATCCGCCCGATCCCAGCATCGATCCAGTGGCAAAGCCTCCATCGCTGAGCGATTCGTAGGTCATCAAACGGTCTTCGCCGGCAGCGGTTTTGCACACAAGGTAATCGGGCAAAATGGGCACCGAAGAACCACCCGGAACGCAGGCTTTCATGCGCTTACCGTTGGCGATACCTCCGCAGTATTGATCGGAGAAAATAAATTCTTCAACCGGAACACCCAGTTCAATTTCGTACACCCCGGGATTGTTAATGTTGCCCGAAGCCGAAATGAGTTTCGTTCCTGTTGAGCGGCCAATACCGATTTTTGCGTATTCGTCGCCGCCATCGTTTACAATGGGAACAACGGCCGCAATGGTTTCTACGTTGTTTACCACAGTAGGACAGCCGTACAATCCCGCTATAGCCGGGAAAGGGGGCTTGATGCGTGGATTACCGCGTTTGCCTTCAAGCGATTCGAGCAATGCTGTTTCTTCGCCACAGATATACGCTCCACCACCTACTTGAACATAAAGGTCGAGATTATAGCCGGTTCCCAGAATGTTTTTCCCGAGCCAACCGTTGGCATAGGCCTCGGCAATGGCATTTTCGAGAATGCGCGACACGTAAAAATACTCTCCGCGTATGTAGATATACGAAGTATTTGCTCCGAGCGCGAAGCTCGATGTAATCATCCCTTCGATAAGAATATGCGGGATGCGTTCCATCAAATAGCGGTCTTTAAACGTGCCGGGCTCCGACTCATCGGCATTGCATACCAG
Organism: Bacteroidia bacterium; assembly: GCA_046302715.1. Taxonomy (GTDB): domain Bacteria; phylum Bacteroidota; class Bacteroidia; order M30B66; family M30B66; genus CAMCXT01. The sequence continues at coordinate 868 of JBKCHQ010000021.1, read as the reverse complement.
GTAACGCGGAACGCCCTCAGGCTTGGCCAAGAAGCTCCATTTCATCCCGGTAGGGAACCCTGCGCCACCGCGGCCACGCAGCCCCGATTTCTTCACCTCTTCCACGACATCCTCCGGACTCATAGATTTGAGCGCTTTTTCTACCGAGCGGTATCCACCGTTGGCACGATATACCTCGTAAGACTGAATTCCCGGTATATGATCGTTGGCTAAAAGCAGTTTTTTACCCATGGTTTACTTCGTATTTTGGTAATCTAGATCGGTGTAATTCTTCCGTTTGCCCTCGCTGCGCAGGCGTTCCAATAAACTATCAACGCGTGCTTCGGTGAGGTTTTCGTGGTATTCGGCCCCGCATTGTAGCATAGGTGCTGTTCCGCAAGAACCTAAGCACTCCACCGTTTTGAGGGTAAACATGCCGTCGGGCGTTGTTTCGCCTTCGCGGATGTTGAGTTTTTTCGAAATATAATCGATGATATCTTCGGCACCGCGGGCCCAGCAGGACGAAGTGCGGCAAACCTCGAGCTGGCATTTCCCACTTGGCTTGAGGTTGTACATCGAGTAAAACGATGCCACCTCAAATACCTCGATGGATTGCAGTTTCATCAAATCGGCAACGTAGTCCATCACCTCTGGGCTAAGCCAACCGTCTGATTCGGCTTGAGCAACATGCAATACGGGCAGCAAAGCCGATTTGTGTTTTCCTTCGGGATAACGCTTCATAAGCGCCTCGATGGTTTTTAATGCCTCGTCGCTAAAGCGGATGCTGTCGCGCTTGGCCTGATTGAAATCTTGTGTTCCGTGTAGTGTGGCTGACATATTCGGGAATTATGCGTCGAGTTCTCCGGCAATTACGTTCATACTCGACATG
>JBKCHQ010000020.1:0-26573 GCA_046302715.1 Bacteroidia bacterium | reverse complement strand
TTATTGACGGCTCGCATTGAATTGTCGAGCTGCTGCACATAACCGCCAAATTCCTGACCTAAGGTTAATGGAGTGGCGTCCATAAAATGGGTGCGTCCTGTTTTTACAATGTCTTTGTAAGCATCCGCTTTTGTTGCAAGTCTATCGCGCAATTTTTTCATTCCCGGCAGGGTGATTTCAACCACCGAAGTATAGGCCGCAATATGCATCGCCGTAGGATATGTGTCGTTGCTCGATTGACTTTTGTTGACATCGTCGTTGGGGTGAAGAATTTTCTTCTCATCGCTTAAAGAACCACCGCTTAACACATGCGCTCTATACGCCACCACCTCGTTCACATTCATGTTACTTTGGGTTCCCGAACCGGTTTGCCAGATAACGAGCGGAAATTGATCGTCAAGTTTTTTGTCGAGTATTTCCTGACACACTTGTTCGATGAGCGTACATTTATCTGTCGACAAAACGCCTAAATCGCGGTTAGCCTGAGCTGCAGCTCTTTTTAAATGGGCAAAGGCATAAATTATTTCTTTGGGCATAGAGGCCTCGGGGCCAATGCGGAAATTGTTGCGCGAACGTTCGGTTTGTGCGCCCCAGTATTTATCGGCCGGAACCTGAACGGCTCCCATAGTATCGTGTTCGGTGCGAAATGCTGTCATGATGATGTGTGCTAAAATAAGGGTGCAAAATTATGCTTTTCGGCCGTAATGAGCGATAAAATATGCCGTCGAGCGGATGAATTTTCCCTAATTTCGTTGTGCCAAAATCACGCTATGGAACTCACTGATGAAATCGTTGACCGCATTCGTTTGCTTAAAGAAAAGTACGATGCCATGGGGCAGGACTTGGTTTCTTATCTCGACGGTTTACTGTACGCAGATTATCTCACCTACTGGGATTACATCCACCTCGACACCCTGCTGAGCCTGCAAAATCCACGTACGCCTTTTCCCGATGAGCAGATTTTTATCATGTATCACCAGATTACGGAACTGTATTTCAAGCTGTGCCTGCATGAGTTGGAACAGATTGCCGAACGCGATGCCGATTTGGGCTTTATCGCCGCTCGTTTAGAGCGCGTTAATCGGTATTTTATAAACCTAACGCATTCGTTCGAGGTAATGGTGGATGGCATGGAACAGGAACAATTTCTGAAATACCGGATGTCGCTTCTACCCGCATCGGGTTTCCAAAGTGCACAATACCGCATGATTGAAATGTATGCCACCGATTTTCGGTATCTGGTAGATAAAGACCACCGCGAAAGATTGCAAGCGACCAATGCAACACTTGCCGAACAATTCGAACATATTTATTGGAAAGCCGGTGCAACCGAGCTTGCCAGCGGAAAGAAGACCTTGACGCTCAAACAATTTGAAGCGAAATATACCACCCGATTACTTGATCTGGCCGAAAAAAATGTACTGCGAAATGTGTATGCCAAGTTCCGAGAACTGGAAAAACGCGGGGAAGATCTCGCTGTTCTGAAAGAAAAAATGCGTCGTTTTGATGTATTGGTAAACGTAAACTGGCCCTTAATGCATTACAAAAGTGCTGTTCGGTATTTGCAACGCAATCCGGCCGACATTGCCGCTACCGGAGGAACCAACTGGCAAAAGTATTTGCCTCCCAGGTTTCAGAAAAGGATATTTTATCCCGAGCTATGGACCGAGCAGGAAAAAGAGGAATGGGGTAAGAGTTGGGTGGATGAAACAATCACTAACTCTAAGTAGCGCTATTATTGTTTAATCTACCTTATAGTTAATCTACTACTCGTTAATTCTCTCCCAAAAGGCATCGAATGTTTTTGGAGTAACAACTGTTGTAGTGAATTTCTGTGTTTTATTATTTATAACCGCTAGCCCGGTTTTAAAATCATATTCATTATTATATCCTTCATCTTGCATTTCAGTGCCATAGAGACTTGGCAAATGACTATTTTGAAGGTAAATCAGATTTAGGTCATTTAATGAGCTGTTGAATTCAAATTTCAAGACCAGCTCACATCTGCCCATACAGCCATTATTTTTGATTTCCAGTGCCCCTTTTTCTACATTAAGTTCCAACGATTCGAATGGATAGCTAATTGTCTGGAAGCTGCCGTTGACCTTATATGCCTTACTCGTAAATACAAATAGTTTATTTTCGGCATCATCAGAGCCCGCCCAAACAACCAAATCGCTTATTCCATCAAGATCCAAATCTCCAGATGCCTTTATTTCATTTTCAGAATAATCTTTTTGAACCGATACATTTGAGGGCAATTTATATTGTATCTGCCCTTGAATTGCCGAAAAAAAAAGGCTTGAAAACATAGTGGTTGAAATGAGCTTAAGCATTTTAAAGGGTTTTATTACGTTGCAAAAATAATCCATGTTAGAATACTCAATTTTCAATTTTAGCTAATGCTTGTATAAGATCGGCTAAAAGCATCTCCCGATCTTCAATGCCTACATACATTCGTACTACATTCCAAGGCACCGGTGAATTGGTGTAGGAAATCGACTGTGCTTGACCGCAAACCGGAAAAGCCAACGATTCGTATCCACCCCAGGAACAGGCTAAGAGGAAATGTTTTAGATTATCGCAAAAGCGCTCCACGCCAGATACGTCCTTTGTTTTAATCGCTAAACTAAACATCCCTGCGCAACGTGTCATTTGTTTGCGTGCCAGCTCTTCTTGAGGGTTTCCTTCTAAGAATGGCCAGTAAACACGTTCCACTGCAGGATGATTCGCAAGTATTGGTACAATATACTCGGCTGAATCGGCCGAGCGATTGGCCCTTAACTCCAAGGTGCGTAACCCCCTCAGCAAAAGCCATGCATCGTTTGGCGATATAGATGGCCCCAAGGTCATCCACTCGTTGGCAAATAATTTTTGAATATGCTCACGGCTACCGCAGATAACCCCTGCAACAACGTCTGAATGACCGTTTAAAAATTTAGTGGCCGAATGCACTACTAGGTCAATTCCCATGTTATGCGGTTGCTGGAAAAGCGGCGAACTATAACTGTTGTCGATTATGCTTATTAGATTATTCCGCTTGGCAAATTCTGCAACGGCAGAAATATCCTGCATCTCAAAAGTCATCGAATTAGGGCTTTCTATAAACACCATTCGTGTGTTGGACTTAAATGCGTCTTCAAAATGACACATTTCGCTGCCATCGATAAAGCTGGTTTCTACTCCGAAACGTCGCAGCATCGTGTTAAGTAATTTATACGTCCAGCTGTAGGGTTTTTGAACGCAAATAACGTGGTCGCCGGCCTGCAAAAAACCCATAACTGCTATCGATACAGCAGCTGAACCCGAACCGCAAACAAGCGCATCTTCGCAATGTTCGAGAGCTGCAAGTTTTTGCCGTAACAAAGCCACGGTTGGATTGTAGCCACGCGTATAAAACGGCGTTCCGAATTCGTCCTGCAAAGCCAAACGCATCTCGGCAACCGAGTTAAATGCAAAGTTCGAACTCTGGATAATGGGCGGACTAACGGCATTGAAATATTCGCTGCGCTCTTCGCCAAGCTGGCCCATGATTTCAGAAACAGATAGATTCATTTTTTACAGGATTTTGGATAAAAAAAGCGTCGTAAATTATGTACTTTCTTCTCGAAAAGCTCATAACTAAAAACCGAAATTAGTAGCGTTAAAAATATAATTATCAGTGGGTTTAGAAAAAAAACCTGAAAAGGTCGTTCGGCCAAGCCCCATGTTTTTAGCATCGGCACCATAAATGTTAACACCGCACCATGAAAGCAATACAAACCTAAAGAAAGCTGTCCGAGATAGGTCATTCGCTTAAATTGCCCAAATGCAATCAATGGACTTTCGGCAAAGCATTGCTCCATGATGAACACTACGAATACTATCGAAAAGACCAACTTCTCCAGAACGAGCATGAAACCCTGATTAAACCACGAGAAGTAGTTGAGCAATAAAAGTAAACCGATTAAATAAATCAGGGCATAAAAAGCACGCGAACGTTTAGCGAAAACAGCCCTGAAATTGGACGAACGATACGCTAAAACCGCTACCAATGAACCCATTCCGAAATTTCCGGCAACGCTCAACGTGTTAAAAGCGAGATGTTCGTTCTCATGAATATAAAGAGCTCTAAAAACGATGGAGATCGCAATAAGCCCGAAGCAAATCCAAATAATGTAACGGTACAGGAATTTCAGTACGAAAGCCCAAAACAGATAAAACTGCTCTTCAACGGCAATAGACCAGAAAAACACCAGCAGGAAAAGGAAATTCTGCCCATGTTCGATGATGTAGTAATTGGAATAAAACAATAAAAAAGTGCGAAGTGGAGGTAAGGCGTTCCAATTAAATTGACTTGCTAAAAATGCATGGATTGAATAAACGCCGAAAACCAATAAAAAATAGAGTGGCCATAATCGAATTGCGCGACGTATCATAAAAAAGACCGCATGAAACTGCTTGGTCTTTTGTCTTTCGTCGAGTGCCAGCCAGGTGAGCAGAAATGCGGAAAGAACAAAGAAATAATCGAGACCGAGAAAGCCCGCTTTAATGGATACATTCACAAAATGAAAAGCAGTCGATTCTTTTACCGCTGCACTTGTCGTAAAAAAGCAATGCGCCAGAAATACGTGCAAAAAACCTAAAAACCTAGTTGCATCGAGGTTTTCAAAGTATGTGGGGCTATTCAAACGTATGTTCATCACCCTAAATTACGTCCAAACTCCGAATGAACCGGTTTATTGTATTTTAAAAACATCGCAATTTCTTCGGCCAACATGGGCGCCAGTAAAACGCCTTTCGTGCCAAGTCCGTTAAATGCAAAAACATGGTTGTTTTGCCTCGATCGTAGAAACAAAGGTCGGCGAGTAGGACTTGATGGTCTAATCCCCGCCTCATGCCGAATTACCCTGAACTTTACCTGAAGCAAATTCCTGATTTGTTGAACCAGTTCCTCATATTTCTGTGGTGTTGGGTCGGCATGTTGCGCATCCCATTCATACGTAGAGCCCACTCTAAATTGGCCATTCCCTAGTGGAACTCCGTAAACCTTACCATTGAAAATTTCCTGCGGAATATCGGTGGCTTCAATAATCAATACCTCGCCTTTCGCAGGCCGTAATAATGGCGTTTCGAAAAAAGGATTTCGCTCCACTGCGGTGCCTTCGCAAAAAACTATGGCCCTGTAATGCTTCTGATTCCAAATTATTCCGTTTTCAGAATTACCTAATTCATACGGATCAACAAATACATCGAAAAACGAATCATTAGCACGAAAATAGCCCCGAACCGCATCCAAAAAATTAGACACATAGATATGTCCACCGGAATGCACCATAGCCCCGCCAAACGGAGCATTCAGCCACGGTTTATTTTCTGATAATGTGCTTTTTCCTAAATGGTGAGCCCATCCTTCGTCGAGGCGCTTTTCCCAAAGTTTAGCCTCTTCTTCAGCACTGTGTATGCGATAAATTCCATTATCATTTAGAAATCGTATACCTAGAGAATATTCGGCATTTGAATAAAAAGAACGGGCCTTGATAACCGCCTCTTCGGCTCTCCACCCTAAGGTTAAACGTTTAAAAACTATCGGATTATACAGTCCTGCAGCAACATGCGAAGAAATGGCCAAACCAGGTTTGTTGGCAATATGACATGAAATACCGTGTTCTACAAGCGACATAGCGAGCACCGATCCGGCAAGCCCCTGACCAACAACAAGAACAGGCAATTCCACGGCTTAAAGATAATGCTACTGGGTTTGTTTCTTTGCGGTTATTTTAAAAAGCATGAACAGGAATATGTTCGAACTGCATAAGCATCGCAGTAGATTTTTATACTTTTGAGGCATGCTGGATGCCCTCCGATTTATTCTTTTTATTCCTTATTGGGTTTGGCTGATCACCGTGTTTCTGGCTTTCTTGTTGAGTTCAACAGTATTGAGCATTTTACTACGGATACTTCTCGGTAAAAAAGCACACAATCCAACCATGGCGATTTACAAATTTTGGTCGGCTTTCTTCTTTCTTGCAGCCGGAATTCGTATTCGTGTAAAAAATCGGGCAACTCTTTATGATAATTTACCTTGTATAGCAGTTTGTAACCATGGTTCTAATCTTGATATGTTTTTAGGTGCTTATGCTATGCCAACGAGTATAAAGCCGCTTGCAAAAATACAACTCAAAAAAATGCCCCTTTTAGGTTATTTGTTTACTACTGTTTGCGTTATGGTGGACCGAAGCAGCCGAGAATCGCGCGAACGGAGCTCAAGAGCCATGTTGGAGACCTTACAGGAGGGAAAAAGTATTTTTATTTTTCCAGAAGGTACGCGCAACCGAGGAACAAAACCCGTTAATGAATTTTATGATGGGGCATTTCGATTTGGTATTGAAAGTGGATATCCTATTGTTGCCATGTGCAATATTGGCGCCCGTTCGGTTACGCCATCAAACGGTTACAGCGTTAGGCCCGGAACTATATCGATCCATTTTTTAGGTCCATACCCAACAAAAGGCCTCACTAAAGAGGATTTACCTGCATTAAAAGCACGTATTTATAACGACATGTTTGCCGAAATCAAATCGCAGGACCCGATGTTTCAATCGGCCGAATAATTACCTTTGCAGCATGTATTACAGCAACATCCTCGAAACCATTGGCAATACGCCCTTGGTGAAACTAAACCGTATCACAAAAGATATTAAAGCAACCGTTCTTGCTAAAATCGAAACAACCAATCCGGGCAATTCGATTAAAGACCGGATGGCGCTGAAAATGATTGAAGATGCGGAACGGGATGGGAGACTAAAACCCGGCGGTACCATAATCGAAGGCACGAGCGGAAATACCGGGATGGGACTTGCCATTGCGGCTGTAATCAAAGGATACAAATGCATTTTCACAACCACCGATAAACAATCGAAAGAGAAAGTGGACGCTCTGCGTGCATTTGGCGCAGAGGTAATCGTGTGCCCAACGAATGTGGATCCGGAAGATCCAAGTTCATACTACTCTGTTTCTTCCCGCCTGGTTCGGGAAATTCCGAATGCATGGAAACCAAACCAATACGATAACCTCAGCAATTCGCAGGCGCCTTATGAACAAACCGGTCCCGAAATCTGGGAACAAACGGGAGGAAAGATCACCCATTTAGTTGTTGGTGTTGGAACTGGCGGTACTATTTGCGGAACGGGCCGCTTTCTGAAAGAGAAAAATCCCAACATTCAGATACTGGGAATCGATACCTACGGATCGGTCTTTAAGAAATATAAAGAAACCGGAATCTTCGATAAAAACGAGATTTATCCGTACATCACCGAAGGCATCGGAGAGGATTTTCTACCTGCAAACGTTGATTTTAACATCATTGACCACTTCGAAAAAGTGACAGATAAAGACGCAGCCATCATGACGCGCCGAATTCCACGCGAAGAAGGAATTTTTGCAGGCAACTCGGCAGGCTCGGCACTTGCAGGATTGCTGCAAATGAAAGATCGATTCAAAGAAGATGATGTGGTAGTGGTAATCTTTCACGACCACGGAACACGCTATTTGGGCAAAATGTTTAACGACGACTGGATGCGGGCACGTGGATTTCTTGAAGAAAAATCGCCACGTGCTATTGATCTGATAGAGCGCCACAAACATTTAAGTTTGGTTACGGTAGACGCCTCCGACTCGGTTCAAAGTGCTTTTGAGAAAATGCGGAAATACGATATTTCACAACTTCCGGTAATGCGCAACAATGAAATCGCAGGAAGCCTGAATGATAGTCATTTGTACGCCAGTATTTGCGAGAAACCCGAATTGCGTGAGGCTTCCGTAGAAACGCTCATGCAGAAGCCCTATCCTTTTGTCGCGGCATCGGCAAGAATCGAGGATATATCCAAAGAAATTCACCGCGAAAATGATGCAGTTCTTGTGCGCGACATGTTAGGGAAGGTGCATATTATCACCAAATACGACATCATCGAGGCCTTGGCCTAATGGCAAAGCGAATCTTTACCGATCAATTGGCGCGAAACATCGAAGTTTCGTTTCCTCCACAAAAGATAGTATCCTTGGTTCCCTCTCAAACCGAATTGCTATTTGACCTCAATTTGAAGCCTTTTATTTCCGCGATTACTAAATTCTGCATTCATCCAAAAGAATTAGTAGTTAACATGGAGATAGTTGGTGGCACTAAAACCATCCATCTCGATAAATTAGCTTCCATTAAGCCCGATTTAATTATTGCCACTAAAGAAGAAAATACTCGTTCAGAAATTGAGGAAATAGCAAAAGAATTTCCGGTTTGGATTTCAGACATCAAAAATCTCGAGGATGCGCTAATTATGATTAAATCGGTCGGGGCGTTAACGAATACCGAAGTACACGCAAACGAAATTGCAGATGCAATAACTGCAAGGTTTGACGGACTTCGGCCTATGCATAAATTGCTTAAAGCGGTATATCTGATCTGGCGAAAGCCCTACATGTCGGTAAATCGGCATACCTTTATTCATGATATGCTGCAACGTTCTGGCTTTACAAACCTTTGTGCAGAGGTAAATGAACGCTATCCCGAAATATCGGAATCCGCCTTGGTGGCGTTAAATCCTGATGTAGTGCTATTGTCTTCAGAGCCTTATCCCTTTGCCGAAAAACATATCAAGGAGCTATCACAAATTCTTCCCAATTGCCGAATCGAACTTGTGGATGGCGAATTGTTTTCGTGGTACGGCACAAGGCTTTTGTACAGTCCCGACTATTTTAAGAAATTAGGCGAACGATTATCGAACGTGCCAACTAGTCATGCGCCCCATTTTTAAAGTTCACTTATTCCTGCTTTTTCTTTTTTGCCTCGTCCAAAAAAGCAATGCTCAAAGCGTAGGGGTAGTTTTAAGCGGCGGCGGCGCCAGCGGAATTGCACATGTAGGCGTGCTCAAAGCGCTTGAAGAGGCACAGATACCTATTGATTTTATTGCGGGCACCTCGATGGGCGCTTTAGTAGGAGGATTATACGCCATGGGGTATTCTCCAGATGAAATAGAAGAAATCATGCTGTCGAGAGCATTCTTAAGCTGGGTAAACGGTAGTGTCGAAGAATCTTTCCACTTCTATTACCGGCAGCAAGATGCCAATGCATCGTGGTTTAATGTGAAGCTTAAGCTCGACTCCTCGCTTCGGGCAAGTTTGCCTACAAACCTTATCTCGCCTTTGGCGATGGATTACGCCTTCATGGAAAAGACCGCAGCCGTAAGTGCCCGAGCAGGTTATAATTTCGATTCGCTGTTTGTACCCTTTCGTACCATTGCTGCCGATATTCACAATAAAGCCGAGGTCGTAATTAAATCAGGCGATCTGGGTCAGGCGCTAAGAGCCTCGTCGACCTACCCGTTTTTTTTTAAACCCATTACCATAGAAGGAAAGCTACTGTTCGACGGCGGTTTGTACAATAACTTTCCGGCCGATGTGCTGTACCGCGACTTTTTGCCTGATGTAATCATTGGTAGCACCGTGGCCACAGAAATGAAACCTCCAGACGAGGACGATATATTTGGACAGATTAAGAACATGCTAATGGAACGAACCAGCTACAGCCGGGTGTGTGAGGAGGAAAACATGATTATCGTTAAGCCCGAAATTCCACGGTTTACGATTCTCGATTTTTCTGATTCGCCAGAAATGATTGCCGCGGGCTACACTTCAACCATGGCGAAAATAAACACCATCCAAACAATGATTGCTCGAAAGGTTGACACACTGTATCTAAAAACCAAACGAGCGCAATTTAAAAATGCTTTTCCGCCACTTGTATTCGACCAAATTAGCGTAGAAGGACTTTCGAAAAGCCAAACGGCGTATGTACGCAGTGTTTTGGGCGAACGGAAATTGCCCTTGACTAACGATGAAATCAAACCCCATTATTTTAGGCTGGCAACTGATAATAAGCTCAAAAAAATCTTTCCCCTGGCCCAGCAAAATTCAATTAACCGTAACTTTACGCTTCGATTAATAGCCAAACCAAACCGCGACTGGTTAGCACAATTCGGTGGTTTATTCTCCTCCCGACCTATAAATACCGGTTTTTTAGCCTTGCACTACAATACGTTTGGTCGATTTGGAATTAACCTAGATGGCAATGTTTACTTTGGAAAATTTTACAGCTCTACGCAAGGCAAGGCTCAAATCGATTTCCCGTTGCGCATCCCGTTTATTGTAGAGGGGGATTTTACCCTAAATTCCTACAATTTCTTTAACAGCGCCAGTACCTTTTTTGAAGACATTAAACCTTCATACATTGTACAATACGAACGTTTCGGCAATGTGAACATTGCTTTACCTACCGCTAATCACGCACGCTTAAAATTTGGTGGCACAGCCACTCGAATGTTTAACGATTATTACCAAACCGATAAATTCACCAAAGCCGATACGGCCGACCGCACCGAGTTCAACCATGGCAGCGTTTGGCTCGAATGGGAGCGCAATACGCTGAATCGGAAATTTTATGCGTCGGGTGGCTCCCTGCTTAAGTTCAGTATTCGATACATTGGTGGCCAAGAAGCCAACACGCCCGGTTCAACATCCCTCGAAAAAGGGCTGTTTCTAAAAAGTCACGAGTTTTTCCGAGCACGATTAACCTACGAAGCCTATTACAACAAGCGTGGGGTTTTTAGGCCTGGTGTTTTTGGACAAATACAAGTTTCCAACCAACCTTTTTTTAACAATTATACCGCAAGTATTTTAGCCGCATCCGCGTTTAGTCCCATACCAGAAAGCCAGACACGCTTTTTATCGCAGTTCAGAGCCTTTAATTATGCTGCGGGTGGAATGCGTTCGCTTATTTCTTTAAGAGATCGATTGGAGTTACGATTAGAAGCTTACGTATTTCAACCCTATCAAGAAATTTTAAATGCCAACAATGCTGCCGAGTTGGGCGAACCTTTTTCAAAACGCTATTTCCTTGCCTCGGCAGCGCTCGTACTGCATACGCCTCTAGCGCCGCTTGCGCTGAGCTTTAATTACCTCGACCAACAGGAAAATCCCTACACCATTCTGTTTACAGCCGGATTTTTAGTTTACAACAAGCGAGCGATGGATTAAGCGGGGCCAAGCCCTCCCGTATGAATATAAAGTATTGATTCCCGGGTTGGAATTGTTCCATTTTGCAGTAAGCGAATCAAGCCTAACATGGCTTTTGAGCCGTAAACCGTATCGAGTGCAATGCTTGAGTGTTGGTAAAAATCGACCCTGAATTTTGCCGCATCGGGATGTTCAACTCCAAATCGACCAAGGTTCAAGGTGTCGATAATGCTAAGGTTTGGTAAATGGTGTGGCTCAATACCGTCATGTTGACTAAGTTCCTTCCAGAGAATTCCTGCGCCTTTAAACGCTTGAAGACAGATTATCTCAACGCTGGTTTGTTTTAGCTTTTGCGCAATACCGACCGCCGTTGTTCCGGTTCCACCGGGAAGAGCAATGATTGCATAAGGCTCCGTTTCATGCACCATTTCCGAAGCGCCCCTAATTCCCAACCGTCCTTTTCCGCCTTCAGGCACAATGCAACTTGCTTCGAATTTCTGCGCCATCTCATGGCAATACGTCTCATCGTTGCGCAGTTTATATTCGCTGCGGGAAACAAAATGAAGCTTCATGCCATTTGATTGCATCCTTCTTATCCACGCATTGTCCAATCCTTTCTCATCTCCTCGAATTATGCCTGTGGCATTTAGTCGTTTTTGCTTTGCTGCCGCCGAGAGTGCCAGCAAATGATTGGAATATGCACCACCCCACGATAACATGGTTTCGCCTTCATGGCAGGTGTCCAGAAATGGCCAAAGTTTAAAGGCCTTGTTGCCACTAATTTCGGGAACCACAGCTTCATACATGCGCACGAAGAATGGCGTATCGGGTAAATTCCAGGGCCTTAAATCAACCCGAACATCATGAAAAGTAGGCATGTGCACAGGTCAAATTTAAGCAATTCGTTTATTGCGCTCTTTTTCCGATTTTTGCAACCAGTATGAGCGAACAGGAGGGCTTTTCAAAATTATCCAAACTCGACCCTGATGAGTATTATTTCAGCGAGGAGGGTTATGTTGTTTTTACCGCCAAATACTTACTTCGCCGAGGTTACTGCTGTAAAAACGGTTGCCGCCATTGCCCCTACGGATACAACATCCGAACAGGGAAATTTGATAAAAAGAACCCATGAATTCATCTGTAATTATCGAAGATATTGAGGGATTTCGCTTCGAAATTTCCGAAGGCATTCCAACCGAATTGCCGCGTGTTACCGAAATTGACCCCTCCGTGAGCCATGCGCCAAAACGAAAAGACATTTTAACAGCCAGCGAAAAAAAACTCGCCCTGCGCAATGCATTGCGGTATTTCGATAAAAAACATCATACCGTGCTTGCGCCCGAATTTGCCGAGGAACTTCACAAATACGGCCGCATCTACATGCATCGATTTCGTCCGCAACACAGTATGTTTGCAAGACCCATCGAGCAATATCCGGCAAAGAGCAAACAGGCAGCTGCCATTATGCTCATGATTCAAAACAATCTGGATCCGGCAGTAGCCCAGCATCCACACGAACTCATTACCTATGGAGGAAATGGCGCCGTTTTTCAAAACTGGATTCAGTACCGCCTCACAATGAAATACCTCAGCGAAATGAGCGAAGAGCAAACGCTGGTGACGTATTCGGGCCACCCGATGGGACTTTTTCCTTCCCACAAAGATGCGCCGCGTGTTGTAGTTACCAACGGAATGATGATTCCGAATTATTCCAAACCCGACGACTGGGAACGCTTCAATGCGCTGGGCGTAACGCAATACGGCCAGATGACCGCAGGTTCATACATGTACATCGGTCCGCAGGGCATCGTGCACGGAACCACCATTACGGTAATGAACGCCGCCCGAATGTGCCTCCGAAATCGCGGTATAGCCAATGGTAAAGATGATTTTAAAGGGATGCTTTTCGTTACCGCCGGCCTGGGTGGGATGAGCGGGGCGCAGCCCAAAGCAGCAAAAGTTGCCGGAATCGTTAGCATTACCGCCGAAATTAATCCGGCTGCATCACGCAAACGTCACGCGCAAGGCTGGGTTGATGAGGTGCATACCGACCTCGATTCGGTAATCGATCGGGCGCAAAAGGCAAGAAACGAAGGCGAAGCCCTGTCCTTGGCCTACGAAGGAAATATTATTGACCTCTGGGAAGCTTTGGTTCGTAAAAATATCAACGTAGATATTGGTTCCGACCAAACCTCGCTGCATAATCCCTTTGCGGGCGGATATTACCCTGCCGGATTTAGCCTGGAGGAGTCGAACTGCATGATGGCCGATGAACCGCAACGCTTTCACGATGAGATTTACAAAAGTCTCAAGCGGCATACCGCAGCTATTAACACGCTGGCAGCACAGGGCATGTATTTCTTCGATTATGGAAATGCCTTTTTGCTCGAATCGTCGCGCGCCGGTGCCGATGTCGTAAAGCCTTCGGGCGGAGCTGAACTGGAATTTAAATATCCCTCTTACGTGCAGGACATTCTCGGGCCTTTGTGTTTCGACTATGGTTTTGGTCCATTCCGCTGGGTGTGCTGTTCGGGCAAGGCCGAGGATTTAGCCATTACCGACCGCCTTGCCGCCGAGGTGCTCGAAGAATTGCTGGCCAAAGCGCCCGATGATATACGTGGCCAGATTCAGGACAACCTTACCTGGATTCTTCAAGCGAATGAAAATCAACTGGTGGTGGGCTCACAGGCGCGCATTCTGTATGCTGATGCAGAAGGCAGGATGAAGATTGCCGAGCGCTTTAATCGGGCAATTGCATCGGGTGAACTTTCGGGTCCGATAGTGCTTGGGCGCGATCATCACGATGTTTCGGGCACCGATTCGCCATACCGCGAAACTTCGAACATTTACGATGGCAGTCGTTATACCGCCGATATGGCCGTTCAGAACTTTGCCGGCGATGCTTTTCGCGGCGCTACTTGGGTTTCGTTGCACAACGGCGGCGGCGTAGGTTGGGGCGAAGTCATCAACGGAGGTTTCGGGATGTTGATAGACGGTAGTTCCGACAGTGAGCGCCGCCTAAAATCGATGCTACACTGGGATGTGAATAATGGAATTGCACGCAGAGCCTGGGCGCGAAATAAAGAAGCCATCACGGCCATTCAGCGTGCCATGGAGAACGAGCCGAGGTTAAAAGTAACGCTGCCCAATTGGGTAGATGATTCGATAATTGATACCGCCCTTTAACGAAGCTTTATCGTTTGCCCCGCCTTAAGCTTGGCGTCTTCTGATAGCTCATTAAGCTTGGCCAAACGACTTTGTTTCACTGCAAATTTTTGCGAAACATCCCAGAGTGTTTCCCCAGTTTTAACGGTATATGTTTCATCTCCAGCTTTCCTTCGCTTTGGCTGAATATAAACAATTTCGCCTTCTGTGAGCTTTTTGCTCTTTTCAGCATCATTATAAAGCGAAAGTTGCCAGCTCATCATCTCGAGCGCCTTGGCTATGTTATCGTACGAATCACCTTTTTGTGCGGTAACGTATTCTACACCATAACGCTCTCTTATTCCGTATTTGCCGTGTTTACGCACTTCAAAATCGGGTAAATCCACTCCTGTAGGTGAATTTTTAACCGGCTTTTGAGTAACGGGTGCCACCGTTTGCGAAGATTTAGGCTTTTCTTTTTCGGGAGCTTTAAATTCGGGATGCTTCCCGGGCTTATCGTACTCAAAAAGCTTATTTTCCTCTATAGTTTTAATCAAAAGTGGTGCGTATTGTGGGTTGGTTGCGTAGCCAGCCGCTTTAAGCCCATGCGCCCAGCCTTTATAATCGTTTAACTCTAACTTAAACAAATCGGCATAACGCTGATTGGAAATTAAAAACTGACTGTGGTCTTCGTAAGAGGCCAATACCGTTTCGTATTTGCGAAAACATTCATTTTTTTCATCATCGTCCTGAATGTAGGTTGGGCCGGTCCAGTTTTTCTTACATTTTATTCCAAAATGGTTCTTGGCTTCCTTTGCTAAAGGGCTGTTGCCCGAGGAGGATTCGAGAATTCCCTGCGCCAGTTTTATCGATGCGGGTATTTTATATGCCTCCATTTCGTGCTGAGCAATGGGGGCATACATTTCAATGTATTGCGTGGTTGTTATTTTATCATCGCTATGGGCGTTTACGGTACCGAACAGTACAGAAAAAACCACGGTAACAAATTGTTTCATCTTACAAATTTCCAATACACAATACATTTTTTCTTTAATCGTCATGATAATTTATAAACGTTATAACGTTAATTACATTGCTATTTAACACGAGATTGACGGGACGGTGCAACTTTAATGCCTAAGGCGCCGCAATATTTGCAGCTTTTTAGGCATTGGCAGAATTATCGATTCGATTTATGGGAAACAAAACAAATTGAATATGCTTCTTTATTAACCAATGAGAGCGTAGATTTGCGACATTAATTTGTAGAGAATGATTACCCGTGAACGTGTTCTTTCCGCTTTAGGAAATGTAATGGATCCCGATTTGGGAAAAGATCTTGTAACCCTAAATATGATTCAGGATCTTGAAATCAATGGAATGGCTGTTGCTTTTACTGTAGTCCTCACCACTCCGGCCTGTCCGATGAAAGATTTCATTCATAATGCCTGTTTGAATGCAATTATCCACTATGTAGATGCTAATGCCGAAGTAACAATTACCATGACGGCACAAACCACAACGCTGCGGCAAAACAACAGGGCTTTATTGCCCGGTGTAAAAAACATTATTGCGGTAGCATCAGGTAAAGGAGGAGTAGGCAAATCAACGGTTGCAGCAAATTTGGCGGTGACTCTTGCAGACTTGGGCGCAAAAGTGGGATTAATTGACGCCGATATTTACGGGCCTTCTGTGCCCATCATGTTTAATGTGGAGGACGAAATGCCCCACGTTAAAATGGTTGATGGTAAGCAATTAATGATTCCCGTGGAAAATTATGGGGTAAAGCTCCTCTCGATAGGTTTCTTTGCTCAAACCAATCAGGCCATTGCCTGGCGTGGACCCATGGCATCAAAGGCGCTGAACCAGCTTTTTACGGATGCAGATTGGGGCGAACTCGATTATTTATTGATTGATCTTCCGCCCGGCACAGGCGATATTCACTTAAGTTTGGTTTCAGGGGTTCCGCTCACCGGCGCCATCATAGTAAGCACCCCACAAAAGGTAGCGCTTGCCGATGCTGAAAAAGGAGTGGCTATGTTTCAAATACCCAGCATCAATGTCCCCGTTTTGGGCATTATTGAAAATATGGCTTGGTTTACGCCCGAAGAACTGCCCGAAAATAAATACTACATTTTTGGCAAAGACGGGGCTCAGCAGCTGGCCGAACGACTTAATGTGCCTCTTCTAGGTCAGATACCTATTATTCAAAGCATTCGTGAATCTGCCGATGCCGGTCAACCCGCAGGCCTAACTCAAAACAGCACAGCAAGTAGCCTGTTTATAAGCCTTGCCGGCAATGTGGTGCGCCAAATCGCATTACAGAATGCTGCGAAAAAACAGGCTTTGGGTTAACTATTTTCTTTTTAGAGTAGCGGTATCACTTAATTTAATTTTGCACTTCAAATTTTAGTGTATCACTTCGGCGTTCGTTTTTCTTTTACTACTTTCGAACCGTGAACCGTTCGGAAAAAGAACTTCTTATCGAAAAAGTCGAACAGGCTATTAACACCATCCGTCCCTACCTCGAAGCCGATGGTGGCAATATTACTGTTGAAGATATTACCGACGAACGGGTTGCCATTGTTAAACTCCACGGTGCTTGCAGCTCCTGCTCCATGAGCGAAATGACCTTAAGGGCCGGAGTTGCCGAAGCGGTTAAAAACGCTATTCCCGAAATCACTGATGTTAAAGCCACAACAGCATAAAACGTAACCTATGAAGCATTTTATACTTTTTTTTAGTCTTCTTTCTTTTTCGCTTGCCTCGCAAGCACAATTTGATTGCTCAAACGGAAGATACTCCTCTGAGGTTTTTTCCTCTGTTCAAGTCCTGTCGGACATAACCTATGGGCAGGCCACTAATGTACAGGGCAACAACCAGAGTCTAGAGCTCGACTTGTACCTGCCTCAAGGCGATACTTCAAGCAACCGACCATTGCTTATCATGGCGCATGGCGGATCATTTATTGGCGGAAACAAAACAGGAACCGATGTGGTGCCTATTTGTCAAAAGTTTGCAAAGCTGGGATACGTTGTTGCATCGATAGAGTATCGCTTAGGATTTGGTGGATTTTTACCCACAGAAGAAACTGCTACTGCAGCTGTATTTAGAGCGACCAGCGATATGAAAGCAGCCATTCGTTTCTTCAGAAAAGATGCGGAAACATCTAACTTATACAAAATAAACCCCGACTTTATTTTTGCAGGAGGGGTGTCAGCTGGTGCTTTTATGGCGCTTCATGCGGCATATCTCGATCAGGAAAGCGAAGTGCCCGCATCTATTAACTTAAGCGATTTTGGAGGGATAGAGGGGAACAGCGGCAATCCTGGCTATTCATCAGAAATTAAAGCTGTAGTTAACCTTTGCGGGGCAATTGGCGACTCCTCGTGGATTGCAGCAGGCGATGTGCCCTGCCTTTCGATGCACGGCACCAACGATGGCACCGTTCCATATGGTTCAGATATTATTACCGTGTTGTTTGTACCACTTTTGGAGGTAGACGGTAGCGCATCTATTCATGAACGTATGCTAAATGTTGGTGTTCCAAGTACATTTATATCATGGCCCGACGCAGATCATGTTCCATTTGTGAGCAGCCTTACCTATCAGCAATCTGTATTTGAAAGCATGGTTCCCTTTTTATACGATCAATTGGGATGCTCATCTGCAGGCCTAGACGTATTCGCATCAGCATCAGATCCGATACAGCTATATCCGAATCCTTCAAACAATAATTTTAGTGTTGTGCTTCCTTCTTCAAGCTCATCAACACTCGAAATTTTCGACTTAAGTGGAAGACCGGTGTATTCGCAAGAGGTTTTAAATGCTTCGTCAGCCGTATCCACCACAGCATTGGCAAACGGTCTTTATACGGTGAAACTCACTTCAATCGAAAAAACGTATTGGGCGAAATTAGTGGTAAAACACTAATATTTCTTATTTCTTAGGCTTTGCTGTAGCAGCTGTGGTTTCGGTTACGTATTCGAAAATCTTCCTGCTTTTGATTAATTTATTGGGATCCTTTGAAAGCGTGGTCATTTCCTCCGTTTGATGTCCAAATTCATCGAACTTTCGAGAAATTACCTTATCCAAATTGCCGTTTGAAATGTAGCGTTCACGTATAGTATTTCCGTAGGCATCAAATACAAGCTCAACAGAACCTAATAATTCAGAGGTTTTAGCTGCACAGCCACATGATTTAAATGACGTAGTAATGATGGACGAATCGGTGTAGGTAATTTCCTCACGGCTAATTTCCATCTGCTCTTCATTGAAACCCGAACGCTTAATAATTTTATAGTCGTTATCGAGCTGATATTTGTAATACACCCAACTCAACATCTTGCGCTTTTCCTTATTGTTATAAACTGTTTGCTGCAAAATCATTCCTTTATCATCATATTCCGAAACAATTAAGGGAAAGGCTCCGGGAACTTTATTGCCCAAACTGTCTAATACGTAATGACAGTTTTGAGTAAGCAATCCGTTATTGTCTCTGGTGTCTTCAAAAATGCGACGTTGTGTTTTAGTGCCCCCCCTATAATCAACTTCTTCGGTCGGGAAGCCCTTTTCGTCATATATAAATTCTGTGTATCCCAACAAGGTATCGCCTTTAGTGCGGAGCTCTTTTTTTGATGGCCTTTCGGCTGAAGCATACCACCAAACTTCTTTAAGATTTTTACCCAAATATTTAACTTCCTTTTTTTGTAGAACCGATGTGGCGGGATCGTACGTATATCGCACATCCGCTGCTTTATTTCCATCTTCGGCAAAGATTCCCGACGATTTAAAATTTCCTTTTCCATCCAACAGATCTTGTTGCTTGAGGTACTCCCTTCCGCTGGTTTCTCCAACCCCAAAATGATAAACCGACTTAATTGCCGGCGCTTTTTTTACCGATTGTTTTTGAAACATCGTTCCTGGAGAACTTAATATACATCTTTCCTGTGCCGATAGGTTGCTTATTGAAAATCCTACAAGCATAAAACTGGCGTAAAAAGTAATTTTTTTCATCATCCTTTATTCAAACCGTTATACAAACGTAATTATAATCAACGAGATGCGCAAGTAATTAACAAAGTTTTCAACAGTCTATACGCAAATTTTCGCCTTTCGGTTTCATTTTTAATGTCGCATTTGCTTGTACCTTTGACGCTGAAAGTTGCACATGAAAAGCCATATTGAATATCCACATGTTGAAGATATTTCTGTTGCCATTGTAGAAGAAGGAATAGGTGAGGAAAAAGCTTGGGCCGTTTATCTGCTCAACCAAAAAGAGCAGGCTATTTCTGATGTACTTATTAGTTCCCGGGGTTACGGGAAAATTAATGACGAAGATGTGCATACCTCTGTTTTGAGGCATTTTTTCGAAAAAATTGAACCCAATAGTTACGTGCGTATCGAACCCATTATGGAGGAAATGTTTGCCTTATCCAATGAGTACTGGGTAAGCTTTTACCAGCGCGGGGTAATTCACGACAAAAAGTTTATTTTCCTCCCAGAAACTGTTTCGGCATCTTTTTTTTCAAAAATCCCCCTTCTCAATAAAAAAGGGGTTATTATTTCATAACCGTTCCGATTTGTTCCGGCGTTAACCTCTCCGGAATATGAATGTATTTAACAACCTAGAAAGGATCCTTTTCCTTGACATTGAAACCGTATCTCAACATCCCTCTTTTGATGCCCTTCCATCAAAATGGAAATTGCTATGGGCCAAGAAATCGCTACGCCTGCAACCAGACGCACCGCCCGAAGAAACCTACCATAAAGCTGGAATTTATGCTGAGTTTGGTAAAATAATTTGCATTTGTGCAGGGCGCTATGATTGTCAAAAACAAACGCTTTCCATTATTACATTTAATAATAAAGAGGAGTCTGTTCTGCTCGGAGAATTTTCAACCTGGATAAATAACGCATTAAACGGAAACACCATATTAGCGGCACATAACGGACGTGAATTCGATTTTCCTTGGATTGCCCGTCGTATGTTGGTTCACGGAATTAATCACCCTTCTGTTTTTAAGTTGATGGGGAAGAAATCCTGGGATATTCAATGTTTAGACACGCTCGATTATTGGAAATGTGGCGATTATAAAAACTTTATTTCGCTCCAGCTGCTGGCAGAATGTATGGGCGTAAAATCAGCGAAAAGCAATATGGAAGGTAGCGACATTCATGAGCAGTACTGGGTAAAGCAAAACCTCAAAGGAATTTCGGCCTATTGTAACGAAGACGTAGAAGTTTTGACCCAAATTATTTTAAAATGGGCTCATTTGCCGGAGCTCCGAAAAGTAATCCACCTCAACAACCTCAATCAAACTCGTAATGGAATTTAATGTAAATTGCAACAGCGTTTTGCTTATGAGCATTTCAAGAATTTTTCCGGTATTATTGATTATAGCGGCCTTGGCCACCTCCTGTAAAAACTCGCTCGATCGCTATGGCGAAGACTTTCATAGCTTTATGCGTTACGACGAAGGCCTTTTTAGAGGTGCCAATATTGGCGATAATCAAGAAAAAGTGCGCAGTAACGAGGGGCTTGCTCCCAGCACCTTTGATGAAAACAGCCTTACTTTTGCAGGGGGCATTAATGCACATGCCCAATATACTGTGAATTATGGGTTTGAAGAGGACAAGCTGTTCGAAATTTCTGCTGAAGTAAAAACCGACTCTACAGGAAAAGGCGCGGGCCTCAATCAAGCTTTTGTGCAATATTATACCAATCAATTTGGTGCTCCTGTATCCGATAGAGGCTATCTCGTATGGTCTATTCCAATGAACAACGAAATTGTACAAATCGAAATGAGCGACGAGGGCGAGGCTGAAGAAACAGGCATTTGGACCCTCAATATTTACAAAAAAAATCCTTAGTGGTGAACTGTGGATTCACAAAGCTCAGCGGCCATTCTTACCGCAAGAAATTTACAGCTTGCAAATATTTCGGTAGAAAAGAATAATCCGCTCATTCAAGACCTCTCATTTAGCTTAGGCTCTGGCCAGATAGTAGCACTGATTGGCGCTTCGGGCGCAGGTAAAAGCGCCTTGATTAGAAGTGTTTTACGCTTCGATGGGCCACAATCCCCTTTCAAGCTTAATGGAGAACTCCTATTTAGTACCGCACCAACCAGTCTTGACTTAATACAATCGGCGAGTTCGGAATTTAATATTGCCCGTTCAAGACATATTGCCTGGATTGCTCAAGATAGTTATGCCGCACTCAATCCGACATATACTTGCAAAGACCACCTTGAAGAAGCTCGGCGCTTCGCTTTTTCTTCCTCTGCAAAATACGTTCAAGCACAAGAACTTCTTTCGTCTGTGGGCCTCCCAATAGACGATGCTTTTTGTAATGCCTACCCCAATCAATTATCGGGTGGGCAAATTCAACGCCTTCAAATTGCTTGCGCCCTTGCTAAGAACCCTATTCTTCTCTTTGCGGACGAACCGGTTTCATCTCTAGATCCAATAAACAGGAATCAAATACTTACCCTTTTGAAAACCCTCGCCCAAAAGCGTAACATGGGTGTTTTTCTAGTCTCCCACGACCTTGAGTCGTTGTGGCGTTTTTCGGATGAAGTTATTGTTCTTGAACATGGAATTGTCGTGGAACAAGGCTGTGCCCAAACCATTTTAGAACGCCCTAAAAGCGCTTATGGGAAAACCTTAATGCAGTCGAAGCAGACATTACTTGAGCATACGTTCTTGAAAAAACAGATGGCTCAAAATGCTATTTTGTCCATCTCGAATCTATCGTTTTCGTACCTGCGTAACGAATCGAATGTTAAACATAAAACACAGAATATATCTGCATTAGACGCTATAAATCTAGAAGTGTTTGAAGGAGAAATATTGGGAATTGTTGGTTCATCGGGCTCGGGAAAATCGACCCTTGCACGCTGTTTGGCAGGTCTAGAAACGGCTATTGCGGGAAAAATTAACACTTCATTTACCCCTCAAAATTTCAAGCAAAGCCCAGTTCAACTCATTTTTCAGGATGCTGCAGCAGCTCTAAATCCATATCAAACTTTAGAAACTTGCCTTCGGGAAGCACTGCGTCATGCCGAGCCCTCTCTTTCAAAATATCGCTTTGATTCTATTATTTCTGAGCTTTTTTTAACGGTAGGACTATCCGAGGAGCTCAAAAAACGAATGCCACATCAAATTTCAGGGGGCCAACGTCAACGTTTTTGTGTAGCACGCGCCTTATGCTTTAGCCCTAATTTGATGCTATTCGATGAAGCCCTCTCGGCACTGGATGTCGTATCGCAAATAGCGTTATTAAGACTTATTCGTTCACTCAACGAAGAAAAAAAGATAACAATGGTGTTTGTTTCGCATGATTTGCAAGCCGTTCGCTATATATCGCACAGAATAGCCGTAATTAGCGAAGGAAAAATTATTGAAGTCAACTCGCCCGAAGAACTATTTCGCAATCCTCAACAGGAATGCACCCAAAAACTCATTGATGCCACCTTTTCCTCATGAATATTAAAAAGGCCGTATTTGTTATCAGTAATAAAAATGTGAAGGGCTGTCCGTCGCCTTCGATGCCCGAATTTGCTTTTATTGGCAGATCCAACGTTGGTAAAAGCTCCTTAATCAATTGCTTGGTTGGACAAGCAGGACTGGCCAAAACATCAGCAAAACCAGGAAAAACGCAATTGATTAATCATTTTCTTATAAATGATAACTGGTATCTTGTGGATTTGCCGGGTTATGGTTATGCCCGCACGTCAAAAACTACACGTGCAGGCTTTGCCGATATCATAAACGAATATATAGGAGGCCGAAGCAATTTAATTTGTCTGTTTGTACTCATCGACTCACGCCTCGAGCCGCAAAAAATAGATTTGCACTTCATTCGCTGGCTTGGCTCAAACGAAATTCCTTTCGCTTTGGTGTTCACCAAAACCGATAAGCTAAAGCCGGCAAGAATTAATGAAAACATTGAAACATATAAAGCTGAGTTGCTTAAAGAATGGGCCCAAATGCCTCCATACTTTCTAAGTTCAGCAGAAGACGGAACCGGTAGAGAAGAAATTCTAAATTATATAGATGTAGCCTCTAAAACATTTTAATCACCGTAAAAGGGTAATCGCCTTTCTTGTATCGTAAATATTATTTGTGGTTGCTGCTTTTAAAACGGCAAAATAGGTTCCCGCAGGTGCTTTGGCTCCATGTATCGACGTGCCGTCCCAAAATTGCTCCTCCTTTGTCGTTTCGAACTGCAGCGTGCCCCAGCGATCGAAAATCTGCAACGAATACGATTGTATCCCGCTCAGCTTTATTTCTAAAACATCATTTACCCCATCATTATTAGGGGTAAACACATCGGGAAAAATAACATCTTCATAAATGGAAACGTTTCGCGAAAGCGTATCAGAACAGCCCCATTGATTTTGAACGATTAAAACAACTTCATATTGACCGGGAGCCTCAAATCGTTTTATTTCCTGAACATCGTTCCCTGCTGTGTTGTCTGAAAATGTCCAGCTGCGAAGTGTCGCCCCCTCGCTTACATCGGTAAAAACAAAAGGCTCCTGCGTGTGAAAATAATTGGGGGCATCAATGCTAAAATTTGCCGTAGGTACAGGTAAAAAGCTGACCAATAATGTGCTGGGCAATGAGCTGCAGCCATTTACATCCGTACGTATTAAGGTTAATGCGCCTTCTTGTTGGCCGTTCCAAATTACAGGCACTAATGTTGACGAAGCACCCTGATTAAGCGCCCCTCCCGAAACTGTCCATAAAAGATCATCGCCCGGGTTTGAACTTGTAGTGTATTGCACTTCATTAAACCCCCTACAGAGTGAGTCGGGGCCTATGATTTCTAACGGTTCGGGGCGCATAAAGTACTTCGTTATCAAAAAATCGGTATTCCCCGAATAACTGAAAGCAAGGCTTGTGCTGTCTGTTGTTCCAGAATTGAGACTAACAAAAATCGGAACAAATGACGTTTGCTGCGGAATGAGCCCCGAAGCGCACCAGAGCGTATCGGCTTCGTTAAAGCCCCCCGCTTTCGTAAGTAAAATATCCGATTCTAAGGGAAGTCTATAAAAACGATATGCCACACTGTCGGCTAAAGAACATATTTGTGGAGAAATCAATGCCGTTGATACCCCCTCGTCTGTAACCCCTTGCGGGCAATAACGCAAGCCGGGAAATCCATCAGACCCTGGGGTAACATAAACGTTTGCCAACATTGTGGCCGAACCCACTGGAAATTGATACACCGAATCGCTGAGCACTTTTCTGTAAACAGCTCCGTTTCGTTCAAATACAAACCAAGCGTTTGCGGCAATAAGAGCGTTTGCGGCAGTATTTTCAACACTAAAAGTATTGCTATCGCAGAATACTATCGAGCCTGTAATTAATGCCTTATCAGCTACGATGTCGGCAAAAATAGTTTTATTGCCCCCATTTAAGGCTACTTGCCCAAAAACTAGAACAGAATCGGAGAAAATTTCCTGCGATGCCCCTTCAAAAAGGGTATACGACTCGGTGCTGGCAATAAATTGCCCAAAATTTCGCAAATGGCTCTTAAGCGTAATGTCGCTATTTTGAAGAATACGACCATTGTTTTTCACTAGGCCGTTTATGATTAGTTGACCTTCGTTTTCTAGTTGCGCTCCTGATGCAATGTTTAACGAATCGTTAATCAATAAAACAGTGCCGGTATTAATAGACAGAACTGCTGCGCTATCAAGGAAAAACTGAGCATTAAGTGCCTGAATGCCCAAAAGAAAAACAACCAGCAGCTGCTTCATTACTTCTTAGGTTCTGCTACAATTCCGAGCTTTTCTCCGTAATAATGACCAAAGTCTCTCATGGTTTCGGCCATGAGGGTTTCTCCTGTTGAACGCTGAAGGGTATCGGCCATCATGAAAATGGACTGATGAATAAATTTCTTCATCTCATCAATGGTCATTTCCTTTGTCCATAAATCCACACGAAGCGTGTTGTTTTCATTGGGGTCCCATACCGAAAGCATCATTGCCCGCGCATCTTTATCCACTATTTTATTATCGCTGGCACTCCATGTTATGGTTTCAGGAACTTTTTGCGCATCGAGCGCCACATTTAAGGTTATGGTAGAAGTATTTTCTTTCATCGTCGAGGGGGTTTGTAACCCGATTTTTGGAATATTTGGTGCTCGTTGTCAAGGTACATGAGCTGCGAAACACTGGTCTTGGAGTTGTTTTCCATGTAGGATGAAACAATTTTATAACCCAGCCATGTTCCCATTTTAGGCGGAGTTTCCTTTGAAAAGCCCGGTGTAAAAGGTCCGTCGTTCATGTAGTTTACCAGATCATTAAAATCCTTGGAATAAAATAATTTCTTATCAACAAAATGTGCCCAGATGTTTGCCTCATTGTCTTCGTTATGCTCCCATTGTTTTTCGGTATAGCCCATCAATTCATGTTCGGGCCTGTCGGGTAAAAACAATTTGAGCATGTAGAGAATTTTTCCCTCTTGAATCATTCGCGAAATTAAATCCTCCTGTAGCGGCTTTTTTTCAAAAGTACTTGAAAGAAAGCCACGCATAGCATCAGGAACCAGATAGTTTTGGTTGGCACCTCTCTTTTTATACCCAGGATACTGAAGCAGTTCATAAAAACGGCATCGTTCACCTAAATACATATCTAAACTAATGGCCAGAATAGAGTCGGTATTGGCTTGCGAAAAATTAAAGCCGCTAATCATGGTTATCACTCGTGGGATTAACGTGTCGGGAAATTGTTCGTGAAACAAGGTGAATGCCGGTTGCAATTCCGCTTCTATAAATGAAACATCCTTATATTGTTTAGCAACTTCGTTGCTTACGTTTTTGATGTCGGGATCATTTGTAAAACCTAAAATGTTATCGTGGTTTAACCCTAGGCCTTTAAGACCCACACGAATGATATCGTAACAGTATATGTCCAAAAATAAACCATACTTTTTACGGAGCATTATGGTATCTCGAGGAAAACTTTCTTTCGTGCACGTAAAAAAGTCTTTTTCAAACCTTAATACTTCAATTTTGACCTCGCCAGAACTCTCTTTCCCGTCTTGTCCACCTTTTCCGCTTTGCGGAGAATCGTCGCCGCTGCACGCTGATAACCCTGTTAAAAAAATAAGGAGCAGCCCCTTAAGTATAAGCCTGTGCCATGTGTTCTTCATGCGTATATTTGCATAAGCAATGCGCAAAAATACGCATTACCGTCGTTTGTTTTTTTAACGCTATAAATTAAAGCGCAGTATGAAAAAAGCTGTTTTCTTTTTTGTCTTTATACCCTTATTCATTAATGCACAAGAGGCCCCACGAAAAACAAAGGTTCGTTTTGGTCTCAAGGTTTCGCCTGCTTTTTGCTGGATGAAGCCCGAATTTGTTAAAGGTG
>JBKCHQ010000019.1:0-4075 GCA_046302715.1 Bacteroidia bacterium | reverse complement strand
CCATTTTTGGTTCTATTACACCGGGAAATAAATTTGAAAGTCGCAATGCAGCCGTTTTTAATTCGGGTACCAAGGGCGTTGATACGCTTCAAAATCATGTGCTGCTGGCACAACTTACCACCTTGGGCGATATTTCGTTTGAAGTAAATCTCGAAATTGAGGTACAAACCGCTACCGGTCCACAAATTATTAAATACGTAGCACGCGATTCGGTATTGCTGGACGATGAATTGCTTAGCCCGCTGCTAACCTATCCGCCGGCATGTGGTTGTCAGGATCCCAATTATCTCGAATACGAACCCAGCTTTGCTTGCAGCGATTCAACAGCATGTCAAACTTTAATCGTGTTTGGCTGTATGGATCCGCTGGCGTGCAATTATAACGTAGATGCCAATTACAATTTGCAGGATTTGTGTTGCTACATCGGCGACTGCAACGGACTCGATATTTCGGAGGTTTGCCCGCAGCTTTCTGTCAATCTGCCCTTAAAGCAAACCGCCCTTATTTATCCCAATCCGGGACAGGATATGGTTTCGGTTCAGGCCGATTTTGAAAGCAATGTGCCAGTTGCGGTGATTATTAGTAATGCTTTGGGGCAGGTGGTTTATGAAAAAACGAATATGATGCCTTCTGTTGGTAAAACCATCCTTCTTGAAGCGCTTAACTGCAATCCTGGAGTTTATATTGTGCAGGTGCAGCAAGCCGGAAATACATTTAACGCCTTTTGGGTACGTCAATGAAAACGATGAATCAATCAAAAAAATGGATAAATGCCATAGGCTGGATTTGCGAAAGTGCTTATTGGCTGACAATGCTGGGCATTATTGGCCTGTTGAGTTTTTCTTCTTGCGATAAGGAAACTGAGCCACCGGTCTTGCCTACGCCTACCGATTCGATTGCCGATGTTGAGGGCCGGTATTATCCCATCATTAAAATTGGCAATGACTGGTGGATGACCGAGAACCTTGCCACCACAAAATACCGTAATGGCGATGCCATTGAGCTGATTCAAAACAGCAACGAAAACTGGGAAAACGGTTTGCCGGCCTATTGTAAATTTGAAGATAGCCAGCTTGCACCCGGCCTGCTTTATAACTGGCAAGCAGTTAACGACAGCCGAAACATTGCCCCCGAAGGCTGGCATATTGCTACCGAAGAAGAATGGAAAGCCCTTGAGCGCCACTTGGGCATGAATTCAGAAGATTTAGAGAAGATAAGCTGGCGCGAAAGCGGAGCTTGTGGCGATAAGTTAAAGATTAAAGGTCCAACAGGGTGGTTGCAATACGAAGGAGTTTGGGGCACCAACGAATCGGGCTTTTCTGCCCTCGCAGGAGGATGCCGCCTTTGGAACGGACAATGGGCCAATCCCGGTTTGAATAGCGTTGGTTTCTGGTGGACTGCAACAGAACGTGATAGCGCTACGGCCTATTTTCGCAACCTCGATTATCAGAAATCGGGTGTGTTCCGCTTTTATGTAGATAAGCGCTATGGCATGAGCGTGCGCTGCGTGAAGGATAAGTAAAGAATGGAGGGATATATCAGAAGGCAAATCTATGCCCCTGATTTTAAATGTGATATTAGT
Organism: Bacteroidia bacterium; assembly: GCA_046302715.1. Lineage (GTDB taxonomy): Bacteria > Bacteroidota > Bacteroidia > M30B66 > M30B66 > CAMCXT01. The sequence continues at coordinate 2,493 of JBKCHQ010000019.1, read as the reverse complement.
CGTACACTTAACTCTTATACCCTCGAACCGAAGCCTGAGGCTTAAATCATGTCCTTAAAAGTGTAGTAATTTACATTTTTAAGTACGTAAAAATGTAGAAAGCAACATTTTTCTGGACATAATTGTATATTTGCATACCTTATATTGGTTATGCAACGAAAGATTTTTCATCAGCTTGCTACATGGAAAGCGCGAAAAAACCGTAAGCCGCTTATTGTACAAGGTGCACGTCAGGTGGGCAAAACCTGGCTGATGAACGCTTTTGGAGAACAACAGTTCGAACAAAAGGCCTATTTTAATTTTGAAACGCAAGCTGAGCTGAGTGTGCTATTTCAGCATAACCTGAGACCCAATGAGCTGCTAAAAGGGCTTTCGGTATTTTGCGGATTTGCGATAGAGCCAACACGTTGCTTGATAATTTTCGATGAAATTCAGGCCTGTCCCGAGGCGCTTACAGCACTAAAGTATTTTCAGGAAGAATTGCCCGATAGCTATGTACTGGCAGCAGGATCTTTACTGGGCGTTGCAATGCATAGGGGTGCCTCTTTTCCCGTTGGGAAAGTCGAATTTCTGAAACTTTACCCGCTCGATTTTCACGAGTTCCTCTCGGCTTGTAAACAAGATGCTTTAGTTCAGTTACTCGAAACGGGTTCTGTAGATTTGCTCCGTGCCTTTGAACCCACCTTGCTGCATTATTTACGCGAATATTTTTTTACGGGCGGCATGCCCGAAGTGGTGAAGCATTATGTGGTCGGTGCGCATCCCAACGAGCTGCGAAAAATTCAGGTAGAAATTCTGAATGCCTATGAAAACGACTTTTCCAAACATGCGCCTGTTGCTCAAGTACCACGACTTCGCTTGATTTGGAATTCCCTCGTAAGTCAATTAGCAAAAGAGAATTCAAAATTTATTTACAATATATTACGCAGTGGTGCGCGTGCCAAAGATTTTGAACTGGCCATTGAATGGCTCAAAGACGCGGGCCTAGTACATAAAGTAAACCGAGTTACCAAAAGCGGAATGCCTTTGTCGGCCTATGCCTCACAAAGCGATTTTAAATTATTTTTTCTCGATACCGGCCTTTTGGCGGCAATGGCTAAAATTACCAAGGAAAGTATGGTGGCTGGCAGTGACAAATTAACAGAATTTAAGGGTGTTTTGGCCGAACAATTTGTCTTACAGCAATTGGTAGCAAACGAAGTTCAGCCCTTTTACTGGCATCCCGAAAATGCGCAGGCCGAAGTCGATTTTGTCGTCCAAACAGCCGATGATTGTATTCCTATTGAGGTAAAATCGGGCAATAGTTTGCATGCAAAAAGCCTCTATGTGTATCAACAAAAATATGCCCCTACAAAATGCCTGCGTGCATCGATGGGTTTTTATCGGCAAAACGATTGGCTACATGATATTCCGTTGTATGGTATTATTTCAGAACTAAAAAAGTGGATGAACCCAACGGGGCATTCATCATGAATAAGATTAAAACATAGATTTTCATGCTATAATTAGCTATCATTGTTGCTCATCTATGAAAATTAAATGCTACCTCTTTTTCATGCTCGTGGCTTTGTCAGCATTCGGTCAATGGACTACCCTCAATATTCCATCGGCGGGCCGGTACGACGATGTGTTTTTCATTAACGAAACGGTAGGTTGGGCTGCAGGCGGTAACTCGGGGCGTATTTATAAAACTACCAACGGTGGCGTAAGCTGGACCATGCAGTACAATACCGGCGATTATCTGCGCAGCATCGAATTTGTAAACCCGCTGGTGGGTTTTTGTGGTTCGCTGGAAGCCTCGCTGTTTAAAACCACCGATGGCGGGCTCACTTGGACCAATATTGCCCCAAGCATAAGTCCCGTTCCGCCCGGTATCTGCGGACTTGCAGCGCCTTCTGAAAATATTATTTACGGATGTGGCATTTGGTCGGAGCCGGCCTTTGTGATCAAATCGGTGGATGGTGGAAATACCTGGACCACCAGCAATTTATCGCAGTATGCCTCGGCATTGGTCGATATTTTCTTTCTCTCGGAAGACACCGGCTTTGTTGTAGGAAAGGCGAATCCGGCATCGAACGGTGGTGTTGTATTATACACTACCAACGGCGGCGAAACCTGGGAGGTAAAACACCAAACCTTGGCCAACGAAGATTATGTTTGGAAGATCCAAACCCCCGACTCAGTTCATTTTTACGGTTCGCTTGATGCATTGCCATCGACCGGAAATGTGCGCATCGTGAAGTCTGTTGATGGTGGCGCAAGCTGGGTCACCGATACCATCCGCAACACCTACCAATACATCCAAACTATTGGATTTATGGATAGTTTACGCGGCTGGTGTGGAGGACTTAGCACCTTGTTCGAAACCCTCGATGGCGGCCTCAACTGGAATCCAATTACAGTAGGCACGGCTTACAACCGATTTTTTCGGATTAACGAAACAATTGCATTTCTAACGGGCGATAAAATTTACAAATACAACGGTGGTATTCC
>JBKCHQ010000018.1:0-10495 GCA_046302715.1 Bacteroidia bacterium | reverse complement strand
TATCATCAGTGTTCCGCGGTCGAGGCGATTATTGATAGCGGTATTTACCTGTGGATAGGTTTGTCCGCCTGCGCCCGTTTGCTGCTGGTAGGCATCGAGGTAAATTTTATCGACATTAAATTCGGGATGCTGCAAACCGATAATCGAGGATACATTTTCGGCCTGTTCAGCATGATCCGAATTGTCTTCGTCGTCGGCCACAAAGCAAAGCACGTTGCGCCAATCGCCCAAACATTCGGGACGAGTGGTGTAGTGAATAATTTTATCCACCATAATGGAGGCCTCCTCAGCATTGGAGGCGGGTAAGCGACCAATTCCTATGTCGAGCGAACCGGCATTGGCCGACTGAATCGAAGTTCCTTCAGTAGGATCAAGCAAGCCATAAAAATCGTCGGAGGCATAAGAACCGATAGGGCTCAACGACTCTACCGATTCGTAAGTAGGCAATAAGGAAGTGTAGCTGCGGTATATGGATTTAGGATTATAGGTTCCGTCACCAAAAAGCAACAAGTACTTTGGTGCATCCGCTTCGGAGCTGCTGCGCTCATAAAACATACGCACAAAGTTTCGTAGCCCGGCAATATCCGGTTTTCCGGAGGAAAATTCGTTGTAAATGAGGCGGTCTTCCACCACATGCACAGTGTATCCCTCAAAACTGCGGTGATGTTGCGCCAGTCGATTGGCCTGACTGAGCAGTGTTGCGGGGGAAATAATTAGTACATCAGCCTGCGTCAGGCCGTGCAAATTCTGATTGTTAACACTTCCGCCCCTTATAGGAGTAGGGAAGGTCGTAGCGCTGTAATCAACGGCTACAAACTGGCGCAGCGTATCGAGGTTTACTTTAAAACTTAGAGTGGAACCCGAAAGTGTGGATGCCTGAAGCCGCGTGTCATATATATTACTTACTTCCCAGATGCGGCACGATGCATTGGCATTAGATACGCGGTAATCTACCACCTGACCGGCAGCTACCAGATTTTGAGTTCTAAAGGCAAGTGAAGCTCCGCTAAGCGTGAGGTTGCGCTTAACATTTACGTTTATAAAGTCGATCCAACCAATGTTGGTGCCTTCGGTAAGTTTGGTTATGGTAACAGGCACATTGGAGCCGCTTGTGGAAAATGAAAAGGTAGTTTCGTTTTCCTTGGCATAGGTATCCAGATAGCCCATATTGCTGCCCAGGCCGTTTACCGTTTGTTGGAAGTTTTGACCGGCTGCAGAAACCTGAAATGATGTAGCGCTGCTACCCCGAGCCAGTAAGTTGGCCGAAATTTTATGCGGTCCCGAAGCTAAATTGGGGAAATTAAATGAAAATGAATGTGAGGGAATCACCTCCATTCGGTTGCCAAACCAACGACGTCCGGTGATGATGAGATTTTCCTCGTCGTTTTCCACTACTGCGTAGTCATCAAATACCGTGGCTGTAGCGCTTATGGCTCCTTCCGACTCGGCTTGTGTGCTCAAACGTTTACCGGGCCCCAAATCAGCGGTTACAAAATACCAGGCGGTATCAGCATACAAGTTTGAGGTATGCCTGAACATTTCTTTATTGATATCATAACTCCATTTCGTGGTTCCTTGCGCATAAAATAAAATGGCATCGTTATCGTCGAAACTACCGTCGGCTTCGCCCAACACAACAATGGCGTTTTCTATCAAATCGTCAGGATAATACACGTTATTACGTTCGGGCAGCATGGTACCGCCATTTCCGTAAATGCGAATGTTCTGTGGATTGATGGAGACATTCATGCCCATTTCGGCAAGTTGAGCCTTGGTAATGCGATACACGCCACTTTCTTTAATTCCAAGTTTGAACCATTGGCCGGTATTTAATACCGAGGTATTTGTGGAGCTTCGGTTCGACTTATTGGCAGCACTGTTGTTTTCTAATTGAATGCGAACTTTGAAAGAGATTAATTTTTCGATCTGACTTTCGGATTTTTTGAACGGTAAAATTTGAAGGCTGAGTTGCGGCTTACGTTGCTCATATACAATGTGAGCTTCAATTTGAGGAGTGGAGGCAAAATCTTCAGAACGTAATATTTCGCGTTCGGCTTGACTTAAAGGGGAATATTGAGCATCGGTTAAAATAGCCGATATAATGGTGTTTCCTTTAGCTTCGGGGAGTGTTTCAAAAAACCAGGGCAGTTGGTTTTCGGGCTGTAGCACTTGAGCACCTTCGAACCAAAGCGTAAAAACCTGATCGTAACGCGATATGCTTGTTTTTTTTATGGGAGTCCAATCCAGCGTACGCGAAATTTCTACGGTATTTTGGCCAATTACAGAGCCTCCAGAAAATAAAGCTCCGATTAAAAAAGTTAACAGGAAATTCCTCACAACAGACCGATAAATTTTGATGTAAATATACATAAGCAATGTAACACGCAGAATGTTCAAAAGATTAAACATGTAAAAAAAATGGTAAAAACCATCCAGAAATAACGCCCTTGCTTTTTAGATTTCGATAGGCACACAATAAGATTTGGAGTAAACGCGTTTGAAAAACTTGGCAAATTGTGTGTTTGATTCATATAATTTGATATTTTTGACAGCATAAAAACGATTTAAATCTTACAATATTGTTCGTATCTCTTATTAATTGTGCTGTAACCCCGATTTGCGTATTGCGTTATTTTGCTTAAATTCGTTCCCGATGTTAAAGAAATACTTATTTACATTTTCGTTTTTAGCCGCTGTTTTTGATGCGGCAGCGCAGGACCCTCAGTTTACGCAGTTCTATGCAAACCCCTTGTATCTCAATCCTGCATTTGCAGGTTCGGCGAGGTGTTCTCGTTTTGTAATGAATTATCGCAATCAATGGCCAGCCATTCCGGGTAATTACATTACTTCAAGTGCTTCATGGGACAGACATTTTGACGGCATCAGCGGAGGTTTAGGCTTTATCGCTACCAACGATATTGCAGGAGACGGCACGCTCATTACCTCGAGCGTTAGCGGAATTTATTCTTACCATTTGCCCGTAAATCGATACTTTTCGATCAAAGCCGGTTTTCAAGCATCGTTTATCAATCGGCGTCTTGATTGGTCTAAATTAACCTTTGGCGATCAAATTGATTCTCGTTATGGGTTCATCTATGAAACCAATGAGGTAAAACCGGGAAGTCTTTCAAAATCATTTCCTGATTTTAGTGCCGGTTTCCTTGGTTACAGTGATAAGTTTTATTTCGGTTTTGCAGCGCACCATTTAACGCAGCCCGATCAATCGTTTCTAAACACAACAAGTACGAGTCGCTTACCGATGAAGTTTACGGGCCATATGGGAGCAGTTATTCCTCTAGGCCGTAAAACGCGTAATCACGATCCTGCTAAAATCTCGCCTAATATACTATATCAGCGTCAGCAAGATTTCCAGCAATTAAATTTGGGTATCTATTTTCAGAAGAGTCCATTCATTGCGGGTTTATGGTATCGTAACCGTGATGCATTTATTGGTTTGCTAGGTTTACAGCATGGTATGTTTAAAGTAGGTTACAGCTACGATATTACTATTTCTCGTTTAACCAACGCTACAGCTGGAGCGCACGAAATTTCGCTGGGTATGGTACTTGAGTGTAAACCGAAAAAGAAACGTTTCCGCACAATAAATTGTCCATCCTTTTAGTTAATACCCTAACAAACGTGTTCAATTTAATTCCAAATCTTACTCAAACTTGGTAATCAAAATGCATCATCGATCAAAAGTACTGTCGGTTGTTCTGGCTGGAGCAGCAGCAGTAAGTTTTACATCATGCGAAAAAGAAGGATCTGGCGCCACTGGCTGGGCCTATAATGACCCTAAAAACGGCGGCTACCTTAATGTGGAATACACCGAACAAGAAACAGGTCCGGGACTGGTATTGGTTGAGGGCGGTACGTTCACCATGGGAAGAACCGAACAGGAGATTCAGTACGACTGGGATAACATGCCGCGCAGGGTTACGGTTTCTTCATTTTACATGGATCAAACCGAAATCACGAATCAGTTTTACCGCGATTACCTTTATTGGTTAAAGCGGGTTTATGACGTCGATTTTCCAGATGTAGCGCTTAAAGCAACGCCAGATACTTTAGTATGGCGTGATAAGTTGGCCTACAACGAGCCCTATGTAGAATATTATTTCCGACATCCTGCCTACAAAAATTACCCTGTTGTTGGGGTAAGTTGGTTGCAGGCCAATGATTATTGCGCATGGAGAACCGACCGTGTTAACGAATACATCATGATTCGTGAAGGTATCCTCAAGATGGATGCGGTGGGCCAAGTTGCCGATAACCACTTTAATACAGATGCCTATCTAGCCGGGCAGTACGAAGGTTTGGTTAAAAATGATATTGAAGATTTAGATCCCTCAAAAGGTGAAGGGGCAACACGTAAAGTTAAAATGGAAGACGGAATTCTGCTTCCGCGTTATCGCCTCCCAACAGAGGCTGAGTGGGAATTTGCAGCATTGGGTCTAATCGGCAATACCGAAGAAGAACTCATAACAGAGCGTAGAATGTATCCATGGAACGGACACATCATGCGTAATCCAGATGATGCCTTCAAAGGTGAAATGGTGGCCAACTACAAACGTGGCCGAGGTGATAACATGGGTACTGCCGGTAAACTCAACGATAACGCCGATATCACAGCCGAAGTTAATTCATACTGGCCTAACGACTACGGTTTGTATAACATGGCCGGTAATGTGGCAGAATGGGTGATGGATGTTTACCGTCCACTGTCTCCCGAAGATGTTTCAGATTTTAGAGCGTTCCGTGGTAATGTGTATAAAACTATTGCCCGTAACGAAGACGGTTCAATTGCCGATAAAGACTCTTTAGGACGCATTAAGTTCCGCAATGTTACTACCAAGGAATCTGAAAACCGATTGAATTATCGTAAAGCGGATAACATAAACATTAATGATGGTGATGTGGAATCTTCAACAGCATATTCAGTGGATGAAAGTACGTCCTATAAATTAGGAGATGATGGTGCAGCTGAAGATGGTGGAGATGGCGAAGATGACGATTCTGCACCTGCTGATGAAAAAACCATCATGTACGAGTTTGGAGCAACATCAATGATTAACAACAGATCGCGTGTTTACAAAGGTGGTTCGTGGAAAGATAGAGCTTATTTCCTCTCTGCAGGAGCCCGTCGTTACATGGACGAACGCCAATCTACCGACTTTGTTGGGTTCCGCTGTGCCATGACCCGTGTGGGCAGTCCGGTTGGTTTGGGTAAGTAATCTATAAAAAAAATATGTGCTGCGAGGCCCGAATTTGAATAAATTCGGGCCTCGTTATTTTATGTTTCTAGCTGTTATGGAGAACCTCTATGCCATTTACAAAGCCCACCCGCAAATTTGTACCGATTCGCGAAAACCAATACCGGGCAGTATATTTTTTGCACTAAGTGGGCCCCAGTTTAACGGCAATCGTTTTGCGCCTGCCGCTCTCGAAGGTGGCTGTGCTTTTGCCGTGGTTGATGACGCCTCAGTGGCCATTGATGAGCGATATATTGTAGTAAATAACGTGCTTAAGGCCTTACAAGATTTAGCACTTGAGCATAGGCGCACCTTAAAGGCTCAAATAATTGGAATTACCGGAAGTAATGGCAAAACAACTACGAAGGAGCTCTTGGCAGCAGTGCTCCGCAAAAAGTATCGAACGTTTGCTACTTCAGGCAATTTAAACAATCATATCGGGGTACCCTTATCGCTTCTTTCTATTGACGATACTTGCGAAATGGCCGTTATTGAGATGGGGGCATCAAAACCGGGTGATATTAAAGAGTTGGCTGAAATTGCAGAGCCCGATTTTGGTTTAATTACCAATATAGGCAAGGCTCATTTGGAAGGAATGGGAGGCTATGAAGGCGTCGTAAAAACAAAATGTGAACTGTACGATTTTATAGGCAGAAAAGGCGGCAAAGTATTTATTAATTCACTTCATGATGTTTTTAAAGAGCGATCGCAGGGCATGGATGTGATTTCGTTTGGCGACAAGCCATCGGATTTTGTATGCGGTATGTATGTAGATTCAAATCCATACGTTCGGTTTCGGTGGAAACGTGCTGATAAACCTGTTTCATTAAGCGATCAACCCTTGCTTGAAACAGTATTGATGGGTTTTTACAACTATGAAAATCTATTGGCTGCGGCTGCTGTGGGTGCTTACTTTAATGTATCCGAGTCAGACATTAATATTGCCCTTTGTGGTTATAGTCCCGTTAATAACCGTTCGCAACTCATCGATACCGGTAAAAATTTACTCATTATGGATGCCTACAATGCTAATCCCACCAGTATGGAAGCGGCATTGCTTAATTTTAGTGAGATGAAGCAAGCTTCAAAAGTATTGGTTTTGGGTAAAATGATGGAATTAGGTCCTACAGAGCGAGATGAACACCTTAAACTGGTAGAACGTGCCCAACAATGCGGAGCTTCGACCATAGTATTTATAGGCGACATTTATTCATCCTTACCTATACCCAATAGCGCACACGTTTTTAATGACGTTGATGCCGCACACGATTATTTCCAACGACACCCGATAACAGGAGCCTGTGTTTTAATTAAAGGCTCACGATCGAACAAGTTGGAGTTGCTTCGAGAATTATTCTGATTACGATAGCACAGAACGTGCAATCACAATTTTCTGAACCTCTGAAGTGCCCTCATAAATCTGCGTGATTTTGGCATCACGCATGAGGCGTTCTACGTGGTATTCCTTCACATATCCGTATCCCCCGTGAATTTGAACCGCTTCTACGGTTGATTCCATAGCCACTTTTGATGCGTAGAGCTTTGCCATAGCTGATGAGGTGCCGTAATCGAGATGTTGATCTTTTTCCCATGCTGCTTTGTAAACCAACAATCGAGCAGCCTCAATTTCGGTAGCCATATCGGCCAGTTTAAACTGGATGGCCTGATGCTGCGAAATCGGTTTCCCAAATGCTTCACGTTGTTTCGAATATGCGAGCGAAAGCTCGTATGCTCCTGCAGCAATACCCAAAGCCTGTGCAGCGATGCCAATACGTCCACCGGAGAGTGTTTTCATGGCAAACTTAAACCCGAAGCCATCTTCGCCAATGCGATTGGCTTTGGGCACCTTAACATCGTTAAAAAGTAAGGTGTGCGTATCAGATCCACGAATTCCAAGTTTATTTTCTTTGGCGCCCACAATAAAACCTTCCATTCCGCGCTCCACGATAAATGCGTTGATGCCTTTGGAACCTTTAGCCACATCGGTTTGAGCAATGACCAGATAAGTTGAAGCCGAACTTCCGTTAGTAATCCAGTTTTTAGTGCCGTTGAGAAGGTAATAATCACCCATATCAATGGCGGTGGTGCGTTGGCTTGTAGCATCTGATCCCGCTTCGGGCTCAGAGAGGCAGAATGCCCCTAACTTTTCGCCTTTTGCCAACGGAACCAGATATTTTTGCTTTTGGTCTTCATTACCGAATGTTTCCAAGCCCCAGCAAACCAATGAGTTGTTCACCGAAACAGCCACCGATGCCGAAGCATCAACTTTTGAAAGCTCTTCCATCACCAACACATAAGAAAGCGTATCCATACCACTTCCTCCGTATTTCGGATCCACCATCATCCCCATAAATCCGAGTTCACCTAAGGCTTTTATTTGTTCGGCGGGAAATTGTTGTTTTTCGTCGCGCTCAATCACACCAGGCAGCAATTCGTTTTGCGCAAAATCGCGTGCTGCTTTTTGTATCATCAAATGTTCTTCGGATAATTGTACATGCATAGCTTCTCAAATTGGGTGGCTAAATTAAGCCTTTAATACAAAACAACCATCATGAAATCAGGTTCGGGTGCAGAAAGAATTTTTCTGGGAATTATGTCGGGTACTTCGTGCGACGGGCTCGATATGGCATTGGTTTCATTTAAGCACCACGAAGGGGCGATTGACTTTAAACTTCTTAAAACACATTGTTTTGATTATGATGCACAATGGCAGGATCGGTTAAAGACCTGTATGGAATTGAGCGGTATTGAACTCATGAAATTAGAGCAGCAATGGAGCACTTGGGTTGCATACTGCATCAATACGTTTTTGGTAGATCAAGTAAAACCCGAGTGCATTGGTTTTCATGGCCATACAGTATTCCATAGGCCTGATGAAAAATTGACCTATCAAATGGGTAATGGTGCTATTTTAGCAGCCCATTGTGGCATTGATGTGGTGTGCGATTTTAGGCGGCAAGATGTAGCTTTAGGCGGGCAGGGGGCGCCGCTGGTGCCCATAGGTGATCTGCATCTATTTAAAAATTACGATGCTTTCTTGAATTTGGGCGGATTTGCCAATGTTTCATTGCGACGCGATGGTATTATCTGTAATGCCTTTGATGTATGTGCAGTTAATAGTGTGCTGAATTATTATTCTTCCTTATTGGGAGTTTCTTTTGATGAGGGCGGCAGACTTGCCCGAGTAGGTATAATAAGCAATGTTTTATTGGACGCTCTTAACGCTATGCCTATTTTTCGTACAGCCTATAAAAATAGTTTAGGCATGGAATGGCTACAGCATGAATGTATGCCATTGATGGCGGAGTTTTTTAAAGAAATGCTGGATCAAGGAATGAGTAGGGAAGAAGCGGTGAAATCGGTATTGGCCACTTTTTGCATGCATATTGCGCAAAGGTGTGCTGAAGCATTAAAAGGCTTTCCCAAAGTGCTGGTTAGCGGTGGGGGCGTATTTAACCTCTTTTTGATGGAGTGTTTGCAGAACGCCTGCAACTCAAATTTGGAAACCGAAAATTCAGACATTACTGCATTTAAGGAAGCTATTATTTTTGCGTTTCTGGCTTTTTGCAGAGTTGAAGGCTTTGCAAATACTTTGGTTGAGGCAACAGGAGCAAGAGAAGTATGTTCGGCGGGTGCATATTATAAAGCTGGAATCGGAACGGAAATATCAACTCATTGAATTATTTTCTAAATCTGCTTTTTCGCAAACCTTACTCAAAGCGCAACGCCTCAATAGGATCTAGCTTAGCCGCTTTCACCGCAGGAATAAGCCCCGAGAGTAAGCCTACAATAAAACACAGAAATGCGGCTAAAATCATCCACGCCCAGGGAATGATAAATCCCTGACTGAAATAAAACGAAACACCGTTACCAACTGCTATTCCCAAGACAATTCCCAAAGCCCCACCCATTTGACAAATTACAATAGCTTCGGTTAAAAATTGATTGCGGATGCTTCCCGACGTAGCTCCAATGGCTTTGCGAACCCCAATTTCGCGGGTGCGCTCCGTTACCGATACAAGCATGATATTCATTAGTCCAATAGCGGCCCCTAAAAGTGTGATAATGGCAATTAATGTAGCGGCAATGGTTACATACTGAATGTTGTCAATTAACATAGCTGATAAGCTATCAGATCGGGTTATTTCAAAGTTATTGGTATCCTTAACGCCCAAACGGCGAACGGATCTAAATAATCCAGTGGCTTCGGCGATGGTATAATCGAGTCGCGAAGCATCGGGTGACAGCACATTTATAACGTATGACGTTTCGCCTGTTCCATAGGCTTTTCGAACATTCAATACCGGCAATACTACCATTTTATCTCCCCCAAAACCAAAGCTCGAGCCCTTTTCTTTTAACACGCCAATCACACGTATTTTTTTTCCGCCAATCGAAATGGCTTTATCCAATGGACTTTGTTTTGGGAACAGCACTTTCTTTATTTCTTGGCCAATTAAGGCGACATCGGCTCCGCTTTCTACCTCACGTTCCGAAAAATTACGTCCCTCAGAGAGTTCATAACCTGCAGTAATCATATACTGATTGTCGCCACCAAAAATGGTAATGTTGGGATTGGTTTTTAATGAACCGTATTTTATGGTAGAGGCCATCGAGCCAAAGCAGGAGATGCCAACATTATCGGAAAATCCAAATTCCTTTTTGAATTTTAGGGCTTCTTCATACCGTATAATTCTGTACACTTTTCGCTTTTGTCGTCTGCCTCCAATACGAATGTTGGAATCGCGGTTGCGTATGTTGAAGGTGTTGGCACCCATGGTGGTGAAATTGCTGGTAATACTGCTTTTTATAACGTCAATAGCCGTTAAAATTCCAACCAAGGCACAAATACCCAGGGCAATAATCATAATGGTGAGAAAGGTGCGCAGCGATTGCGAGCGAATCGAACCCATCGCCATTTTAACGTTTTCAAGAAACAGCGCATTCATCTTTGGCGAAGGTACATAAATCCTGAATTTTACGTCTTGAAATAACCAGAGGACATTTAATTATTATGGTTTGATTTATTCTAATTTAACCCCAATATCTACTTTGAAAACATAAAAAATTTGTAAAATTCTCAATTGAAAACCAATTAAGGTGGCTTTATGCCCCTTTTTTGTACCCATCACAATACTCCATGATTTGCGGAATAAACATCGCAAAGAGCTGCTCAAAAAGAATGGCGTTGCATTCCCAGTCGGCATAAGCTTCCTCCATGCGCGATTCAAAAATGGCTCGGC
>JBKCHQ010000017.1:0-4072 GCA_046302715.1 Bacteroidia bacterium | reverse complement strand
AGGGCATCCTGCCATGGGCAATTACCATCATCACCAGAATCCTTCGGCCTTTAACCTTGACCTGTTGGAGATATCGGCCAGTTGTGATATTTATGCCGCAGATGGCTTGTATGTTATTGATTCGACGCAACATTCGCCACTTATCGGTTTTGCATACGATGGATTCCCCATTTATGGGGCCTATGGTTTTAAAAACAGCGACGGCAGCGGTGGATTAACCCGCATGAAAAGCTCATATCAACTGCGAGATATTACCTTACGGACAGTGTATGCCAACGGACAAGACGTAACCGACGGGCCGGCAGTGAGTGCCACTTACCCGCTGGGTTATTTTCGTGAGGACTATGAATATGTTGCTGCACAAGCCGGAATGCAGGATTTTCTCGACGAACATAACGGTCGTTTTTGTGTAACACCCGAATATCCTCAAGGCACCTATGCCTATTTCTGCACAGTTGATCAAAACTGGAATTCGGCCTACCCGTATGTAGTTGGTCCTACTTTTTACGGGGTTAAAACTGCTTCGAAAGTGCAGAACATTACCGAATCAGTAACGTCGTATGTACCCAATACCACCGAAATTGCACGTTCTGAAGCGGTAAAAATCACCGTATTTCCGAACCCTGCCAGCGATTTTGTTGCGGTGCAAATTCAGGGAGCCAGCCAAGAAAATTGGACAGTTATGCTCTACGATAATACCGGAAAATCCATCCGAAAAACCGAAATAAAACAGGGCAGCACCATTGCCTTGATGGATTTACAAACGGTGTATGAGGGAAACTATGTGCTTAGTCTAACCAATGGCAAAATTGTGTTAAACCGAACGGTTAATGTAAGGAAGGATTAATAGGCCAATACTACCTTTTGGGTTTGTATATGATTTTCTTGAGAATATTTTATGAGGTAAACACCCGGTGAATTTCCGCTTACAGGCAAACGAACACTGCCTTGAGAAACGGACAAACTCATTATGCATCGCCCTTGCAAATCGTATAAACTTAGTTGGCCTTTGCCCCTTAACTGAGATACTATCAAATCAGTTTGGTCGAGGTAAGCAGTAAATGTTTGAGTTTCATTCCGTGTTTCAATACCGGTTGGTGTGCAACCTTGCGCTAAAATGCGAGATGCAAAAAACGAAGCGGCATTGGTAGTACGTAGCCAGTAGCTATCGTATTGATGGCCGCCCACACTGGGATCGAGCACCTGCTGTAGGCAGTTAGCGGTATTGTTGGTTTGATCGAACTGAATGAAGGGTTTATCAGACTCAGGAATTGAAACGGTATCGCGTAACTGATTGATCGCCGAACTACCGTAAATAAACGGACGACTAATCATTGAAACACATCCGGTGCCAACAGCACAATCGCTAAAGCCTGCAAGAATGCGACTATAACCAAACGGAACAATTAAATCGTTAGGTTGGTGAAAGGTGTATAAATCAGGCATGGGTGAGACATATTCGCTGAACAAATCTTTAATCATACCACCAAACATATTGCCTACGGCCAAGATGGTGTAAGGGGGAGCATCAAGATTTAAATTTCCATGGATGCTACCCAGATCGGGGCGATTGGTATTCATTAGGTTAATGGGAATATCCCATGAAGCGGGATCAATACATGGTGTGTAATACACAGAATTAGGAAGTGCCACCTGTGGTTGTGCCTCGCAAAACATCGGCTTTTCGCTTTCCTGATCAAGGTAAGCCATTCCCATTGCGATAAATCCACCTGCGCTTTCGCCCAACACACAAATGCGTGATGCATCAATTGGAAATGCCTTACTTTGGTTGAGCAGGAAACGAAGAGCTCCTCTAGTATCCTGGACGCCACGATACCAAGCACGGATCCATTCGGCTTCGTCAGCAGCATTAAGGCAATTCCAATTGGGAATGTTGCAATTCAGATTAAGATCGGTCTGAAAGAATCCCAAACGATAACTAATGCTGGCGGCAATGTAACCACGCTTGGCAAAATCGGTGCGAAGCGCCACAATGCCGGCATCATCTTTACTACCAGCGATAAATGCGCCCCCATGAATGATCAACACCAGCGGTCTGCCACATTCAGGTAATGGTGCGTTGATAGGAAATGATACATCAAGGAATAAATTTGTAGGTTGGCCTGCGAATGCAGTTGCGGTACCGTATTGTAAATTGGAAATCGATTGGATGGAATACACCGTATCGATATAATTTTGAGCCTGTAATGTGTTTAGTACACATAAAAGTGCAGCAAAAAGAGATAGAAAACTATTACGCATGGTAATAAGAGCTGATTTACTGTTAAAAGTACTAAAATTCGAATCCTATAACATTAAAGAGCGAATTCCTCAAGGAAATTTACCCGTAAATCCCGACTGAAACAAAAATTTAATTACGCCCGACGGGCCAATTCGTCGCGGATTTTCCCTGCCTTTTCGTAGGCTTCGTCTTCAATGGCGCTGCGCAACATCTCTTTAAGCTCCTCCTTGCTCATCG
This sequence comes from Bacteroidia bacterium, assembly GCA_046302715.1. GTDB lineage: Bacteria > Bacteroidota > Bacteroidia > M30B66 > M30B66 > CAMCXT01. The sequence continues at coordinate 1,593 of JBKCHQ010000017.1, read as the reverse complement.
AACTAAAATCATCGGCCTTGGGAACCGCAGGCGTTGATGTACCGCTTGATAATGCTTCCTCCAAACCTGAATTGGCCGAAGGCTCACTTTCGGGGTCATTTTCCACCCTAATTCCGGCTGAATCTAAGATATAATCGTAGGTATAAATGGGGCAATTAAAACGCACCGCAATAGCAATAGCGTCGGATGTGCGCGAATCAACCTCAACATCATTGGCGCCGTGCTGACGACATACCAATTGCGAATGAAAAATACCTTCTTCAAATTTATTGATTATCACCTCAGTAACAGATATTTGAAAAGACTCAGCAAATGATTTAAACAAATCATGAGTCAATGGACGCGAGGTGGCCATATTTTCCAAAACCAAAGCAATGGCTTGAGCCTCTACACTTCCAATAATAATGGGGAGCCTGCGTTTACCCCCCACCTCACCAAGCACTAATGCATAGGCGCCGCTGGTAGTCTGGCTGTATGAGATACCCGATATTTCGAGCTTTATTTTTTTCATAAGGCTTGCGTGAAGTTACAAAACTTCGACGTGCAAAAAAATGATATTAATGATTTTGCGCTTTAAACTTTTTAATGGCTTCGGTAAGTCGTGGAACCACCTCCATGGCATCTCCGATGACACCATAATCGGCGGCTTTAAAGAACGGAGCATCGCCGTCTTTATTGATTACCACAATCACCTTGGACTGGTTAACCCCGGCAAGATGCTGGATAGCACCTGAAATCCCTACTGCGATATACAAATTGGGACGAATGGCGATGCCGGTTTGCCCTACATGCTCGTGATGCGGTCTCCAGCCGATATCGGCCACCGGCCTACTGCATGCTGTAGCAGCACCCAAGGAAGAAGCAAGTTCTTCGATAACATGCCAGTTTTCAGGTCCTTTCATACCCCTACCCGCAGAAACTACTAAATCGGCCTCGGTGAGCGGCACTCCGCCTTTATGTTCGATAGCCTTACGTGTGCCTTTAATTTTTGAATTATAGCCAGCCAAAGCCGACGTATAATCAACTACATTACCTGCTGCCGCATGAGCTTCGGGAGCCAAAGCATTAGGCATCAGAGAAAGTACTTTAATTGCAGATTCTAGTTTGTATTTTACAGATGCTTTTCCTGAAAACACATTTTTAGATACCACCCAAGTATTTCCATTCATTTCGGGGAGCGAAGTTACCCCCGATACCAGCGCAGCATTTAGTTTTGCCGCAACCATTGGAGCTACCGAACGACCCGAATGGTCATGAGTAAAAACCAACACTGTAGCTTGCGTATCGCCAGCGGCCTTGAGCATTACATGGGCTGCGGCACCAGAGTCAAATACATCGCCCGTGGAGGCCACATGATGAATGTTGGCACCTCCAAAAGCTGCCAAACGCGAAATTTCGTCGGTAGCGGCATGGCCCATCAGCACTACATGAACGGCCTTACCCGTTGCACCGGCTATTTTTGAACCGTATGAAACCGCTTCAATAGAGGCTTTTCGAACCTTGCCCTGCTGGGCCTCGGCATAAATCAGTACACTCATATTCCTATAAAACTTTTGCTTCGTTATGTAACAATTGCACCAGCTCATCCATGTT
>JBKCHQ010000016.1:0-6906 GCA_046302715.1 Bacteroidia bacterium | reverse complement strand
TACAAAAAGCATATGGGGCGGCATTGTAGTGCATGTAGGTATTGCACTACTCATGGAGCTCTTTGCTTATTTGATTTAATATTGGAACAAAATTATATGCAATAATAGCTTATACTTGAATGGCTTGAAATACAGAGCAATTTAGGTCTTGACTGGAGCTTATTGTCAAAGCCCATAAAAAATATTCATGATAAGACTTAATGCCCACTTGATATATGCCAATTTTTAGGCTTTTAGACATACAAGTAAATCGCTATACCCAGCTACAAAACAAAAAAAAGAGGCAGCCCTTTTGAGACAGCCTCTTTTTAAATTTTATTGTTGGCTAATAATATTTATTCATTTTGATGAGCGCGTAGATAACGCCTGGTAACCATAAGCAGAAATATAAAAGCAAACTAATAATCCAGGTAGAACCTTTCCAATCATCCATTAAACCAATGGCAACCCATGCCCAACCAAGAAGTGCCAGAACGATATAAAGACCTTTACTAATTTCGGTTTTAGCAGGTTTTTTAGATCCTTTTTCCTTTTTAATTTTCTTGGCATACTGTTTTGCTTCAGAAGTTGGGTTAGCACTTACCTCAGACTTAACAGGAGCTTCATTGCGATTGAAGTTGATTTTTGGTGCCGTTGGTGTAACAACAATAGCATTTTCCAAAGAAGCACTTGCATTTTCTTCAATAGCTACTGGTTGCTCAACAACCGGTAAATTTTGCTCTACAACAGCCACTTCAGAAGTACTTGGTGTGTTTACCACTGCCGTTTCAGATGACTTAGCCACATCTGATTTAACAGTTTTTGATTTGGTTTTTCCGCTAGCCCAGTCAATGTGGTAACCAGAGCGATACGCTCTTTTTTCCATTGAACAGGAAGACATCACTAATGTAAATGCCATACAGACATAAAACAGGTTTTTGATTGTTTTCATGGAGATATTTGGGTTTTAAGATTTCAAAATTGGAGAATTATAGTTCTTGGTTTTTCAAAGAATTAAAATTTCGTATGCAATTAAAAAAATTATTACTCCTATGTTTTCGGCCTAAAAAAAACTTATTAACAATACTTTCAAATCGTCTGTTTTCAAAATCAACGCAACGTTATTTTCTCCTATATATCCTAAGGGTTTCTCTCCCGTTATAAACGCTAAATGTCTTCACTGATGTTTGGCCTGGCAATAAAATAGGATGAGAACCTTTCTTTTCAGGCGAGCTTAATTCAATACACCAATGTGCATTTAAATATGCCTCCGATGCTGGATGAAATACCGGTGAAACGGGGCTTAAAAACGTTGCTGTACAGGGCATGTTGCTCCCTATCGCATATTCACCTCTTTTACCGATACCAGCAAAGTATTTCGCCGCATTATACATGCTGCATTCACTTGTAATCATCTGAAGGATAAGCCATAGCCCCGAAACAACCATAATGGCTTGCACATGCCATCTTTTGAAGCATACTATATAAATCAAACACAAGGCACCCATTACGATAGGTCTAATTAAAATCCAATGCGCTACGTTTCCATGTTCAAGATGATTCCATCCACTTTTTTGAACTACCATCCACCATAATACAAGGGGTATAGCCCACATTACATTTTTAATTCCACTTTTGCTTTCAACGAACTGTATTCCGTATGCTAGCGCTACGCCCATCATGGCATGTGCGATTATACCAATCCATAGTTTTTCATTGTAAACAAGTTGTCCATTTAGCGTACTCCATTCAAGCCAGGCCGAAGGCCAACAATAGTTAAATACACTCAAAGATAGTACACTCAATAACAGGCTAGTTTGCCACCTTTTGATTTTGGTTTCTACCAGCGGTTCATTAAATGCAAAAGGCAATAACAATAGAGGAAACACAAATCTCCGGGGCGAAAAATCGCTGCATAACGCAAGTAAAAAACAAACCAGCAATAGGGTGCTGTAGCTATATCGATTGAGGGTTGTTTTGCCGGTCAAAAACCTCAGCAACAAAACAGCAATTAATATGCTACTTACCGGGTCGTTTATAAATGGTTTCTCTACCAGATGTATCAACCTTAGAAAAATGCCTGCAGGATGAAGCAACTGCTGCCAGGTAAAATAATCTCCCATAAACAGCGTTTGATAGGTTTCAAAAAAAGCCGCATTGGGCAAATAATAAGCAACCCACATGGGTACTATCACAATGGCTGCCCCCGCAAAAAACATCAAGCCTCTTCGAATAAACAGTCGATAATCTGTGCCCAATAAAACAAGCCCTATGGCCAGAAAATGATAGGCAAACGAACCCTTTACAAACAAAGCAAGTGCAGCCATAAACCCTGACAAAATCAAATTCAATTTGCCTTCCTTACGCCCGATTTCAAAACTCGCAAAACCTAAACATGACATCAACATTTCGGGATGCCCCAAGCGCGACCAGTCAAACAGCAAAGGCAGGCAAAGCAGCATTAAAAGCGTGTTTCGCAAACGCGACCTCGCATTTATTTCCTTCGTGTTAAAAAGGTATCTGTATAGCCATGCCAAAACCAGTAACGAGAAAGGAATGAGGGATATAAGCCTCAAGGTAAAAAAGCTAATCCTTGCAGTCGAAAATACAAGGTAATGCCAACCAACGGTAAGCGGTCCTGCCGCCAAGGCTCCTGCAATTCCATCGGATGTCCATCGGTCGTATAAAATCTTTTGCCTCGCATTTTCGGCCCACCATGCCTCATCATGAATATCTTCAGTACTTTTTAATACAGAAGGATCTGCCTTAATATTATAAAAATGTAACCCTAATAATACCAATACAGAAAAAATGAAAAGTAGATTTTTCCAATTGAAGTTCGTTATAATTTTATTCGTCACTAACATGAATGCGGGCTTTCGAAGGTAATAGTAAATTATGAATGTGTAAATAATACTGAGAAATACAAATGAAATCTAAATTGCAGGGAGAAGTTGCAAAAATGAATAGTTTTTGGGTAGAATTTTGTACTTCAAATGCCAAACTCAGCGGTATTAAGATTCATTAAACCATAAAAATGAAACTGAAATATATTTTTGTTGATTCTTTCAAATATTGGATTGCCGATCTACCTGATTGTTCAGTAAACCCTTGGAGCACAGAGTTTTATGTTCAGCACATGCAACAACAAAACGATTGGTTTGATGAGGTTGAATTAAACGGAACGGACACGAATAAGGCTCTTTTCACATTTTTGGATTTGGGCGAAAATGCCACTGTCGAAGAAGGTAAAGTAGTGCGTGGCGCATTCACGTATTCGGTATATAAATTAATTGGTGGATGGCAATTTTTAGATGCCGGCGCTTCTGCTTCAGATCTAAATTTAGAGGATGGAGATTTTCTTTTAATAGACAGCAGCTTTAAACCATCGCGCGGTGTAATTGCAACACCTCGTCCGCTATATCTGCCGAAGAGTTTTTCTTCCTTTGTTCAATCAGATGAATTTTCTGCTTTTCGGGTACCCTATGTGAAAATATGCTACGCAGCAGAATGTCAATCGATAGGACTTGATTTTCGAAATCAACCTGAATTGCTTGAAAAGATTGATCATTCAGGATTTTCAGTTTCGCTGGACGAAACCAAACGGCAGCCGCTAATCAGCAAACATCCGTATCTTTTAAATGATGATACGTTCAAACAAGTTTTATTTGACGCATTGGGTTGGTATAACTATATGCCGAAACCAATCGCTCAATACCGGGCCGAAAATCCGCATCTTTCATGGATTTTCAATCAGGGATTTTTGGGGTTTATTAAAGTGGCGTACTCAAATTATCGTAATTACGACCCCAATAAATATCTATATATAGGGCTTGATGCTGATTACCACAATACACTAAAAACTTTGATGAGGTGTATAGAAAATATAGAATCTTACCGTCAGCAACATCTCGAGGAACTTCGTGAGATAATACTCGACTGCATTCCGCATATGAAGCTGGAAAAAACCTCGAGTTACCATGTTATGCTAGAGCAGATTATGCGTCAAAAAACGCTCGGCTTAATGAGCGAGGAAGAGGCGCGCCGAATCAGTCATCAAGAGGCATATCAACAAATGGCCAAAATCGATCTTACCGACTTGTTTTACGAGCAATGCACAAAAGAATTGGGCGAAAAAGCACGAATTTTACTGGTTTAAGTAAATGGGTTTTCGCGCACAAATTGGGCTGCTTGCCGCATATCATAAGACAAAATACGGTCTTGCTGCATAAACGGAATTTCCGATCGAAATGCGGCCAAAACCTTCTCCAATTTTTCAGAACTGCGCAGTGGACGCCTAAATTCGATGGCCTGAGCCGCATTGAGCAATTCAATTCCAAGGATTGATTCCAGATTATTCAATACGCGCCAGGCTTTTGTTGCGGCATTGGCGCCCATGCTTACATGGTCTTCTTGTCCGGCCGATGAATCTATAGTGTCGGCCGAAGCGGGTGTGCACAGTTGTTTGTTCTGGCTTACCAAGGCTGCGGCCGTGTACTGCGGTATCATCATGCCCGAGTGCAATCCGGCATCGGCAGCCAGAAAATGTGGAAGCTTATTTTTCCCTAACGTTAGCTGATAGGTCCGTCGCTCCGATAAACTGCCCACTTCGTGCATCGCTAAACAGAGGTAATCGAGCGCCATGGCCAAAGGTTGTCCATGGAAATTTCCACCCGAAAGTATCAAGCCTTCATCCGGGAAAACATTTGGATTATCGGTTACCGAATTGATTTCACGTTCAAAAACATCGTTGCAATGCGCCCAAACATCAAGCGAAGCGCCCAAAACCTGAGGGGTGCAGCGAAACGAATACGGATCCTGCACCTGTTTTTTATCCTGTGTCGCCATCTCGCTACCTGCCAATAAATTGCGCATGGTTTCGGCAACTTGCATCTGGCCGGGATGCGGACGAATGGCATGTAATGCAGGATGAAAGGGCTCCACTCTGCCATCAAAACCTTCCAGCGAAAGTGCAGCAATTACTTGCGCTTTATGGAGTAAATCTTTACTTCGTGCTAATAGCTGAACGCCATAAGCCGACATAAACTGGGTTCCATTCAATAAGGCCAAGCCTTCCTTTGAAGCAGGTTTTATAGGTTTTAAACTCAAAGCACCCAATACCTCAGCAGCTTGTTTCCGTTCACCCTTATACCACACTTCGCCCATGCCTAATAGTGGCAAACATAAATGTGCCAGCGGCGATAAGTCGCCTGATGCACCTAAGGAGCCTTGCTCAAAAACAACAGGTAAAATATCGTGATTGTAAAAATCAACCAAGCGCTGAACCGTTTCAAGTTGAACGCCCGAATAGCCGTAGCTCAAGGCCTGAATTTTCAGGAACAACATCGTTTTTACCAGTTCGGGCGCAATGGCATCACCCAAACCGCAGGCATGCGACATGATAAGGTTGCTCTGCAGTGCCGACAAATCATCGCTGTTAATTGACACATTACATAAGGATCCAAATCCGGTATTGATACCATAAATAGGCTGTACTGCCTTTGCAATGGTTTCCTCTAAATAGGTTCTGCATCGCTCGATGTTCTGCATCGCTTGTTCAGACAAGCGCAGTTTCGTGCTTGAAGCAACCAGCGTAGCAACTTCTGTGGGACTAATTTTATGCGGACCAATGGTGTATTCAACCATGATTAGTAAACAGTTTAAAGGTTGAAGTAAGAACGAAATGTAGATATTTCATCTCGGGGCACGCTCAGTTGTCTTCCCGACGATAATTCCTTAACGTTTACAATAGCAGCAGCAGCTTCAGTGGCTCCGTAAATCATTAAAAAGGGTATGCCTTTTTTCTCGGCATAGTCGAACTGCTTTTTGAGTTTTCCAGCTTCAGGATATACTTCGGCAGCAATTTCTTTCTTGCGTAAATCCTGCACCAAGCTAAGGCAGGGAGCCAGCTCCTCGGCCGAAAAATGTGCAATGAGTACTTCGCTGGTGTTCAGCGCTTCGTTCGGAAAGAGGTTGAGGTCGTTTAGCACATCGTAAATACGATCGGCACCAAACGAAATGCCTACACCCGGTACGCCCGGCAAGCCGAAAATACCGGTTAAATCGTCATATCGTCCGCCACCGCCAATGCTACCAAACGCAACGTCACGTGCTTTTACTTCCAGAATGGTACCGGTATAGTAATTCAAGCCGCGAGCAAGACTTAAATCGATAGCGAGCTCAGCTTGCTTTAGTTCGAGCTGATCCTCGAAATATTGGAGAAGCTCCTCCATTTCATTCACTCCCTTCAAACCAATTTCAGAAGTCTGCAATAAGGTGCGCAAGGTTTGCAGTTTTTCGGTATTACTTCCCTCTAATAAAGCCACAGGGCGTAATTTAGCAATCGCAGCTTCGGGGATGCCTTTTTCACGCAATTCGGCTTCTACCTGCTCAATGCCTATTTTATCGATTTTATCGAGCGCCACGGTAAAATCGCTGAGTTGATCGGGAATCCCAGCCATTTCGGCCATGCCCGCCAAGATTTTACGGTTGTTCACCAAAATTCGGATGGGCAATGAAAACCGGTGAAATACGCGGTCATAAATCTGTATCAGTTCGGCTTCGTTAAGCAAAGATGCGCTGCCCACCACATCGGCATCGCACTGCCAGAATTCGCGATAGCGACCTTTTTGCGGTCGATCGGCGCGCCACACGGGCTGCATTTGATACCGTTTAAAGGGGAATGCAATTTTATCGCGGTTCATCGCCACAAAACGTGCAAACGGAACCGTTAAATCGTAGCGTAATGCTTTCTCGCTTAGTAAAGGCAAAACCGAATTGGGCTTCCCCAAATCGGCTTGTTTTTCGCGTACATCTTTAAGATAATCGCCCGAATTTAGAATTTTAAAAATGAGTCGATCGCCCTCATCCCCGTACTTGCCGGTTAATGTGCTGAGATTTTCCATGGCCGGAGTTTCGATGCTCTGG
>JBKCHQ010000015.1:0-3911 GCA_046302715.1 Bacteroidia bacterium | reverse complement strand
GTTTCGGCCGGATCTATGGATAATGAGTCGATAAAAATAAGCCTTGCTTAAACGTGAAGAAAACGGGAAACACGTGTTCCCGCCCTGCTGAAAGTTCCGAAAAAGCTATTCACATTCAAAGCTCCATTTTTTAACTGAGATTTGAACTGGTCTGTTTGCAAGTTTACCCAAACAGTGTAAGAGCAAATTAAATATTTATGGTTTAGCAGTTTAAGATTATTACTGCCCTGAAAGCACGCTACAAAATGGATTTACTGCAAACATTATTAAGCATTTATGCGTATCCGTTTTTAAACGTTTATAAACGACTACTGTGGCGCTTAAATCGTAACTTTGGCGTATGGGGAGGAGGAGTGGCGGACCCCAAAGCATTCGAGTCCAAGACATACATTATCAATATCATATGATTTCATGATTCCGCCTAAAGTGGCCACGCATTGATGAGCTCGGAATATATCGAACCCAATTAGCTTTCTATGCTTTATTTTACCAGGATGTAGTGGCGATGGCCCTTTGGAGTATGCAAATGCTTTCCTTAAACTCGAATTTAGCGATTGAAACGAAATGCTTCACGTAATTGAAATGGTAAGTGAATCCGGATTAAGCCCAGCGAATCATAGATTCTTCTGATCTTGGACGAATTGTGCAATTCTAATGCACGATTGGGGTTAAAGTCAACATTCCATAATTCTGTTTTACTTTGTAAGACCAAATCCTTGCTCCATGAAAGCTGTGCGAATATTCATGCTAATGCTCAGTGCCGTGCTTCTGTGTTCTACTTCCTGCAGCACTATTGAGCAAGCATCAACGCATGGTTTAACAAACGGTAAGTATACACTCAAAAGTGCAAAGACTGTAAAGCGGGTATATCTCGATGTAAACGATGAGCGTGTGGATGCCTACGAATTAAGAGATGATGGCATTTTTGGTGGAGCAGTTATCCTTTCTGATGATACGGGCAGGCGGACATTTCCCTTGCCGTTTGTGTTGAAAAAGCAGGGGCTTGATTTGGATGTTACCACCATACTATTCAAGTATCGACCGCCTGTAAAAGGGCAGGGGCATCAATTTACTAACGACATGAATCTGGCCATGTATGCAGGATGGCGATTCGATCGCTTCGCTTTTTCAGAGCAGGTGAACCTCCTCCAAAAGTCAACCCCGAAAGTGCGACATTTTGCGTATGATGTTGGATTTATTTTAGGCGCCGGGACCACCCCCATTGATGCATTCACAACACAAAATAAAGTTGAAACGGACTACAACGCATTGCTTTTTCAAAGTGGAGTTGCCGGTTTTGTAGAAACAACTTACGCCAGTTTTGGGCTGGGGATCGGCTGGGACTTCCTCGCCGGGCCCGACCGAAAATCGTGGATATATGAGCGAAAACCTTATCTGGGCGTTATTGTAGGCATTGCGCTGAATTAACTGGATAACACTGCAGCGCTACGGTTTGAGAAGCTACGTTTACGTCCTTGGCGGATCCTGATTTGAAGTAGTTTAGGCTCGGAATAGATTTCCTAATGCATATTCTGGGTTAAAGTATATACACCTTTTTGTGTCGATGTTGAACGCTTGAAACGTCAGCCCATATAAAAATTGGGTTTGGTGGATGAGTAGAAATGAGTAAACATTATTTGATTTTCCCCTTTTGTCATTCATAATTATGGTGTTATGTTTGTTTTCTAAACAAAACCTATGACTGCCCTCACAGAAAGCATACATAATATCGTAAACTTAACCAACGATGAAATAGTCGCTTTGGAAAACGCATTTACCACCATTGAAATTTTAAGGGGCGAACTTTGGATCGAAAAAGGTAAGCTGTGCAATCAGGTTGGCTTTGTGCTATCGGGGAAATTGCGAAACTACTATGTCGACGATGCAGGCAATGAAGTGACCTGTTATTTTGTTACACCAGATCATTTTATTTCTTCTTTTACAAGTTTTCTGACCAACACACCAACCCATGAAAATATAGCGGCATTGGAAGATTCTACTTTGCGTGTGATTCAAAAAGATGAGCTCGAACGCTTATCCGAAGCAATGCCTAAATTACAAATTTTCAGACGCATCATTGCCGAAAATCTCTTCATAACTATGGAAAAGAGAATTTCAATGCTGCAGTCTCAATCGGCTTTTGAGCGCTATGAAAAGATGCTCAGCGAAAATCCTGAAATATTGCTTACCGTACCCCTCCAGTACACGGCGTCTTTTTTGGGAATCACACCGCAGCATCTAAGCAGGTTACGCAAAGAATTGGTGAGCTGATTTCTTAACATTTGTTCAGTAGTTTGCTCGGATTTCGGGTCATTTTTGATTATTAAATAATCCTTCAATTCAGCAAAATGAAAAAATCGCTGTTACTTCTTGGAATTTTTGGTGTATTAACGCTGCCCCTTATCGCACAAAACGAACCTGCAGAAAGCAGGTACGGAATTGAAACCGACATTCTTTGGCCATTTTTAGTGCAAACGACTCGCACGCACTTCATCATCAAGCTCTGGGAGAAAGGAAATCTAAGCGGTGATGTATACGCGGGCCTTAATATCGATTTCCCGAGAGATCGCGCTACAGAAGGCCGCTTTGCCGATTACAGTATTGCCAGTGGTTACCGACAATATCTTTGGAAAGGGCTGCATCTGGAATTTTCACAAACTACTGGTCTAGGCGTATTACAAAACCACGTAACCACCGGAAAAACCTATAACAGCTTTGATTGGTTAGGAACCGGATACATCGGCTATAAATTTGAGTTCGCTAAAAAGAAGCTTTACATTATTCCTCAGTTTGGAGTTGCTCAAGTCCTCTACAAATCAAATCCATGGCCCATTTACGAGGATGAAACCTTAACCAAAGAAGTGGGTGAAACGCCTTTTATGTTAGGTTCATTGAGGTTTGGGTATAATTTTTAAGTAGTTATGAAATTAAACTTGTTAAGGTATCTATCGATTTTACTTTTAAATAACCACATTTCTGGTTTTGTAATGCTTAATCTTTAATTTAACAACTTATTTTTGTGCTAAGATTTTACACGTGTGATTTTTAGGTTTAACTGAAAAAAATCAAGATAGAATAAAATCGCTATTATCAGTTATGTCTTGTAAAATACAGTAAAATGAAAATTCGAAAAATACTGCATCACCATGAACTCAATCATTAAAACCATAGTTCAAAAGCTAATGTCGCCTAAAGCCTGGTCGATAGATGCCGGATTACTGACTTTGCGGGTATGTTCGGCCTTCATGCTTTTGCACGGCTGGCCAAAATTTATAGAATTTTCGGAGGGGAGCAAGGATTGGCCCGATCCCTTTCATGTAGGTGTTTCCATGTCCTATGCACTCACCGTTTTTGCCGAACTGTTTTGTACTATTTTTCTGGTACTTGGCCTCTTCTCGCGTGCCGCTTTAATTCCGCTAATTATACTCATGCTGGTCATTGTTTTTGATATTCACGGCGATGAACCTTTTGCCGACAGAGAGCATGGCTTAATGTATTTGTTGTTATATATCGCATTGCTGTTTACCGGACCGGGTAACTACTCGCTCGACCGCCTCATTCAAAAGCTTAGGAAACAATCATGAGCCATCATTAGCCATGCGTACCACGTTGATTATTCTCGCATTTGCAATTCCCTTGGTTATTTTGGGGCAAACAAAAAGACCTGAAGATTTTGGATTTAAACATATAAAAATCCCGTTCCAAAAAGATAGCGTAGACATTTTACTTTTATCAAAAAAAGGAGATGAAATAAATTCAAAACCCTTGTTTTTATTCTGCCAGGGCAGTTTACCCATTCCTTTAATTATTTGCGACGGTGAAGCCAATTATCCTTCTTTTCCTTTTGATGCAAAAGCCCTACTCGAATCGTATCATTTGGCAATTTTAAGTAAGCCGGGTATACCCATAAT
>JBKCHQ010000014.1:0-4107 GCA_046302715.1 Bacteroidia bacterium | reverse complement strand
TTAGTGCATTTCATTTCTAACGCTTACACTGGGTTCAAAACATTAAATATTCTACCCAGTAAATGGACAATGGTATTTCATGAAAAATAACCGTTTTAAACGTTTATTAACGACTGCTTATTTTGGTGGAGCTAGCTTCGCGCCGGGAAGGGGGGGGATAGGATTCCTACGAAAGCGATGCAAAAAAAGCAAATCTAATTTTCAACACAGATAGTGAATAATCACCCAACGCAGCCTAAAAAGAAATTTACCTTTTTAGCGGGTTGCCATTTGAAAAGATTGCGCTAATAATTAAAACAGAAAAACAAAAGTTCAACGACATTCTAAAATGACAGGCAAGCCATTCATTAGCAAATTGAATATAAACACTGTTTTAAACCTCTATTTTTGTTAGCGAAACACTTTGAATAAAAATGAAAAATCGCATCGTTTACATAACTCTGGCTTTGATTTTCATCTCTATTGGTAAGATAAATGCCCAATACCGATACACTGGGAGCGTGGTAAAAGTTAAAGGTACATGCACCTGGCTTATTCGCATCACCAAATCAGACGAGCCTGCATTTATTGATAAACTTGTAGTGCCTACCGGTGACTTCCCAATTCAATTTCAGCGTAAACGATTAAAGCTTGAATTTGACATGCATCCCCTGCGACAGCCTATACCTGAAGGATGTAAAGCTAATTTTATAGGTTCGATTATCGAACCCACTCAAATCAATTAAGCCAAGATTTGAAGCTTAGAACTAAAAACAATACCCGAAACTTAGGCCTGCAAAAGGAATTAATGAGCCATCTTTAATCCATTCATCGGGATCATACAGCTCAAAAAAAGGCGTGGCCGTAGCTCTGAAAACAAAGCCTTTTTTTCCATAATAGCGAAACCCAATTACAGGATTACCTAAATAATACGTAGTAGTGCCTCCAAACAATTCAATGGCAAAGGTGCGCACTGCATTAAAGCCCAATTCCATCCTGCCACGCTGATCGCCCATGCACACATTAATACCTGCCAGTGGCAGCGCAGTTAATAAAAGCGCCGAACCTGCTCCAAAACGCCCATTAACCTCTACTTGTCCTGTGCGAAAGAGTGTTCGTTCATAATTCACAGAAAGCAAAAACCCCGTTCCGCCCAATTCTCCATAAACCGTATTGTTACGAACCTTTTTCGCCATCGTAACATCCGACTGTCCGAAAACAGAAACACTCGAGAAAATCAAAACACAGGTTAAGAAACGAATCATCAGTTGGTGGTTTACACCTGAAGAATTCCGGTCGAATAGTTGCGTTCAATGGGTGCATGATTGGCCGCCTCAATGCCCATTGAAATTGCCTTTCGAGTTTCAAGTGGATCAATAATAGCATCTACCACCAAACGTGCAGCACTGTAATATATGGATGTTGTTGCTTCGTAATGTGAATATATCTTATCGTATAGCGCTTTTTCCTCTTCGGCTGTGATGGTTTTGCCCTTTGCCTTAAGCGCACTTACTTCAATCTGCAGCAACACTTTGGCCGCTTGAGCGCCACCCATTACTGCAATCTGTGCAGTGGGCCATGCCAACATAAGCCTAGGGTCGTATGCTTTTCCACACATGGCATAATTTCCTGCGCCGTAACTGTTGCCTACCACCACGGTAAATTTAGGAACCACACTGTTGGCCATGGCATTTACCATTTTTGCCCCATCTTTAATAATACCGCCGTGTTCAGACCTCGATCCAACCATAAAACCAGTTACATCCTGTAAAAAAACAAGGGGTATTTTTTTCTGATTGCAATTCATGATAAAGCGTGCAGCCTTATCGGCCGAATCGCTGTAAATGACACCGCCAAACTGCATCTCGCCCTTCTTGCTTTTCACCACTTTTCGCTGGTTGGCTACAATACCCACGGCCCATCCATCAATGCGGGCCAATCCGCAAATAATACTCTGTCCATATTTGTCCTTGTAGGCCTCAAACTCCGAATTATCCACCAGGCGGTAAATAACCTCCATCATATCATAGGGTTTTTCACGCGTTTCGGGAATAATTCCGTAAAGTTCTGAGGCTTCTTTTGCTGGATTTACGGGTTTAACACGATCGAATCCCGCTTTGTTATAATCGCCTACCTTATCAAAAATAGAGCGAATTTTCGATAAGCAATCACTATCGTTTTCACACTTATAATCGGTTACTCCACTTATCTCACAATGGGTTGTTGCTCCACCCAAGGTTTCGTTGTCAATATCTTCTCCAATAGCTGCCTTAACCAAATAGGAACCTGCCAGAAAAATAGTACCGGTGTCTTTCACAATTAAAGCTTCGTCGCTCATAATGGGTAAATACGCACCGCCAGCTACGCAACTTCCCATTACAGCGGCAATCTGTAAAATCCCCATAGACGACATCACCGCATTATTCCTAAAAATGCGTCCAAAATGCTCCTTATCCGGAAAAATCTCATCCTGCATGGGCAAATAAACACCGGCGCTGTCCACCAAATAGACGATAGGCAATTTATTTTCGATGGCGATTTCCTGCGCTCGAAGATTTTTCTTTCCCGTAATGGGAAACCAGGCCCCTGCTTTAACTGTTGCATCGTTGGCCACTACAATGCACTGTCGGCCTTTGATATATCCAATTATTACCACTACCCCACCCGAAGGGCAACCGCCATGTTCGGCATACATTCCATCGCCTGCAAACGCTCCAATTTCGAGCTGCGGACTACCTTCATCGAGCAAAAATTCAATACGCTCACGGGCGGTCATTTTACCTCTTGAATGTTCCTTTTCGATGCGACTTTTACCTCCTCCCTGCTTCACTTTTTCGAGCTTTTGGTTCATTGCAGATATAAGCAATCGCATTTTATCTTCGTTACGGTTGAATTCTAAGGTGTGATCCATTTTTAATGTATTGATTAAGGGAAGGTCTGATCTAAAATCGAGTGCTACTCGCTAATAAAGGTCTGTAGATGATGACTCAATACTTCGAGTCCTTTCTGGAACGATAAATTATTGGTAACTATCAAATCGGCATCATCTCTGAAAGGCCTTAAATAGGTGTGATACGAAGGCATGACATGGTTATTCCATTGATATAAAACACTTTCATGCCCATAGCCACGTTCATCATAATCGCGTTTTAACCGACGTTGAAGCTTCAATTCATCGCGAGCGTCGATATAGACTTTTAAATCGAGCAGGGCACGAATTTCTTCATAATAAAAAATGAACAGGCCTTCCATTATGATAATTGGCGCAGGATTAAGGATAATTTCAGAACTCTGTTTGCCTGCATTATTGAAGGTATATTCCTTGATGCGCACCTCCTGGCCTTGGATAAGACGTACTAAATCATTGTGAAAAGCTTGCCGGTTAATAGACTCGGGCAAATCGAAATTAATTTCCCCATTTTCGTCTTTTTCTTGCTGTTCCTTGGGTTTGTAGTAATTATCCTGCGAAACAATACAAAGCATATCATCGGGAAAAGCAGAACGAAGTTCTTTTAAAAACGATGTTTTTCCGGATGCGCTGCCTCCAGAAATCCCAACAATATAGGGGCTCTTTTTCATGCGCAGGCAAAGGTATGGTTTTAGCGATTATGCGCTACGATTGGAGCGAATTTACTCTATGCTGTTTAGGGTTAAATTAGCATAAAAAGAGAATTAGTAAACAAAATGCCTTTAAAATTTGGAGGCAGCCAAGCAATTTCTCAACAAGATAACACCTATTCGGGCAAATACGTCGAACTTGATTACCTTAGCGGCCGCATAATGGCAACCGTTGATAAAAATATCCTGCACCGTGCCTTTGGCTTAATGGCAAAGGCTAAAGCAATGACTGAATTGTATGAAGCACAATTTAAAATTGTGTCGAAGTATGTACATGCTACATCTCGCGGCCATGAAGCTATTCAGCTTGCTGTTGCTATGCAGCTTAAACCGCAAGATTTTGCCTTTCCGTATTATCGGGATGATGCGTTCTTACTCGGTATTGGCATGCAGCCTTACGACCTTATGCTGCAGCTTTTGGCCAAGCGCGACGATCCTTTCTCTGGAGGACGCACTTATTACAGCCATCCCAGCTTACGCGACGACGATAAACCTAAAATTCCGCACCAG
>JBKCHQ010000013.1:0-5161 GCA_046302715.1 Bacteroidia bacterium | reverse complement strand
GCTCATTAGCTTCTGCTTCTTCGGTAGGTGCCTCAGGTGCAGGAGTGTTTTTGGCGGCAATTGCAGCGGCACGTGCAGCGTTTTTAGCGGCTTCGTCAGCTTTACGCTTTTTCTCAGCGTCAATTTGACTGTTCTTTAGGTTAGAGCGTTTTCCTTCGATTTTCGAAGATTTTTCTTCTAACCATTTCGCAAGGCGCGCATCGGCCTGATCGGCAGTTAACGCTCCTTTGGCCACCCCTTTATCGAGGTGTAGTTTCATCAAAACCCCTTTGTAGCTAAGAATAGCGCGAGCGGTTTCGGTGGGTTGCGCTCCGTTTTTTAGCCACTGAAGGGCTTTATCGAAGCTCAGTTCGATGGATGCCGGATTCGTGTTGGGGTTGTAGGTGCCTATCTTTTCAATAAACTTCCCGTCCCGAGGTGCACGACCGTCGGCAATCACAATATGGTAGAAAGCATACCCTTTCTTGCCATGTCGTTGTAATCTGATTTTTGCAGGCATTGTTAAATGATGAGTTAAATTGGGCGGCAAAGATACATTTTTTTATACACAAAACATTATCTTTTATATAACTCAATGCCGAATGCCTATTTTTGTCGCAAAATTTTTAAATCCGATGAGTGAGACCTTGAATGAACTTGAACGCCAACGTCGCGAAAGTCTTGATGAATTAATACGTTTGGGTTACGACCCCTACCCTGCTGATTTGTATTCGGTAAACACCAATGCGCTGCAGATCAAGAACGAATTCGACAAGGAGAAGGGTAATTTTCAGGAGGTTTCTATCGCCGGGCGTATCATGACGCGCCGCATCATGGGGAATGCTTCATTTGCGGTTATACAGGATGCTGTGGAGCGACTGCAGATATACATTCGCAGGGACGATATTTGTCCCGATGAGGACAAAACGCTTTATAATACGGTTTTCAAGAAGCTGCTTGATATTGGAGATATAATTGGAGTAACCGGCTATATGTTTGTTACCCAAACGGGCGAGGCCACCTTACATGTTACCTCGCTTAAAGTACTCTGCAAATCGTTGCGACCGCTGCCTGTTGTTAAGGAAAAAGACGGCGAGCTGTTCGATGCATTCGCCGATCCCGAATTACGATACCGCCAACGTTATGTTGATTTGATTGTGAATCATCACGTAAAAGAAACCTTTGTTCAACGCACAAAACTCACCAATTCAATTCGTGAATACCTCAACAACAAGGGATATCTCGAAGTAGAAACACCCATTTTACAGCCCATTTACGGAGGTGCGGCGGCTCGTCCGTTTAAAACTCATCACAATACGCTCGACATGACCTTGTACCTGCGTATTGCTAACGAGCTGTATTTAAAGCGACTTATTGTGGGCGGATTCGATGGGGTATATGAATTTGCCAAGGATTTCCGCAACGAAGGAATGAGCCGCTTTCATAATCCGGAATTTACCCAGGTAGAATTATACGTTGCTTACAAGGACTATAATTGGATGATGGATTTAGTGGAAGAGATGGTGGAAAAGGCGGCTTTGGACATACACGAAAAAACCGAGGTACAGGTAGGCGAAAACCTGATTAATTTTAAACGCCCCTGGAAACGAATGACCATGTATGAGGCTATTGAGCATTTTACGGGAGTTGACGTTTCGGAGATGAATGAAAGTGATATGGCGGCGGCAGCGCGCAAACTGGGCGTTGAAATTGACGCCACCATGGGACGAGGCAAACTTATCGATGCCATTTTTGGCGATAAATGCGAACCCTTCCTTATACAACCTACCTTCATTACCGATTATCCGGTAGAAATGTCGCCACTGGCGAAAAAGCACCGCAGCAAAGCCGGTTTGGTAGAGCGTTTCGAAGGAATTTGCAACGGAAAGGAGATTTGTAATGCCTTTTCGGAACTTAATGACCCTATAGACCAGCGCAAACGTTTCGAAGAACAATTGGAATTGGGCAAGCGCGGCGACGAAGAAGCCATGGTACTGGACGAAGACTTTTTGCGAGCCATCGAATTTGGCATGCCGCCAACGGCTGGTTTAGGAATTGGAATTGACCGTTTGGCAATGATTATGACCAATTCTAAATCGATACAGGATGTATTATTCTTTCCGCAAATGCGCCCCGAAAAAAAGGACCAGGAATAGTGTGTTAAACACTAATTTTACCTGAAAAACTTATTAATCCAAATCCTAAATAGCTTTACATGGAAGGTTTAATTGTATTACTGGTTATTATTTTTCTTTTAGGCCTTTTATTTCGCTCTAAAGGTTCAAGTTTACTGGACACCATGAGCTCGGGTTGCGGGTGCATTGTAGGAATAATTATCCTCGGTGCGATGCTTGTGATTTTTGCTATGGCATCTTGAGACTTTAGGTCGTACGCGTCTCATTAAATCATGCAATAAAGGTTTTGAGATTAACTTGTCTGCTTTCCATTCTTTGCGTAGAAGCAGCAAAAGTCAGTTAATCTTTTTACTCTTTCTACATCCCTTAACCTTCTCTTGAAAAATGAGAAACGTAGATTATTTTTCCATTTACCCTAATAGGGATGTGCAACAATGGGCTTGTTCGCAGAATTTAAACAGATTGAAACAAGGTTGAAGCACGTTCCGAATTTAACTTTATTAATATAGCCCTTTATCGAATCAATTGACTCAACAAGGAGTAATCTTAACCAATTTAAACAAATGAGGGTTAAGTAAATTTATCGCTTCTTTCCAATTCCGCTGTAACGAAAGCCACCACCATCGCCTACATTAAAACGAATAAAGATTTCGCTGGCGCCCAAACGGTTTGAATTAGATGTGAGTGTGGATACCGTAAAATCATAAGCATATCCCACTGAAAACTGATCCCAATCCACCATTAGCTTGGCTATGTAAGAATCTTTAAGACGGGTAAATAAACCCAAGGCAAATGAAAATGGACGCTGATATCCTGTGTAATTAGAACCAATATTGAGTTTATATCGGTAATACGATCCAAACAAATACTGCGAAAAACTACCTTGCCGTTGCGCATAAATTCCGGGCATTACCACACCATTAGTTCCATCAATTGAAATTTCGGCATTAGCAAATGCAGTATAACGCACCGGTAAACGCTCCGATGCCAACTCTACAAATGAATTGTTGGGTCGGGTAAGATGATAGGCAGCTAGCCCCACATTAACACGTTTATCAGCATTTCGGGCCATGGATTTTACCTTTTTTGCATAGGTATAAAGCAATCCTGCCCCAGCATCGAAATAACCAAAATTTTGATTATTAAAATCTTCACCACTGGCAATACCCGGGTCATAAGCCACCCCATCATATTGCGAAGCCCACATACCATCCACGTTTTGGAATGAGCGCATGGAATACCCTGCATTTACACCCAAACTTAACTGACTTTGAGCATTAAGTCGAATATGATCGGCAATGGTAAGCGCCGCAGCATTGGTTACCATACCCATATCGCCAATGCGGTCGTTGAAAAACGAAACCCCCCTGGCCAAAAAGTTACTCTTACTAGTATTGTCTTGCGTTATACGCGCATCAAACGATGCGTTGGCCGTGCGAAACGAACTACCCAACTGCCCCCACTGCGTGCGGTAGGCTAAGTTGGCTTGCATACCCGAGTTGGCACCTGCAAGCGCCGGATTTAAAATAAGCGGTGCGTATTCTGTATTCGAAAAGTGAATGTCCTGCGCATTGAGCGTTAATGTAGCTGTAACGAAAGCAATACTTAAGTAAAAATTGTTTTTCATAAGGTTATCTGACTAAGGTAATGGTTCCTGTTTTATTGACTACCGTTCCGTCGAGTTGCCGAAGATATAAATTAAATGCATATACTCCGGAAGCGGCTTCATTTTCTTTAAAAATTCCATCCCAACATTGGGTAATATCCTCTGTTTCAAATACACGTTCGCCCCAGCGATTGTGAATTACCAATTTAAACTGCTCCACACAATCACTCAACACACAAAATGTTTCGTTGGTTTGAGGACCTTTGCCGTTGGGCGAAAATATGGTGGGTATGAATGGTTCCTTGCATCGTATATCTACTTCCACACGGAGGGTATCGCTGCTTCGGCACCCGTTGGAATCGATCGCCGAAACAATGTAGGTTGTACTTTCTGAGGGTGTAGCAAAAGGTGATGCGCAATTGCTGCAACTTAACCCTTCTTCGGGATTCCATAGATAACTAAAAGCTCCGCTTGCGTTGAGCTGAACCGTATCGCCCACCAAGATGTTTGTTGGATTAGCTACAGCCGTAACGGAGAAATTGACAAACTGAATGGATAGTGTATCGGTATCGATGCACCCGGCAGAATTGCTTGCTTGTAAAATATATTCCCCCGAAGCGGAAGCTATAATCTGGTCGTCTTCGCTACCATCCTGCCAGAGGTAATTGCTAAATCCAGGTTGCGAAAGCGTAAATTCGGGAGTGTTGCACAAAAGGGTATCGTTGCCCAGACTCAAAAACGAATCGGACGATAACAACACATGAACGGTATCGGTGCAAGTGAACTCCTGAATTTCAAAAGGTTCGGGCGCATAGGCAAGTGAGGTGATGAAATTAAAATTCTCCTGACAAGGTACGCTTGAGAGTTGTGCTCCCGTATTTTTATCGATTTCGATAAGTGTGGCGTTGTTTTTTATGCCCCAAAGTTTCTGAGATCCTGCATCGTAGGCCAATCCACGGCAATCGGGAGCTGTTGACCCAACCAGCGTGCTGGATGCGTCGTTTACGTTTATTCGGTACAAATTGCCGCTATATGAAACCCCGTACAACACATTCGCAGCAGGATCGTAAGCCAAACCATTGATGCCCTCGTCCAAACCAAAGTAAGAAGATGAATTAGTGAATAAATTCAAATTGCCAACCACGGTAAGATCCCCCGTACTTGTGTTTATTTTATAAAGTTGCTGGTTAACCGGATCGACCGTAGTTTGCGGAGGCGCGCCTACTGCATAGAAAATACCGTTCACATTATCGAATTCGCCCGAGAAAATATCTTCGGGATAGCCAAATGTTATAGGGACTTCAACGCCAGATGTTATATTTAAGCTCCCAAGTCCTAAAAAAACAGAAACCCCATAAAGTGTGGAAGTGGCACTTTCAAATCCGGTGGCAATCCAATCGTCGCCGGCATTGTCCTGAATGATGTCGATGCTTCCATCAAG
>JBKCHQ010000012.1:0-19354 GCA_046302715.1 Bacteroidia bacterium | reverse complement strand
TTGCTGCAAAATTGAAATTGACAAAATAATTATGGCATTTACACTTAATCCGTCCAACCTAGCGATTACACTTGCCGAATTTAATACGCTGGGTACTGATTTTGTGCGCTTTTTCAAGACTACGAGCGCCACCTTCCAAGGATACATTTACGAACGAATTGGCCGACAAAATCTAATTGATTTATTGGATGATTTAAGTCCTCAGGGCACTGAATATATTAAGGGTATGCGCATCATTCCAACGCTACGTGGCAATAATACAATGCGTTTTGTTTATGTACCCACCGTGCTCGAAGAAATAGATGCATTCGGAAGTTATCGAATTTTTGAAAGCGACACCAATGCCGATCCAGAACTGATGTTTCAGAATACAAATTGTTACTGGGTTCAGAACGATGATTTTGTTCTCTTAACCGGCACAAATTTATCCACTGCTGAAGATGATTATCAGCGTTATTTAGATGAAATTTTAATTTCGCACGACGGCAGTGGAACAAACTTCGATGTGTTTGATTCGGCCATCGATACCACCTCTGCGCTATCGAATTTACCTGCATTTGTTGCCTTGGCCGAGGATAATAAAAACAACAATCAGGCGCCCGATTATTTCTACATGTTGAGCTGCGCCGAAGAATTTGATGGCAATATTGTGCATACCTTTGCAACAGGAGTTTACACTCCGGGCACCACACAAGGAAATGGCCAAGGGAATGGAGCATTCACCAATAATGCACTTAATAATTATTTTTTGTGCCCGCCTAATTGCAAAAAATTGGTAACTGTAAATAATCGTTTGGCTATTCCGTAAAAATGGATGTTCCTATCATCATTGAATTAATTCTCCGCCATACTTCGGTGATAGTAATTCTCATTTTGGGCAGTATGGTTTTTCGGCATCTTTCTGTCGGTCAAAGAATTATTTATTTACGATATATAATAGTGGCCATTTTTGGAATTTGGGCCTCCATCAGAGTAATAAATGGAATGTATTCTATACCTGTATATTCGATTGGAGAATTTTTTTTCTATTTGATTTATAAATTATATGTTGATTATGAATTGGGGAAGTATACGTACAAGAGCTTTTTTAGAGTTTTGGCTCTTCTGCTATTATGCTGTATTCCGCTTCATTGGATTGTAGTACGCGATTTGAACCAACAGAGTGAGATAATAAGTATTATCCACATATTTTTAAGCATATTTATTTTATACTTAATACTTAACAGACCAACTCCCCTCGCCGACCAGCTGCTTCGTTGGGCAATTATTTTTTATTTGTTGGGCGACTTAATATTCACTGCTTTCGTAAATGAGATTACTTGGGGAATTAGTGTCGAATTATCAAAGAAGTTGAGTTTGTTGCATTACGCGGTTGCATATATTCAAGATGTTCTCATAACAATTTCGTTTTTAATCGCCTATTTCACGAGCAAAAAACGAGCAGTTCAAACAAAGGAATTATAGTATTTACGAGGCAAGACTAAAAATCGAGTGTTTTTACGGGATTGAAAAAGTTTTGCCATTTACACTATGCGGTCCAATAGCCTACTCAGTCGATTTACCTAATACCAATTAGGAGGATTCTGATTTAAATTACCAAGACATTGAATACGAGACGCGTTCATTTTACTTTAGGGTATGCATTGCCTACCGAAGCCGGCTATGTCGATTTCACCGATGATTTTGGTTTGATGTTTGGCTTTGGAGCTTAATATATAGTAGCTGAGAAATTTGCCATAAGAGCCGATTATCGTCTTACCTCTTATTTGGGTAGCAGCACTGGTATTGGGGTTTCATATTGCTTTCGTTAATTAAGTTAACTTTTTGATTATAAGGGGTGTTCAATAATGAACGCCCCTTTTTTATTAGGTTGTAATTGCATTTAACTGCATAATAAACAGCTACACTTCTTACATACCTGCTGCTACCCCAACCAAAATACCGGTTAACACTATAGGCATCGCAAGTAAGCCGATAAAATAGCCGCCCACTAATTTGCGGTTTTTTAAGCGGCGAGCCCCATCGGTATAGCCGCGTCTATATTCCTTGTTTTGCTCATTAGTATTCGTAAAACCCAAATCTTTAGGGTAGTCGGCTCGAGGCTCTTTACGATAATCAATAATTACCAGCACAATACCTGAATAAAATACATACGTAAGCACCCCATCAATCACTCCTTTTGCAAAATCGGGCTTACTATTATAGTACCGTTCGGCATCTGAATAGCCTAAACCATAAAAATCGAAACTTTCGACAGGGACCTCGTTTTCTAAAAAAACATCAGCCGTACCATTTGCATAAACAATACGAGCCACCTCGTGCTTGGGCAATAGCAGAATAATACTGTCGATATTATTAAGGGAATAGCTTATAAAATAGGCGTCAATTTCGGCAACGCGGGCCGTTATCGTGTCTTTATTTTTTAAATAAATGGTGTCTTGAGCATCAACTATATGGATGGTGAGTAACACCATTAACCCAATTAAAAAATACTTCATCAGTTATTATTTTTAACGTGAATTAAAGCCGCTTTATAGGCAGGTTTTGTTTTTACCTGCGTTTCGTAGCATCCCGTAAAGGAATTATGCTTCGGTTCTTTCTTCGAGATACGATTTGGAGATGGTGGGTATAATTGCCAAATTAATCGAGCATACTATTTTACCCGTTTTAAGTGAGGCTCCAGCCGCAAATAAAACGCCCACTCCGCCCAACGATAGTGTGGGCCGCCCAGTAAAGTCATCACAAGCAAAACAAGTCGTTTCATATCCCGTTTTTTGGTTAGGCACAAAGTTATACCCTGCTCAAATCAGGCGCTATGATTTAGATTTGCTTACGAACTGATTAAATTCAGTTTAGGGAGGGCTTGCTGAAAAAGTTAGAAATACAGCAAATGGTATGTTTCGAAGATTCTAAACGTTCATCTGCACGTAAATCATGAAGCTACCACTTCAACCCCTTGCAATAAATTGGTTTAAATTCGCCTTAAGGCGCTTAAAATAAATTTATTAAGTGTTTTTCAGCAGGTCCTACCTAGGTCTATACATCAGTCAATTGAAATTTCTTTAGCCACCGACATGGGCGATTCGCCCTTATCCTTATAAATGGCCTTAACCATATATACATACTTTCCTTTACCGGTATAGGTAACGTCTTCGAAATGCGTGGCGTTGCCATCTGCAGTTGTTAGCGTAATGGGGCGGCGGCCGTCTTTGCCTCGGTATATTTCGTAATGCGAAACGGCGGCCTCAGGTTTATCCCAATCGAGTGCCACCACTTTATTCTCTTTATTATATGCCGCCCTCACATTTTTGACCTCAGCTTTTGAAACTTTAGGCACTACACGCACATCAACCGTTGGCGCCATATTCGATACATTACCGGCGCTGTCCACAGCAACCAGCGTATATTGATAATATGCTGCCCCCTTCACCGAATTGTCGCGGTATTCTTTTTTCACCTCGGGCTTTTGCCATTTGCTAATCTCCGACCATGCTTCTATACCCGACTCGCGTCGCATTAATCGATGCTCTTTAACATCTTTGGAACTGCTGGGCACCAATTGTAAGATAACTTCCTGCTCATTTACTTTATACCCTGCAAACAGCGGTTCAACGGGTTTTAAGATATCGGGCTTCATAAGCATGAGCACCTCGCTGTAAATACTGTGATTGTAATTGCGATCCACCGCAGCAATTTTGTAGTATATCTTTTTGGTGAGCGTGTTGAGTGTAATGGTATCTACAAAAGCTGTGTCGCGCAGGGGTTTTGGTGTTTTGATGCTGTATTCGTGATCGGCAGCATTGGCAAAATACACACGATAGCCCATAATATCCTGGTCGGGTCCCAGCTTCCAATGGATGCGTACCACGCCGTTGGTATCAATGCTACCTGTGGGCCTATCGGGCTTGCCTGGAGCAATAGAGTCGAGTAAAAAGCCGTAAGCAGGGAGCGAAACGCTCATATTTCCGGTGGTGTCGTAGGCATACACCACATAATAGTTTTCACCAAGAGCATCGAAGGAATTATCGACCCAGGTGCGTGCCGATGAAGGGAGAATTACCTTATCAACCAATTCAAAAGGACCATTGATTACATTCGATTTACCGATGCGGAATTCTTTAAAATCTTTAGGCACATCGAGATATTCCCATACCACCTGCATTTTCCCTCCAATGTCTTTGGGGTCTTTCATAACCGGTGCAGGAGGGGCGTTTTTATCCTTTCCCATCGAAACTACAATGGGCGAATACTTGCTCAGTTCGGCAAAAGGCGTAATGCCCTGCAAACGGTACCAAATGGGTTTGTAGTTTTCGGCAATGAGGGTATCGGAATAATAGATGTAACGTTCCTCATTAACGGTTCCGGGCTGATCGGTTTTAATAACGGGCTGTTTTGACGTACGCTGCCACGAATTGCCATAATCCACGCTTTTTTCGAGCCAGTATGCTGTAAATATAGGATTGTTAGGCTGAATATCCCAACGCAAACTCACCGACTTATCGCCGCTTTCGGCTTCAAGTGTCGGTGCTTCAGGAACATCATCAACCGGGTCTTCGAGACGAATACCTACCTCAACCGTATCTTTAAGCGTAGGGTGGAGCGATATTAAGCGATACTGCACCGCTCCTTTTGCCGGGAGATTATTGTCGCACCAGCGTAAAGCCAATCCTTTTGCCGTAGCCGCATCGAGGTCAGCCATGAGCAATGAAAACGAATAGCGCAGCATAATTTCCTGCGATTGCGCCTTGATGCTGGCAACATCCGAACTATACGAATTGGTATTAAACTGTTTGCCGTAAAGCGCCTGAACCGCAACAGGTGCATAGGGATGATCTTTGGCAAACGAGGCTTTCCATTTTTCAAGAGAATACGGCCGCAACGTATCGGGACTCAATCGTTTGGGTTGTGCATTTTTTTTCGTGTTCTCGTCGATATCAAAACGTTCGAGGCGATACCCGTATTCATTCATTTGGGCCCATTCTGCAGCATTCAACGGAGCCCAGCGAATAACAACCGAATCTTTGTAATGCTTCGCCAATATGGTTATACGGTCATCTTGGGCATTTAATATAGAGCCCGAAAATGCTAATAGAATTAACAAAATGCGCTTCATTGCTTAGTAGGTGTATGATTTACGGTTGTCAACAGGGGTAAAGTTGTCTAAAGTTGGGCAAAGAAGTGCGGGCGTTCTGAAATAATAATTTATTTCGTATTTGCCGCGGAACATAGGCCGCCAACCCTGACTTAAAAACTGGATAAACTTGGCTCGAACATCCGGCGTGTAGAACTCTCCATTGATAGGGTGTCCGAAAGTTGCCATTACGTTGTTGCCAATCGTAACCATGCGTTGATAGTCCATATAGGTGCGCAAACCGGTTTCAACATTGAGATGCACTGTACTCGGGGGGCCTACCAAGCCGGCGAACGAACCAAATGCGCCTCCAGTAGCCATTCCTGTAGTGGTAACAGAAGATGTCACCAAACTGGCAAATACCGAGTTTGGAGCTGTGCTTAATGGTAGGTATTCGTTTGGAGCCAAAGCCGAACGATAGGCATAATCTTCGTGGAAGCGAACGGTCCTGAGTGGAGGTATGCCAACAGTGTCGGGGTTAGGACGCAATAATCGGAGCGAGGTATACCCTGTTTTGAATGCTTGGTACAAATCGTAAATATTGGGCTGCGTGTAAGTGGTATTCCAGTTATCGCTTCGGCTATCGGCAAAATGCACCAGAGGTTTTATCTTAATTGGGGTATTACCAAATGAATAGGAATAACCTGTGACATCGAAAACATCGAACTTTTCGCCTCCGGTGTAATTAGGTTCCAGCCAGTCAATACTGCCAAAGCTCTCGCGACCCGTTGTTCCCAGATTTTGTGCGAGCATTTTCTCAACCAAGGTATTGTGTTGCGATGTTTTGAAGAAAAATACATAAAGCAGCTTTTCGTTATTTCGCACCGAGCGACCGTTAATTCGGTTGCTTCTAACTTGACCTCCGCCTGCTATTGTTGAGAATGATTGTGCAAGGGTTGAAAATTGGGCAACCGAAACACTAGCCAACTGATTGGATAAACCCGAACCCAACATCATGGAAGTAGCGTTCGACCCCAGTGCGCCGGCCAAGCTTCTGGAAGCGGCAATGGTACTGTCTTTTGCGATTAGTTGACAAGCGTACACCTTGTTGTTGAGCAAAGGAGGAATTTCAAAGGAAATACTTACGCCATTGAAGTATAACGCAGTATTTTGTTCTGGACCACCATCCACCGGAATAAACCGAACACTAAATTTTCTGCGTGTTGTCGAATTTGGCGTCGTAGTAAACAAGGGCTCCATAGTTTGTTTCATGCGAACTAGGCCTTGATTGCACTCGCCTTGCAAAAAGTGGCGTTGGGTATTAAAGGGGTAGGAAAATGCAATATTACTCTCTGGAATTCGATCGGGATAAGCTCCTGTTTTAAACGTATTGGTCTTGACCTTTGATATTATGGAGCCATCGCGTTTGTATGCCTGAGCCCAAGTTGACGTGGTAAAATTGTACTCCTCACCCCGAACTTTAATTGAAGCGGTATACCAAGTATATGGATCTAGAAATGCAGCAGGCACCAGACTTGCCTTGAATTTATCGGGGGCAATGGTGCGTGTAGTTTGAATTAATACATCGCCTTTTTTCAGCTCAAAACGTTCAATTACAAAGCGAAAGCGACGCATACGCAAACTTCCATCTACCAATACCTCATTTAAATCAAATACTTGTTCTACTTCTGCATTAAAAGACGCCTCTGGGTTTGTACCACAGTCCACATTGAGTTCACCGTTATAGGGAACTAAATCTTGAAGAATGTCGATTCCTGCGAGCGGACTTTCGGGAGCCGGCCGACATTCCTGTCCCACTTTAAACTCAAACTGACAATTTCCACGCACCAGACCGTTTAGGATAGAGTAATTACCGCCACAGGTACCTTGCATCCAGGTTGGATTGGGCAAGCCGCCTTGAAGTAGGGCCGCCATATTGGCGTTAATGATACTAAACTCGCCGCTGGTAAACCATAAATCGACATAAATACCGATGTCCATCCCCAAATAAGCGTAAATCTGACCATTGGCATACCATCCGTCGATACCAATGGTGCTGCCGGGAGGAGCTCCCTCGCAGAACACGTTTGGCCCATAATTCATAATCGAAATGTCGAAGCCCATACCCATTTGCAATCGGGCATAGAATGGAGGTAGGCCCAATCGGCCGGTATTGAAATCCATGCGAGAGCCAAATGCAAAACCATCAGCACTATCAATTCCAGGATGACGGTAAATTGTACCCGGCGTAATGATGCTCAACACATTGGCTGGCGGTGGCGGTGCGGCAGGCAGATTTAATCCTACCATCAAATAAGAACGCGTTTGAAACAAACCAAGCAAATCGAGCCCAATGGGCGTAGTTGGGGTTCCGGCATGCACAAACCAGGTTTCGGGCGATGCATAAATCTGTACTTGTCCGGCAAGCCCTCCGGGATTTACCCCTTTAACCAAACCGCCTGCAATATTTACCGTTACACCAAAACGAGCATCAAATATATCGTGCGTAAAGTCGTAGGCAATTCGAACGGCTGCATGGATTTGCGGATTGGAGCGCTCTTTAATATCGCACATGAAGTAGCCATTGCCCTCAAGGTACATTTGTGTGATACCGCCACTTTCATTGAACTCGGCGCCGAATGAAACATCGGCATTATATGCTTGGCCATTGCCCGTACTGCCAAAAATTACGGTAGCCTCAAAGCCGAAACCAATGGTTTGATCGGGAACAAACGTAACTCCGGTTAAAGTAAGCCCCGGAGGCCCATTGCCGTCGGAAGTCTCAGTGGTGTTTAGGCTTGCCGCCGAAGGCAATGGTGTTGTTCGGCGCATATGGTACCAGGCACCGCCGCCAAATCCGAACACATCGAGCCCTGCCATGAGTGTAATGCCAGGTGTAAATACCACCTGTGCATCCACCATCCAATATCTGTAACCCGACTTCTCTCCAAACTGCGCAATTACCTGCATCGAAAGCGTGGGCTTAAAAGTTGCCCGAATCATGCCTTTAAATCCGTTGCCGTAGGTCATATCGCCGTTGTAAAAGCGCAGGCCTCCGGCCAATTCCACTACGCCAATAGAACCCGAAATACCGATGCTATCCAGATCGACCCCATCGAATTCCCAGGCTTGCTGCGAACCGCCACCCAAATTAAGGCGTCCCATAATGGCCAAAGTGGTGGCTGCCGAGAAGGTGTTGCTTTCGCCGGTTAAATTCAATGCGAGCGTAAATACGATGCCTGCGCGAAGTCCGCTTGCACCATCGCGAATGGTGAGTCCAATATTTTCAATACTCACCGGGAAGCCACTCATGCCTCCGCTATTTTCGTCACCCTCGGTTTGAGCAGCAGCGGCATCATCTGAACCGCCAATCATTTTCTGCGGACTGGCAAAGCCCATATGCATACAATCTGCACAATCGATGTACGGCGCACGTGTCTGGAAGCCTAGTTCTTCAAATTCCATAAACCGGAAATTGACTCTACCAACCCCGTCCAGTTGAGCATCGATATTTATGTGGCCTGTTAACTCGGCCCGTGCATAAATACCGGATGAATCGATGGCCGCCTGTATGTATGATGTAGGTGCGAGCGCAAGTTTAGCCGCCCAAAGGTCGGCATTGATAGTATCTTTGGGTTGTATGCGCAGTTCGTAACGGAAATTACGCGTAACCAGATTCTGCCGAATCATCGAACTATAGGCAAGTGCCGAATCGCTCACCGGGGTTTTTACTTCGCCCACGAAGCCTCCGCGAGAGAAGGAATTCTGCACCACATCCACCATTAACGTATCCATCGAAAAGCCCCATCCGTTGAGGTTTCCGTCGGTTACCTCGAAAAGATTTTCCACTCTGAAGCTTGCCGAAAGTCCGCGACGATCAATAAGCATATCATTAACGGCAAACGTTAACCGGTTCGAAGGGCTGCTGTAGGTTCTAAATTCCGGTGGTATTCGGATGGACTGTCGTTTTAGGTAAAAGCCTTTCCAATAAAGCCTTGCATCAGCCTCTGAAACCTCCGCCCCTCCGGGGTTATACAAAGCAGGGTCAAATTGATATCCCTCGGGGAATCTGAAACCCGTTGGATTTTCGGTATCGGCAAAATCGAGCCAGGCCTCTTCTACTTCAAAGCCCCAGCCCGGAACGCCCTTCACCTGGAAGGGATGGTTAAAATTCAAACGGGTAAGCCACTGGCCCCGTCGGCGAACTTTGGCCGTAAACTCAGCTTTAATTTGTGCCGGGCCTTCGGTACCGTCCGCGCGATCTTCAACCAGCATATCGCGCCCGAAAATAACGGCACCATCAATAGCCAGTGAACGGAATCCCTGGCAATCCCAGCTAACGAAGGTTCCCGAATCAACTACTGCTGAATAATCGGCATTAAAGGTTGTTTTATTGAATCGTAAAGTTATACTATCACTGAACGGAATGTCGTGGTCGAGCGGCATATAAAGCATACCGCGGCCGTCGCCTCCAATACCGTCGGGATGAAAGCACACATCCGTAGCTCCTAAACTCAGCCAACCATGCGCCTGCGGAATATCCACAGAAATCATGGCGTTGAGCTTGGCGGTTTCTGGCGTGAATTTTAACCCAACCACTCCAATGGTAATGCGCTGATCGTCGATGGTTTGGTCGAGGCCAATGGGTAAGCCCATGGGCACATCGGTTGCAAACTGCGATACTAAGCGGCCCGCAGAATTCACAAACGAATTGAGATTTTGTGCCTGTGTTTCGTCGAGCGAAGTAAGATGAGCCACTCCCTCCGTAATACCTGATGGAATGATGGTTAAATTATCGTACTCGCCACGCACTTCACCCTGATACACCCGATTTGCCGCATTTATGCGAATACCGCTGAAGCGCACCTTCATGGGCGCCCGCATGAACGGAACTCTAATAGTACCTTTGCCGGTGGCCGATTCGCCACTCCAGGTAATTTCGGTCAGGCGCATGGTGAACATCCCAATATTCACCTCGGTGCCCACCGCGGCAGTGGTGGCCGGAACTCTTTCGGAAGGATAAATTATCGGCCCTTCGCACGTATTTACACATGCACCTGGGGTTGGAGGCTCTGGGTCGTTGTTTCGTATAGAATCTTTAACCACAAAACGCCAGGTGGGGCCATCGTGATATGAGGGGCCCGAATCGGATGTAGGATCCAGCATCCAGCGGATGCGCCAGAAATACTCGCCCGTATCCGTGGGCGAAAACGAGAACATTTCATCGCGGTAAAGCGAATCGAGAAGGCATTGTTCGATGCAACTTCCTTTTATATATGCAAGCCCTTGACCTATGCGTTTTGATTTACTTTTTATAACAGATGTAAAATCGCTGGTTCGACTTACTTCGAGCAACCACCGTTCATCAATACCTCCGTTAAAGAAGTTAACAATATGGTTGGGCCCCGTAGTTTGCATAATGCCAAATGGCGGAACCAAACGCGAGGGGGGTGTTGAGGTGGTGAAACGTAAGGTAAGCGATTGGTTTTTCACCACAGAATCGTTATGAAGCGGAGCCACGGGTTTGGGCCGTCCCATTCCGCTAACAAAAGAGCCCGAGAGGCTACCTGTAATTTCGGTACTTGGCGCCCGCTCTAGCTGAATATCGGCATCCCAGTCAAAAACTTCGCCGGCATTAAATGGAATGGGCGATTGGCTAAGCGGTTTGTATAAATTTAAATGTTGACTTTGCTCTTGCGTAATTCCTGCTAAAAATTGATTTTGTGTTTGTTGCGGTCCCTGTGGCCAGTTATTGTCGGCATCATAACCGTCGGCTTGCACCCCGTTGCGGCGCAGCACAAACTGATGACTATAATGAACATAGTCAACTGAATAAGGGTCGAACCGATGCATAATGGGCATGTGGTTCCAGGGTAAGGTATCCCCCTCTAGCGGAAAAACCAAGGTAAAAGGACTACCGGAGCTGCCAGGCTCGAGATAGTTGAAGGTGCAGGGCTCTGAAAAACCGTTGTTCTGAAAAAGCGTTTGGTTTGACTGATCGAACGCCTGAACCCGCCATGCATAAGTCCGTGAAGATTGCAAAATAGGTTGGCCCGTGCTGTAATTTATGGTCGTGGTGGGCGTTTCGGTCTGATATACAACATCGGTTGGATTTTCGAGGGCCGAAATGGCATCAATTCCGTCGGGTAATTGAACTAATGTAAACCTATAGCGTGTTTGCGCAGTAGGGGGAATACCCAAGGGCGTTTGCCACGAAAAAATGATATTTTGAGGTGCCGTTCGAACCACATTTGATTCGCACTCCGGATTTATAAGTTGTGGGGGTGGCGGATACGAAATTGAAAAAGGATTGGAGCAAGCATCTGCCGATACAGGGATGAGCGTTGTATAATCATATGCCCTTAAACACACCTGATACTCTCCTTCCGGCAGGAGGCCCGAAACAATATCTTGCCCTGTTATTCCACCATATTCCACATTGCTGTTTTGAGCAAAAGGCTGCAGGTCTAACCCCGTAAGCGTAACTGTGGATGGTCCGGCAGGAATTATCAATGCTGCTCCTGGCCAGCGGTTTTCTTCAGATGTGCGCACAAATATATCGCCGTCGAGGGTTGAAATAGAACCTGCCAGATATATGCTTTGCTGGGTTGGCGAGGTGTTATTCACCGTTACGGAAATCTGATTTAGGCTTGTAAAATAGCTGGTATAATTGGCCGAATAAGGAGGATTAACATTTACGTTCAGCGTTAACTGAAAGGGCTGAGCCATAGCAGCCAATGCCAGAAATAAAAGAGCAAATATTAAATTAACCTGCTTTTTCATAAGCGTTAGGATTTGGGTTGTAGAATGAGGGTGTATCCGGCCAAAAAACGAATTTCGGTAAATGTGCCGCTGGTAGGACTAACAAAAGGCGTACTGTTGTGTAGTGCGTTTATTGTAAGATTGAGCTGATGCGATTTATTGATTTGGTAAGCCAAACTAGCATAGCTGTTTAGGGTAGAACCCGAAGATTTACCTGCCTGAAACCCTTTGTTATAATTGATGTTTAGATTGGTTTGAAGCTTATCCTTTAGAAATGGCTTGGAAACCCCCAATGAAGGCCCCACCAATAAGTAAGAACCCGTAGAAAAATTATTATTGCTTAAGTTTATCCCGCCTTGAAAGCCAAGATTATCGCGCAATCGCACCCGGTTCATCGTTGCATTGACGAACCACACCTGATTTTCGCCCGCGGCATAGGTTCCAAAGCGATTTAGGTCTTGCAACTCTTGGTACGTGCAATTCATTGAAAAAGTAATCGAACGCACTTTGTCGGACTTAGTATAGTTTTGACCCAGACTGATACTACGGTTGTTTTGAGCAATTCTGAAGGTGTCATTAACTACCTGAAGTCCGGCCTGTTGGGCGAGACCATAATTGGAATAATTCAGATTAAGATTATAGCTTTTGGTGGGCTGCAGCACGATATTGGCAGAGCCGATGGTTCTAACTGAGGTAAATGCTTTTCTTCCTGTTATGTTGTCTTGCTGCCGGCCTATGCTTCCGCTGAGTCTAACCTTATTTTTTTTAAGGCGGATGGAGGGCTCTACCGTTATGGATCGTATATCGCTTTGTTGGTAAAAGGCTGCCAACGCACGATAGTCGGGATCGACCTGTTTTACTTGAAGTTTTAATCCAAAAAATTTGTGCGTGTAAGCAAGTGCTGCATTCCCGGCCGTTAACAATTGAATTCCCACTCTGGGCTGAAAAAACCCGGGCAATGGATTTATACTTTGAGCGGTATCAATAATGGCTTGGTTTAAGTCTCTGTTGAGCAAGCTGGCGCCCACATCGAAGTGAAATGTAATTCGCTTGGTTATCGCCAAACGGCTGCTTATACCTAATGCAATATTGTCTTGCGGCTTAATGCTGTTGGTGTCTTGAATGGTGGTAGAGCCTAAAACATCGTACACTTTTACCAAGGAAATATCTAAATATGACCGGCGGTTGCCGACCCCTATTTTTGCGCCATATCCCATCCGCTTGTATGCCGGAATTTCGGTTACAGAGGAATTGGTGTCCTGCGCAATAGGTTTTGAAAATCTCCCGTAAAATGCAGCAAATCGAAAGCCTTTGGGATTCATTTCAACTCCAGCTCCTAAAAATTGAACCCCACTCATCACATAAGGGTTCATTCGTATGCTGCGATAACCTCCATGCAAGGTTAACCACTTGTAATACGGACTTAATCCGTAACGATTAAACGGCTGATTAAAGGAGCGACTGCGACTTCCGTAATTAAAACTAAATGGTATTTGCCATCCATAAATACTAATCGTTGGAGAGCCGGTTAGTTGCCACCAAAAGGGCTCGTTTCTTGGATCGCCTGCTCCCGAATATATATAAGGCCCTCCTTGAATATTCATCATCCCCGAAAATCGAAACGCCTTGCCCTTTCCTATTTGCTCAATATCCTGCGCATTAGTTTTAGATACCGATAAAAAACAAAGGAAAATGAATACAATTAAAATTGGGTAGCGCATGTTCGAAATTAACAGATGATGGCGATGTTTTTGAACCTAAATAATATTTTCATTCACAAATTCATACACGATTATTCGTGAAAATAATTTCCCGAAGCATTGTTGGAAAATACTACCGATGAAGGCCAGGTAATTTCGGGCGATGGCATTGTAGCATAAATGCCGTATCCAATGCTACCGCTTACGGTAGCATCTGAAATAGTAACGCTACCTGCCGACCAGGAACCCGCGAGGATATTTCCTTTCTGCGCCGTGTTTCCTGTATAGGAACTGCCCCCTCCAAATGAGATATCGGCAAACTGAATGGTATTTTGTGGTTGCGTGCTTTGGAAAGCAATGCCTTTCCAAGAACCGGGCAACTGCGTTTCACCCGTTAGCGTGATGCGTTCGGCGTCGGTACCCACAATGCGCATCCAGGAGCCCGTTGAATAATCGCCCGTGCAAAGGCCTGCATCGCCTACAAATTTAAGCGTCGTGCCCGGATTTAAAGTTAAATTGCCATTATCGCCATAATACCCGGCAGATACAATAGCTTCAACTCGATACGGAATGCTTGTTTTTTTCCATATGTGATCTCCAAACAAGCGTCCGCCTCTGATGTTGATGTAGGGGTTGGTATTACTGGGATAGGTACTTGACATGCCATCAAGCACATCTACGGTTGCCCCTAAAATGTTGAGCGGATAGCGGGCGCATTCCGAAATGGAATTGGATTGAAATACAGAAATTGGATTTTGCGAATCCGAATCGAAGCCCTCAATATAAATCCCATCGCGCGCGCTTTTATTAATCGTGCAATTCAGAATTTTTACCAGTGATGATTGGCGAAGTCGGATTGCGGCTTTTATATCAGCGCCATCAAATGAGCCTGATCCGGTGTGCGAAATGGTGCAATACCGCAATTCGTTTTCGGGGCTGTTTGATTTTATGTACAAGCCCTGCCATACACCTGCCAATGATGATTCGCCTTGAAATATAATGGGAGCGGCCGAGCTGCCCACTGCTACAAGTGCTCCGTTGTTTTCTATGGTGATGGAGGCATTGTTATTACATTGGATAACCACTCCCGGTGCTATGGTAAGTTTTGCCGATACCACAAGATCGCAATCCAAAATGTAATCAATTCCATCGCCGCGGTCGGCCCAAGTGGTTGGTGCGCTAATTTCGGTGCAGGACAGAGTGGGGTCTTCTTCATCACGTCGACATGCGCCTGATAAAACTGAGAATAATACCAAGGCTGCTATTGCCTTACTTTTAAATT
Organism: Bacteroidia bacterium; assembly: GCA_046302715.1. Classification (GTDB taxonomy): domain Bacteria; phylum Bacteroidota; class Bacteroidia; order M30B66; family M30B66; genus CAMCXT01. Next base: position 4,539 of record JBKCHQ010000012.1, on the reverse strand, counting down.
CGAAAATTGAACTTGATGCCATAAGTTTACAATAATTTGTGAGGTACAAATGTGTTCATTCAAAAACACATTATCAGGGTGACTTTATAATTGGCCGTAATGAGTTTATAAGTGGTAGAATTTTCGTCTTAAGTGGCTGAGGCGCATTTTACAATGGTTACATTATGGATTAGCGTTCTTTTTTGCAGAACCCACACGGTAGCCTACGGCAAAGGATGGCACAATTGAGGAATCGAACGACAAAAAAGGTGTGAGCCCAAACCGCAGATACCAACCCAAGGGCAGCTCGCGACGGTAAGCGAGGGGTATCATAATGCCGTTGGGGCCGACATTCCATTTTTTATCGGCATTATAGGGTGGCTGCTGCTCGTCTATTAGCAGAGCTGTGCCCAATCCCATCTCAAAATGGTTTTTTGAGGTAGGATGCGTATAAAAGCCAAAGGCAAGCGGAACACCCATAGATAGTACATTTCGATTATTGGCATTTATCCCTGTTCGGAAAAACATCCGTTTCTTTTTCCCAAACTGCAACTCCCCCACAAGCGAAACCGGGTGTGCCGCATACCCCTCATTGTAGAGCGAAAGTTCCAGGGCTACATTAAGCCGATTTTGCGCTGTGGCGCACAAATGCGCTAACATGAGCATCAAGATTAGTCCTGTTATACCTGTATTAAAAAACATGAACGTGCTTTTGCTCGTACTTTGCTTATTAGAGCTAACAGCGTTTATCCAAGCGGAGCAAAAATTAATGAAGTGATTTTCGTCCAATTCAATCAAAGGATCATGCTGAGAATCTAAGCGTTTTTTATGACCTGAGACATTCTTGCGGTTAATCATGGTTTGAATATTTATGGCAAAAATGTGCAAACGCCTTAACACTTGCATCGCACAATCTATAAATGGCTGATGCGACTTTATAAGTGGCTAAATACTACGCTTAACTGGTTTGTCGCACCAGTTTTTCTTTGAGATACTGACCCGTAAACGATGATGTTGCCTTACCAAGTTCATCCGGCGTGCCCTGAAACACAAGATTGCCGCCTTTTTCGCCACCCTCAGGGCCCAGCTCGATTACATAATCGGCACATCGAATTACATCCAGATTGTGCTCTATAACCACTAGTGAATGCCCCAGCCTAATTAATGCTTGAAAGGCTTTCATCAGCTTACCTATGTCATGGAAATGTAAGCCCGTGGTAGGCTCATCAAATACAAACAAGGTGTGCTCCTGCGCACCTCCTTTAGCAAGAAAGGACGCCAGCTTTATTCGCTGCGCTTCGCCTCCCGATAAAGTTGAGGAAGATTGGCCCAATTGAACATAGCCAAGACCCACATCGGCCAAAGGTTGAAGCTTCTGCGCTATTTTACGAGAAGCGGTATCCGATCCGCTTGCAAAAAAATCAATGGCCTCGTCCACGGTAAGTTTTAAGACTTCATAAATTGATTTGCCGCTAAATTCCAGCTCGAGTATTTCGTCTTTAAAACGCTTGCCCTTACAAACGTCGCATTCGAGTTTGAGATCGGCCATAAATTGCATCGATACCAATACATACCCCTCGCCTTCGCATTCTTCGCAACGGCCGCCTTCTACGTTAAACGAAAAAGCAGATGGTTTAAGGTTGCGCTGGCGTGCAAGCGGTAATGATGCAAACAAGGCCCGAATATCGTCGTATGCCTTGATATAAGTAACAGGATTACTACGCGAAGAGCGCCCAATCGGATTTTGATCGATATATTCGGCTACTTTAATTTCCTTAAAAGCCCCTTCGAGACGGTCAAAATTTCCGGTTTGCTCGCTGTAACCTTCGAGTTGCTTCTTTATTGCGGGGTATAATATTTTGTTTACCAGCGAACTTTTGCCCGAACCGCTAACTCCACAAACCACCGTGAGTATATTGAGCGGAAACTCCACATCAATTCCTTTTAAATTGTTGTGTCGTGCCCCTTTTATGTTTATGGATTGATTCCATTTGCGGGGCTTTGCCGGAGGAAATACCGTTTTGCGGAGAGAAAGATAATCGGCCGTTAATGTTTTTGCCTTTGAAAGCAGGGTTTTATAAGGTCCTTCAAACACCACTTCGCCACCAAGAGCACCGGCCTCGGGCCCCATATCGACAATGTAGTCGGCAGATTTCATAATGTCTTCGTCGTGCTCCACTACAATAACGGTGTTGCCAAGGTCGCGCAGATTCTTTAAAATGCCAATGAGGCGTTCGGTATCGCGCGAGTGTAGGCCAATGCTGGGTTCATCCAATACATATAGTGATCCTTCAAGGCTTGAACCGAGTGAAGTAGCCAAATTTATCCGCTGACTTTCGCCACCCGATAAAGTTGACGACAATCGGTTAAGCGTAAGGTATTCCAAACCTACATCACATAAAAAGCCCAGTCGGGCATTAATTTCGATAAGGATTCTTCGTGAAACAGCTTTTTCGTGCTCGTTTAAATCAAGATTTTCAAAAAATTTGCGGCACCTTCCTACGGGCATCAGCACCAGCTCGGCAATATTCTTTCCCCCCACCTGCACATAAGTGGCATCCTTACGCAAACGAGTTCCCCGGCAATCAGGACAAACCGTTTTACCTCGGTAGCGAGAAAGCATTACTCGGTATTGTATTTTATAGGTTTGCTCCTCTACATGCTTAAAAAAAGCATCAATTCCAGAGGCATGGCGTGTTCCCTCCCAAAGCATACGCTTATGTTCGTCGCTTAAATCATAATAGGGACGATGGATGGGGAAATCTACCTTCATCGCATGTTTTATAAAATGCTCTTTCCACTCGCCCATTTTCTCGCCCTTCCATGGCGCCACGCAACCCTCATACACCGAAAGACTTTTGTCGGGCACAACCAGATCTTCGTCAATACCGATTACAGAGCCAAATCCCTCGCATGTCTTGCAGGCACCAAAAGGATTGTTGAAGCTGAACAAATGAACCGAAGGATCTTCGAAGATCATTCCATCGGCCTCAAAACGAGCCGAAAAGCTATTGCGGATAATGGTACCGTCTTCTTTAAGCACTTCCACAATGCAGGTTTCAGCACCTTCATAAAACGCAATCTGTATAGAATCGGCCATGCGGCTGTTGTTCTCATCGTTTAAGGCATCAACAACAAGGCGGTCGATAAGAAGCTCAGGCTGAGCCTTTTCTGTTAACGGTGTATTTTCCCAATCTTCTATGCGCTTTAGCTCGCCGTTCAAGCGCATGCGCGAAAAGCCTTGCTGGCGTAACACCGAAAAATTTTCGGATTGGCCATTAAACCTGCTCATATTGAGGGGAGCGTAAATAGTTGCGCGACTGCCTTTTTCAAAGGAGTTTAAAAAATCAACCACATCGCCCGGAGTATGGCGTTTTACCTCTATGCCCGAAACGGGTGAAATGGTTTTACCAATTCGTGCAAACAGCAATTTAAGGTAATCATAAATTTCGGTGGATGTGCCAACTGTTGAGCGTGGATTGGTAGAATTTACCTTTTGTTCTATGGCTACTGCCGGCGAAATGCCTTCAATTGAATCGACTTCGGGCTTGTTAATTCTACCTAAAAACTGACGTGCGTAAGAACTAAGCGATTCTACGTATCTTCTTTGCCCTTCGGCAAATAAAGTATCGAAGGCAAGCGAAGATTTGCCTGAGCCAGAAAGACCAGTTATAACGATAAGTTTATTGCGCGGTAGCGTTACATTAACGTTTTTAAGGTTATGCACCCGTGCGCCTTTAATTTTTATATGCTCCAGAAAATCGCTGTTTACCGTATCCACAAAAGCTCTTGTATGTTTTTTCAAAAATATTGATTAAACCACTTGCTTTTTTAAAAATAATGTTTTTACTTTGAAAATACCAAACTGATATAACGGAATAAAACTCCGATTATTGATTTAACAAAACTGCATGGCATAAACCTCTACACTTTAAAACTTTTATTAACCCGTTTTAAAAAAGGAGGTCATATGTTTTCTTCACAACTGCAGGATCAGGCATTGGTCCACAATTATGTACAAGGGGATGAACAAGCGTTAGAGGTGTTAATTCGCCGTCATAAGCGCAAGGTTTTCTCTTACATCCGTTTGTTGGTTAAAGACAGTGCTTTGGCCGAAGACATTTTTCAGGATGTTTTTGTAAAGGTGATTCATACCCTAAAATCGGGGTCGTACAACGAAGAGGGCAAATTTTTGCCCTGGGTAATGCGTATTGCGCACAACTTAAGCATCGATCATTTTAGAAAGGCCAAGCGGATGCCTCAGGTGCAGGCCAATACTAAAGATGATGAAGAATATGATGTTTTTCGTACCATTAAAGATGGCGACGAAAACGTAGAAGAGCGCATCGTAAAAGATCAGATATTAAACGATGTGAAGCGGCTGATTAAGGAATTACCTGCCGAGCAGCAAGAGGTACTTATTTTGCGCCACTACGCCGATATGAGCTTTCAAGAGATTGCAGAATTTACTAATGTGAGCATAAATACTGCGCTGGGTAGAATGCGTTACGCCTTAATTAACTTGCGTCGTATTGTAAAAGAAAAGGACATTATCCTGTC
>JBKCHQ010000011.1:0-7760 GCA_046302715.1 Bacteroidia bacterium | reverse complement strand
CGAAGCTTTTGCCCGATTCGAATTCGGTCTGAACTCAGGTTATTGAGCTTTTTTATCGTTGAAACCTTTGTTTTATATTTTGCCGCCAAATGCGAGAGGGTTTCGCCAGATTTAACGACATGATATTTTCCGGTTTTATTTAAAGCAACCGTCTTCTTCTTGTCCTGTTTTTTATTATTTGCTGGTGCAAGGTCTGGTTTTGGATTAAGTTCCTCTTTAACCTCTGCAAGTGCAGGTTCGGTTATGGGAAGGAGCAACTGATTTATGGGTGTTCCTGAATTCAAAACCTGCACCGTACGCTGTATGGCGCTTATCATCCACTCGGCCTTTAATTCAGATCCCTTACCGTTTAAATGTATGCCATCGTTTTGCGTGAGGCTGGCAGGTCCCCATTTTTTCATGGACGACTTACCACCGCTCACCGAATACCAATCGTAAAATGCGCAAGCCTCTGAACCAGCAATGCGTGCCAGCAATTCGGTAAATGTTCGAGCCGCAGTTGTGGATTTACCTTTATAGGTCATATCCTGCACTGAAACCAGTATAATTGAAGCATTTGGGGCAGCCTTCCGCACTTTCTCTATTACCCCACGTATCTCTTTTTCAAGCGTTTCGGGAACTGAATTATTATAAAGAAAATCGTTGGTACCATATTCCATAATCACAAGATCGGGTTGTAACATAGCTGCCTGCTCCTCGAAATAATCTTCATATAAAACAGATTTGTATTGGCACGCCCCTACTCCCGCATTGTGCCAGATGCATCCGCCTGGCCGAACGTTGGATAATGACATGCCATAAAGTGTAAACGATATGGCCCGCCCAGAAGAATCGCATTGCAGCTTAAAATCAATTTCCGAAAATGGCGCATCAATAGCATATTGTATCCAACCTTTGCCCTCCGAAACTATCTTTACAGGCTTTGAATCGGCAGTAAATACGGGCACTGCTCCACCTTCGGCATCGAACCATACCAGCAATTGATTATTGGCAGGAGAAACCTCTTTGTTAAATTTTATTTTGAATGTAGCCTTTTGATCAGTGGTGTGGGCCGTCATTCCACGAACGCCCAGCTTATATTTGGGCGGAAGGCTATAACTTTTAGCATAATTCCAGGTGCCGGTATGTGAGCCTTTATAAAATCGGGCGTCGTATGTTTTAACAATCGAAAACGGCTGTATTAATCCAATACCTGCATCGCCATGGACGGCTTGCATGAGTGTTCGTGTTTTGTTGGGCAGATTTTCATTCTGCAGATGACTGTCGCCCAAATGCAGCACCACGAGGGTAGAATCTTTTGAATGATTCCATGCGTTTAATAAGGATTGTAGCTCTTTCGGGTGGTGAAACTGAATGCTATTAATACTATCACGCATCCAAGAATACGCAGTCGTGGTTTGTGCGATTAGTTGCACCGTGCTAAAAAATAGCAGCCAGAATAACAAAATCGTAATCCTTATAAATTTCGTCATTTCAGGCTGTCTTTACGAATGGTTGGCAAGGTATCTTTATTTGTAATTTTCTTTACTCCCAAATCCTTTTTAGGATTTCCGTCTTTTTTAGCAACATCTTGTTTAATTGTTCCTGCATCGCGGCTAAAAATAGATTGAATAAAATTTAGATGCCCGTGTGAAAGCGCAAAAATGGCAGGCTGCGGGAAAACAATATCGGTTATTCCAAAATCGCGCACCAGTTTAAGTGCACTGCCTTTGAAATAGCGATAATCAATTACAAACACTTCCTCAAAATGCGAAACCAGATACACCGAAAACGGATTGCCGAACGAATTTTTCACAACTAGAATTTTTCGTCCGTTCTTATTTTCGGTTTGAAAACGTAAACAAGGCTTATCGCCACCAAGGTAGGCTACATAATTTCCTGTGCTCTCATAAACTAATTTTGCTGCCGATTTTTTGGATAAATTGGCGTTGAGTTCGGTTCCAATAACCTTTGCAGTAGGGTAGTTTAAAACCATCGTATCTCCTTTTTGCTTAAGGGTTGGATCTTGTGTAATTTTATAGAGAGACCCTAGAAAACGACCATTGGTGCGTGCTGCCATGTTTCGAAGGGGAACAGGCGACAAGCCGATGGATTCACAAAATCCCTCGTATGCGTAATAAGCGCCTAAGCCCGACCAATGATGATCGGTATAATAAAAAATATACTCGTTTCTATGCGCACGCAAACGCTCCATAATATTTACAGCCTTAACACCTGCAGGCAAATTTGCATCTATGTATGTAGCTACCTCCGATTCTGTAAGTCCGCCGGGCCTCGATTCGGCAGGTAAATAATACTCGGCATGTGTAGGCACAATAATCGAATAGATGTTTATAGATGGATCAACCTTAGACCTAATGTTTTCCATCAAAGAGAGATAGCGCCTGCTGGCTCCGGTTGAACCGCTAAACCGCTGTATGGCCATGCCATCGTAAATTAAAATCCCCTTAACAGTACGAAGTTTATGCGGGTCAAAAATGAGCGAATCTTGGGGATCGAACGTGGTTGAATCGCTGTCAACGGACTCATCGAAATAATCATCGGCAGAACCTGGTGATTTCTTTTTCTTTTTGAGCTCGGGAGCATCGTCGAACGTGTAAAGTCGAACCTTTTCGTCACGCAATCCCTTATTATTTTTTAGTTCAGTTGCCATTGAAACTAAAAACTCTCTGAAAGGAAAATGATCGGCCAAATGCAAATCCAAGCTGTCTAATAATTTTCCCGATTCAAGTGCGCTAAACGTTAATTGGGGAAAGGGCGTAAGCGCCCTGTTTTCCATAGCAGAATTTTTGATTTTTGGCAAATAAAGATAGCATGCACCACCTACACTTAAAAATGTAACAAAGGCAAATAAAACCAATAATGGACCTGCTTTAGTATGTTCTCGGTTCATTCTACTTTAAAAACGATAATAAATAAATGGATTGTACGATTTTCCTACCAATAAACTGGTGGACACTACGAGTAATAACAGACAGGCAACTAAAACAAACGTCCATGCCATTAAGCCTGGCATACGCTGCCAGTATTTTTGAAGCCATTTTTTCCCAAAATGAAACACAGGCAAACAGCTAAAAAAGGTAAAGGCGAGCCAAAAGATATTTTCTTTAAGATGCTGTTCGAGTAAAAAGTCGGAATATCCATTTTGATTAATAAACAAGCGTTGGAAAAATAATTTCAAATCGTTTAAATCTTCGAAATAGAATAATGCCCATCCAATAACGGCTATAAAGAGTAAGTAAATATGAGCGACAACTCGCGGTAAAAAGTCAAGTATCTTCTTTAGGAAAAGTCGCTCAATGGCAATTAAAATACCGAAATACAGTCCCCAAAAAATAAAATTCCAGCTGGCACCGTGCCATAAACCGGTTAAAAACCAAACAATAAACAAGTTGAGATAGGCGCGTTTCTCTTTTCCGCCCAACGGTATATAAACATAATCTCTGAAAAAAGTCCCCAACGAAATATGCCATCTACGCCAAAATTCAGTGGCCGATTTAGCGATATAGGGATAATTGAAATTTTCTAAATAATGAAATCCAAACATCCATCCTAAACCAATGGCCATATCGGAGTATGCCGAAAAATCAAAATAAATCTGTATGGAAAACATAATTAATCCAAACCAGGCTCCACCGATGGTGAGTTGACTTAAATCGCCTCCCATGTAGTGAAGCACCATTTCTCCGGCAATATTGGCAATAGCCACTTTTTTAAACAGGCCAATGCAAAATCTTAAAATACCTTTTCCTACATCGTGGGCATCAAATCTTCTGTTATCAATTTCATTGGCTATATCAGCATACCGCACAATCGGGCCCGCCACCAGCTGATGATACAAACTCACAAACAGCATAAATTTACCCCAAGAACGCTGCACCGGAACATGATTTCGATATACATCAATTACATACGAAATGGTTTGAAAGGTGTAAAAACTTATTCCTATGGGCAGGCCCCAGCCCGGCTCTTTAAATTGGGTGCCCATGATGGCATTAACATTTTCAATGATAAAATCGGAATATTTAAATAAACCCAATACCCCGAGATTGATGATAAGCGTAAATACTATTCCCCATTTGGCCCAAATGGTATTTCGGTATTTATCTATAAATAATCCATTCAAATAATCAAGCGTAGCAGTGCCTAAAAGCAAAAACACATACAAAGGTTCGCCCCAGGCATAAAATATGAACGAAAACAGTATGAGAATAATGTTTCGAAAAACCGCATTTTTAGTTAGATAGTATAAAACTAAATTTATGGGTAGAAAAATATATAAGAAGGTTAACGAGGAAAATACCATTCGTTCTTTTATAAAGGGGCGGCAAGTTACAATATACTTTTTTAGGCTTCAATATATTATTGGCAAAATCCGACCTACCAATCTCTGTTTTTATTCTTTTTTCTCCCTTCCCTTGGCTCAATTACACTACCGTCGGCCGACTTAAATTTACGCAAAGTATAAGTAAATGTGATCATAAAATAACGATTGAGCACCCGTGTCACATTATCTTCTACAAATGTTTCGGTAACCGTTCGGCTGATGCTATTATTTTGGTTGAGTATATCAAAAGCTGAAATTTTTAATTCAGCTGCTTTTTTATCTAGAAATTTATATCCGATGTAAGCGTTCCATAAAACGAACTGTTGATCAAATCCCTCACCCAAACCGGTATATTGATTAACCATGGCGTCGGTATTAAGCACAAGCCAGGGAAAAGGCATCCAGTTTATGCGTGCACCGCCCGAATGAATCTGGTATTGAGTATTAGCCATCGGCTGAATTGTGTTTTCGATGATGTTCCAGCCCCCATTGTAGATTAACGTAAAATCAATTTTCTCGCTGATGTTACTTGCCACAACTACCCCAGCAGTATAGCCACTTGATGCTGTTTTGTTTTCAATATTATTAATCAAACCGGGCGTTAAGGTGTAATTTAAACCCGCTTGAAGATTGAGGGTGCTCTTCATCCATTTAAGCGGCGTACTCAACGTAAGCAAGCCACGCAGGCTGCGGAATCCATTTAAATTTGCAGGACGGCTCAATTGCGCTCCTCTTCGGAGATTTAATCCATTTAGCACGATAGTATCTTGTAAAGGGATGATAACCGAATTGCCAATGTAGTTATTCGTTAAGCCTGCACTTCCGTTAAAGAACAGTGCTCTGCCGCTTTCTTTGCCCGCAGTTCCGAATCGTAAGGTTAACGTTTGCGCAAATTCTTGCTTAAGGGATGCATTTCCTGTACTTAACTGTAATGGATTGCTGTTGTCTAATACTTCCTGCAATTGTAACACCGTTGGTGCATTGGTATTGCTTCGGTAGAACAAACGAATATTAGTTGCCGAACTAAATTTATAGTTAAGCATGACAAAGGGTAGTACGTTTAAAAAACTACGTTGTATGGGCGCAATGGTGGGAAAAAACGATTCGTTTTGAAGCGTAAACTGCTGCGCATTGACATTGATAACCCCCATCAAGCGTGGACTTCGCAACCTAATGCCAGCACCTCCACGTTGTATGGTTTGCATGGTTTGAAAATTACTGCTTAATAACGTATCTAAAACTGAAGGAATATTGCTTAAACTATCGCCTCTTAGTGTTTTTCGATCGGAGCCGTTAAGCGTAACGCTGGGTGCATAATTTAAAAAAAGCTGCAAGGCTTTACCCATTGGTTCGGTGTACATGATATTGGCCGAATAGCTTTGGGTTTGGGTATATTGATCAGATTCCTGCAAAAATCTGAGAGAGCTATCGCTCGCTGCACCAGCGAAACTATTTTCGGTGCGTAAATCACTCAAACCGATGCGTTCGGTAATATCGGCATTTACAGCGATGGAAACCGTTCGTCCGGCCTTTTTGAATTTATGACGGTATAGGAGATTATTGTTTATGCTGTAAGGTAAATTCTGACCCGAACTGGCCGTTTGCGTCCTGCCTAGTAAAGTATCTGTGGGAGTTAGCGTTTGACCGTCGATTATCGACCCATTTTGATTACCCTGCCAGGAAAAACGAGGTGTGTAGATAAAGGAATTACTGGTATCGATGGTATATTCCAAACGCAAATTTGCCCTATGATTGATGTTATTTGCCCATGCCTCGTTGCTTTCATCATAAACACGTGAGGCCTTGTCTTGACCAAAAAACTGTCTGCTCAAGGTACGTTCGGTAGAATTATAGCCGTTATTAAAGAAATAACTACCATTAATTTTCCACTTTGGAGCCAGCGAATCGGCATAATTCAAGCCCAATGAGTGGGTGGTATTAATTCCGGCACTCTGCCCCACCATAAAATTTGAAGGATCAGATGCGCCGGGAACCATGCCCATCATACGCATCATGCCACCTCCGCCTGCCCCACCTCCCATGCGTCCACCACCCATACCGCCCATTCCACCACCGCCGCCGGTTAATCCTACCAGATCCTGCGATGAAAAATTCTGAACATTAATATTATTGCTCTGTCCTAAGACGGTAAATTTTCGGTTCCCATTAAACTTGTTATAATTAACCCCAGCGTTGTACCGTTCCTCGGTTCCATACCCCCCGTAAAACTTACCAAACTCGGCATTTTTCATGCCTCCACGAGTAATTACGTTCATACCTTTTCGCGAATTGCCGTCGTCGAAGCCGGTAAATTGAGCTTGATCGCTCAATCGATCAAATACTTGAATTTTATCTACCACTTCGGCGGGTAAATTTTTAAGCGCCATAGCGGCATCATCGCCAAAAAACTCCTTCCCGTCTATGGTTATTTTCTGTACTTGCTCCCCCCCTACTTTAACCTGGCCGTTTTCGACTACCATGCCGGGCATTTTCTTCACCAAATCTTCCAGTGTTGCATCAGGATTGGTTTTAAATGCGCCTGCATTAAACTGGGTAGTATCACCTTTTTGTTCGGTACGTATTTGTGTGGCTTCTACCTGTTGCTCAGCTAGTTCTTTCGTTGATGCCTCAAGTCTGAACATGCCTGCCCGAAAAGGTTCACCAGTTACGGTAATGGATTTCCACTGTGGTACAAAGCCCAGCATGCTTACTTTCAATAAATAACTGCCATCAGCGACATCCTCAAACTGAAAAAGCCCTTCCTGATTGGAGGTGCTTGCTTTGTAAAGTGTGGAATCGCTGCGAAGTATTTGAGCAATTGCCCCTGCTACAGGCTGATTATCGGCTGCGCTGCTTACACGTCCACGCACCGTTTGCTGAGCACCTAATATGCCCGACAATAAAAGCAAAAAGCTCAGAATTGAGTTGGTTTTTATCACGTAGTAATGGTATTAGGTTCAGCCATGCACAACAATTTAATTATTCAAAAAATAGGTGTTAAAAAAATTCATTGTCTCGCATTATGATGATTTGATGCCAAAACACCCTGCAAAATTAGAATAAGGATTGGCTTGTTAAAGAAATTAAAATTCAACACCTTTTTTATTTGATGCGATGATGATTTTAATCATAGGCGCAAAAAGGGACACCTCATTAAATTGCAGTAAAAAAAATGAAAACAAACGTAGGAACAACCGATAAGTGGATCCGGATTGTCATAGCCATTATATTAGGGGCATTGTATTATACAAAAACCGTTACCGATACCTTGGGCATCGCAGCTTTAGTAATAGCGGGTATTCTTTTAATTACGGCGTTTACTGGTGTTTGTCCGTTATATGCTTTACTTGGATTTAATACCTGCGAACGAAAATAGTTTTAGGTATTTTTTGTTTCGGGGAAAACGATGGCAATAATTCGCTCGCTTAAGATC
>JBKCHQ010000010.1:0-5057 GCA_046302715.1 Bacteroidia bacterium | reverse complement strand
AACGCATCCTGTTGATGAGGAAGGGAACTCGCTGGGGACTTCATTTGTAGAGCAGGCAACCTATCAGGAATGGGTAAACTCCTCGTACCCCGAAGAAGGAACACAGTGCCAGACCTGCCACATGCCTAAAATTGAAGATCCCGTTAAAATTGCAGTTGGCTACACCGGCTTGCCGGGGCGCTCGCCCTTTAATTTGCACACATTTTCAGGTGCCAATTCGTTTATGGTGAATTTGATTAAGCAAAACAAAAATGCTTTAGGCGTTACCGCAAACAATGCCAACTTTGATTCTACCTTAAGCGAAATAACCCGTTTGCTTCGTTTTAATACAGTAGATGTAACCGTTTCATCGCCAATTATCGAAGGCGATAGTGCGGTATTTCCAGTTGAATTGTTGAATAAGGCGGGACATAAATTTCCAAGCGGATATCCCTCACGCAGAGCATTTGTATCATTTGTGGTACAAGATGCAAATGGCGATACCTTATTTTCGTCGGGGGTGCCTTTAGCCAATGGACACATTAAGAACGTTGTGGAAGGCGAGCTTGAACCGCATTATCAAACCATTAGAAATGCATCGCAAGCACAAATTTACGAGATGCGCATGGGCGATGTAAATGGCAACTTAACTACGGTGTTGGAGCGCGGGTACTCTCATCTTAAAGACAACCGCCTTTCGCCGCTAGGCTTTAGCACACAACACATCAATTACGACAGCGTTCAAATTGCCGGAGCTGCAGCTAGCGATCCCGATTTTAATAAAAATGGGAACTTTGAGGGAACGGGTAAAGATATCGTTTACTACAAGCTGGCGCTCAATGAGCTCAATGCCGAAATAAAGGTATCGGCAAAGGTTTATTATCAAGCGGTACCGCCTTATTGGCTCAACGAAATGCGCGGCTTTTCGGCCCCCGAAATTGATCAGTTTTTAGGCATGTACGATGCCGCCGATAAGCAGGCCGTTTACCTCAGTGGCGATTCTATTGAACAAGTAATACTGCCGCTTTCGTATCAGAAAGGCACTGTTACGGAGCCGCAATTTTTTCCCAATCCTGCCGGTTCATCGGCCGATGTTTATGTGAATTTTAATAGCCCTATCCACGAAATTTCTGCCTATTCACTTTCGGGGCAAAAAATAAATGTGAGGCTAGTGAGCGCCGGAAAAGGAAGATGGCGAATTGAGGGCTTGAACCGAAGCGGGGTGTTTTTAGTTCAAATTCGTTCGGGAAATAAAAAATTCACCCAAAGAATTGTGAAATCTCTTGATTAATAGGAATAAAAACTTCAAATTTGACCTCCCAAAATAAAACCAACATAAATCTCTTTTTTATGAATTTTTCTTTACGTAATGTTTTCGTGGGTTTGCTGGCTGCAGTTGGTGTTACTGCAAATGCTCAGTTCAATTTTGCAAACCTCAACTCGAAACTCACTAATGCTAATTTTAACAGCGGTTGCTCGGTAACTATTGCCGACTGGAACAACGACGGATTGGATGACATTATCCGTTTAGACCAAGGCAGAAACGCCTATGTTGAAATTCAAAAAACCGGTGCTCAATTCGAAACCCGTTCATTCGGGCAAATGGGTAGTTCTTCGGCTTGGGCTATGACCGTAGCCGACTTCGACCAAAACGGATATTTAGATATTGTTGGCGGTTGGAATGGTTCCTGCAAAGTGTTTATGATGAATGCCACCGGCACTTCGGCGACCTTGATTACCTTACCATCTTCAAATTTTTTCCTGCAAAACCTTACGGTTGTTGATGCCAATAACGATGGATGGGCCGATTTATTCACCTGCGATGATAATGGTGAAAGCACCGTTTACATTAATGATGGTACTGGAAATCTCGTAGTATCTACAATTATAAACTTTAACGTAACAGCCACTGATGATTCGGGTAACTACGGTAGTGTTTGGACCGATTTTGACAACGATGGAGATTTGGATTTATACATTGCTAAATGCCGTCAAGGCGTAAATAGCCCAACCGATGGACGTCGTATTAACGTTATGTTTGTTAACAATGGCGATGGAACATTTACTGAAGATGCCGCTGAATACGGCATCAATGTAGGCTGGCAGTCTTGGACTGCAAGTTTTGGCGACATCGACAACGATGCCGACCTTGATTTGCTTCTTACCAATCACGATTATGAAAGTCAAATTTTCGAGAATGACGGAACCGGTCACTACACCGACATTACGGCATCTACAGGGTTTGACATTTCAAACATGACGCCTATTCAATCGGGTTTTGAAGATTTAGACAACGATGGTTTTGTGGATATTGTCATCACAGGCTCAACGCACCGCATTTTCCATAATAACGGCAATAGTACGTTTAGTGAGGTAACCGGCTTATTTGATGCTAACCCCATTGGAACGTTCGCATTTGGCGATGTAAATCATGATGGCAAGATTGATTTATACGTGGCTTATAATCAAATTTATACCACTCCAACAAACACAGACGATGTAATCTGGTTGAACAAAACAAGTAATGAAAATCATTTTATCACTTTAGACCTTCAAGGAACTGTAAGTAATTTAACAGCAATTGGCGCACGGGCGGTAATTTATGGCGCTTGGGGCGCTCAAATTCGTGAGGTACGCGCGGGAGATTCTTATGGAACTACCAACAGTTCGAAACTGCACTTCGGTTTGGGTGCGGCTACCACTATCGATTCTATTGTGGTTACATTCCCATCAGGTATTACAGAAACTATTGTTAATCCGCAAGTAGATCAGTTTTTAACCATAATAGAAAATGAATGTGTTTCGCCTCCAACAGTATTAACCGTTGAGGGGCCTGAAGTAATTTGTGCAGGAACAACCGTTACCTTATCGGCACCTGCAGGATATTCATATCTATGGTCTGATAATTCAACCGGACAAACCTTGCAGGTAACCACCACCGGCGAATACAATGTGCGCGTTTCGGCTCCGGGAAGCAACTGTAGTGCGGTATCACGTACTATTGAAATTGTTGAATCGCCTGATGAAACTCCGGTAATTGAGGCTCTTGGGCAAACAGAATTCTGTGCTGGTGGTTCGGTTCAAATTAACGGCCCGGCTGGGGCTAATGGCTATCAATGGAGCAACGGACAATCAACACAAAATATCAGTGTAACACAATCTGGAACATACACTCTTACCATACAAGGTGCATGTCAGGAGTTTACTTCCACTCCGATTGCAGTTAATGTAATTACCCCGGGAACACCTACCGCTTCTGATGTTAATATTCCTGCTCCGGGAACGGCTACCTTAAATGCCAGCGGTAATGGTATTGTGTGGTTTAGCGATGCCTCCGGAACAAATGAAATTGGTAGCGGCAGCACCTTTGTGACTCCCGAACTTTCTGCAAATACTACGTTCTATGCTGCAGGAACCATTCAAAATGGAGGTGATGATTTTACCGCAGGACTTTTTGCCCACACGGGTACCAGTGTGTACAGCGGCTCTACCAGCACAAATGCAACATTGCTATTTGATGTGCTTGAAAATTGTACGTTAAAAACGGTTAAGGTGGATACTGACACACCAGGAGAACGTATGATTGAAGTTAAAGATAATACCGGAGCCGTTATTCATAGTGCTAGCTTTACCCTGGTAGAGGGCGAACAAATCTTGGATTTAAACTTTGCGCTCACTCCGGGCACAGGCTACACTTTAGGTACTAATGGAGCAGTTAATCAAACTTCCTTAGGCTATGCATCGCCCAGACTAAAAAGAAATTTTGCTGGAAATAATGGAACCCCTTATTCCTACCCCTTCGCAGCTGGCAACGTGCTCAATATTACCAACTCATCTGCAGGTAATTTATATTACTTCTACTTCTACAACTGGGAGGTTGAAAGCGAACTTACTCGTTGCATCAGCACCTTGGTTCCTGTTAACATTACCATTGATGAACCTACCGGAATTTCGACAGAACCGGCTCAGCAACTTAATGTTTATCCTAATCCAAGCAAAGGCAATGTTCGCATTATGCACAACGAACCTGGAATGCTAACCTTATTTGACGTGGCCGGACGTGTAGTGCGCAACGTAGGTTTCGTGCCCAACACCGATGTTGATTTTAGCGGGGTAGCGGCAGGTACCTATATCTTAAAACTTGATACCAAAGCTGGAATAAGAACCGTTAAGCTTACGATTGAATAAAAGCAGGAGAAATGTTTTAAAAAAGCCGGCTCTACGCCGGCTTTTTTAATGATAATTATCAGTGTATATTCCTGTGAAATTATATTTCTTTGATCCTTATTAAGAACTTGATGAGTACATGTCAGCCTCGTTTTCGCATATCGATTTCAATGCCATAAGGGAAGAAGACTTAATTGTTTTCTTCGAGCAGAGACATCATGCCCATGCCATTAATCTGCTTGAATTAATTTTAAAAAATTTCGATTCGGCTTTGCACCAAGAGCATACCTTACACGAAGGCGCCGAATACCTGCTCAATTTATTGCTGGATTTAAGAAAACAAGTGGGGAAAATTTTTGCCGTCGAGCAAGAATCCATTTTCCCCTTTGTGCGCACCATGCTTGAGATTAGAGCCAACAAAACGCCCGTTCGCTTTCTAAACATCAACCTCAGCGAAAGTTCCATAAGGGCCATCAGACTCGAACATTCGCGTGTATTAGACCTTCTGCATTCTATACGGCAATTTACGCACAGTTACACGCCGCCGGTTCGATGCAATGAAACATTAAAATTGGTTTATGCCGAGCTTGAGGAGTTTGACCGCGATTTTGGCCAATTGCTGCACAGAGAAATCGAATTTCTTTTTCCGCGCATTATTGCGCTTGAGCAGGAAGTGATGCAACGAACCGATGAAGCAGCGCAGGAAGGCAAGCGGTTTAGAAGCGGAATTGAATAATCAAAGGTTAGGGATCAACATTTTTTTTACCGTCTTATTTTTTTCCTACTTTTGCAGCCTCACATGGGGGATTAGCTCATTTGGCTAGAGCGCTTGCCTGGCAGGCAAGAGGTGACCGGTTCGAATCCGGTATTCTCCACCAATGAAATCAAGGGTTGCAGCGAAGCAGCCCTTT
>JBKCHQ010000009.1:0-2572 GCA_046302715.1 Bacteroidia bacterium | reverse complement strand
TGCAGCTTCACTTTGGCTTTAAGTGCGGTAAATACTTTGAGGAGCGTTTCGATGGTAACATTACCTGCATTATTCTCCAAACGAGAGATTTGGGCTTTTTGCACACCAATTAGTTTTCCTAATTCCTCCTGCGTGAGGTTGCGCTCTTTTCGTGTTTGTTTAATGGCCTTGCCAATGAGATCGAGCTGAAGATCGTATTCAAACAATTCACGTTCAGTGGTTCCGCGCTTCCCTATGAGTGCGTCCTGCACTTGATCTATGGTGTATGTTTTCATGATAGTCAGCTTTTTGTTTTTTCGACGAAATATTTGTCCATTAATTGAATTGCCTTTTGAATTTCATTTTCGGGAACTTTACTTCGTTTTTTAACGAATCCATGTGTAGCCACAACAAGGGTTTGATTGGGCGTGGTTTAATCCCAAAATGCGAGCAAACGGCATTGCAATCCCATGTATAATGTTCGGAATTCCCAAATATCATCCTTGAGCTTTTTACAAAGTGCGACATCCTGTTGTACCTGTGTCTTTCGCATATTGTAAAGTATCTTCTCGTAGTGTTTTCGGTCTAAAGCATACAGGTATTCAAAAGCTTCGTCCAGAAAGATTATTTCGAAGAGTTTTTCCATTAATGTCTGGTAAAACAAAGATAATAAGGTTTCGCTTTAACGAAACAAATGATGTATTGAATATCATAAATGTGTTGGTTTATTTAAGTAATTTATTCACCAACTCGGGATTGAAATTCTAGGCTTCTGAATGCATGGGCATATTTTCGTAATTTCCCCGCCCAAACCAACACCATGAGCGAAGAAACCAAAATCTGCCCACAATGCGAATACCCTTACGCGTATGCCATCGATGATAGTACGTACACCTGTCCCGATTGCAATTTTGAGTGGAACACCACTAACAGCACGGATGATTCGCATGAAGTGAAAGATGCAAACGGCAACATCCTTCAACATGGCGACACGGTGGTAGTCATTAAAGATTTGCCTGTAAAAGGAGCCCCCAAACCAGTCAAAGCCGGCACCAAAGTGAAGAACATCCGACTGGTTGAAGGCGACCATAACATAGCCTGCAAGATAGATGGCTTTGGTGCGATGGGGCTGAAATCGGAGTTTGTACGCAAAGCCACCTGATAAATTAAAAAACTGTGCTGGATTATATTTTGTGAAATTTATTTATCGTAATATTGCAATATAAAAATAAACACGTGGGAGCGTCCAAAACCGAATATTTTACGGCTAAGCAAAATGCCATAGCAGCCATCGCCAAAGCCTTGGGTCATCCGGCGCGGGTAGCCATCATCGAATACCTGCTTAGCGTTGATTCCTGCATTTGCGGCGATATTGTTAACGAACTGCCACTTGCGCAGCCTACCGTTTCACAGCATTTGAAAGAACTCAAAAACGCGGGCATCATCAAAGGCGAAATCGAAGGAAATGCCATTTGTTATTGTGTTGATGAAACCGTTATTGAACAACTGCAGGGCTATTTTGCATCGGTGGCTGCCATCCTCCACAAGAAAAAATCATCGTGTTGCTAAAAAAATAAGTCATGAAGCTATCTGAAATTAAAAAACATCTGAATACCGCAGATTCTGTAAACTTTAAACTCGAAAACGGAGTCCGCGTACCTGATCATTTTCACGTTACCGAAGTGGGCGTAATCACCAAGCAGTTTATCGACTGCGGAGGCACCATTCGCAACGAAAAGGTGGCCAATTTCCAACTCTGGAATGCTAATGACGTGGAGCATCGCCTCAAGCCAGCGAAACTGCTAAACATCATCCGCTTGTCGGAAGAGCAATTGGGTATGGAAGACCTGGAAATCGAAGTCGAATACCAAGGCGCCACCATAGGGAAATACGCCCTTGGCTTTGACGACAACGATTTTATCCTGCTCGCTAAACAAACGGCCTGCCTTGCCGAAGACAGTTGCGGCATTCCGCAGGAAAAAAAGAAACTCAGTTTAACCGATCTCATCAACCAAAATGCCTGTACCCCAGGAGGCGGATGCTGCTAAACCATTAAACATGCGAAAATACCTGGCCGAATTTCTGGGCACTTTTGCCATGGTGTTTTGTGGAACCGGGGCCATCATTATCAATCAGGAATCGAACGGGGCCATAACACATCTCGGCATTGCCATTACGTTTGGCCTTATTGTAATGGTGATGATTTACGCATTGGGGGCCATTTCGGGTGCGCACTTTAATCCGGCCGTTACGTTGGCTTTTCATATTTCAGGTAGTTTTGAACGAAAGGAGATTTTACCCTATTGGGTAAGTCAATTTTCTGGGGCCATTGCGGCCAGCGGTTTACTTCGTTTTTTATTTCCTGCCAATGCGATGCTTGGGGCCACAATGCCGGCGGGCAGCGACCTGCAAGCATTCATCTTTGAGCTTTTACTCAGCTACTTTCTCATGCTGGTAATTATTCACGTTGCGCGGGGAAGCAAGGAGCAGGGCATGTTTGCCGGACTGGCCATTGGTGCTACCGTTTTACTGGAGGCGCTCTTTGCCGGACCGGTATGCGGTGCCAGCATGAATCCATGGCGATCGCTTGCTC
>JBKCHQ010000008.1:0-28402 GCA_046302715.1 Bacteroidia bacterium | reverse complement strand
TTACTCAAATATTTATCCGGACCGAAGATTTCTTCACGAAATTTACGGGCAATTTTGGATTTAGGACCTCTATATCTAGCCATGATGTTTTAAGCTTTTAATGAAATTATACACGACGACGCTTAGGAGGACGACAGCCGTTATGAGGGATTGGAGTTACGTCAACAATTTCAGACACTTCTATGCCTGCATTGTGAATGGTACGAATAGCGGACTCTCTACCGCCACCGGGTCCTTTAACGAATACTTTAACTTTTCTAAGTCCAAGGTCGTAAGCCACTTTGGAGCAATCTCCAGCAGCCATTTGAGCAGCATAGGGAGTGTTCTTTTTAGAACCTCTGAAGCCCATTTTACCGGCTGATGACCAGCTGATTACTTGGCCGCTATTGTTTGTGAGCGACACAATGATGTTGTTAAACGTAGCGTTAATATGGGCATGACCCACCGCCTCTACTTTTACAACTCGTTTTTTGGTTGTTTTTGATGTTTTCGCCATTTCACTGAAATAGAGATGTGAATAAAACGGGTAAAGATTACTTAGTTACCTTTTTCTTGTTGGCAACTGTTTTCTTTCTACCCTTTCTGGTCCGGGCATTATTCTTCGTAGTTTGACCACGTACCGGTAAACCGTTACGGTGACGAATACCACGATATGAACCAATGTCCATCAATCGTTTAATATTTAATTGTACTTCAGAACGAAGCGCACCTTCAACTTTAATGCGTTCGTTAATGATTTCGCGTATTTTCCCTAAATCAGCATCGTTCCATTCAGACACTTTTTTATCTAAATGAATACCTGCTTCTTGAAGAATTTTTTGTGCGGTAGAACGGCCAATGCCATAAATGTAGGTGAGTCCGATTTCTCCGCGTTTGTTTTTAGGAAGGTCAATTCCAGCTATACGAGCCATAGTTAAAGTGTATTTTGGGGCTTATCCTTGACGTTGTTTGAATTTTGGGTTCTTCTTGTTGATGACATAGAGTCTCCCTTTGCGGCGAACAACTTTGCACTCCGCGCTTCTTTTCTTGATGGAAGCTTTTACTTTCATGGTGTTTATTATTTGTAGCGATAGGTAATTCGTCCTTTGGTTAAATCGTAGGGTGACATTTCCACTTTTACCTTATCGCCGGGTAAGATTTTTATGTAATTCATCCGCATTTTGCCAGAAATGTGTGCAATAATGATGTGCCCGTTTTCGAGCTCAACGCGAAACATTGCATTTGACAATGCTTCTACGATGGTACCATCCTGTTCTATTGACGACTGTTTCGACACGTTGTTTTTCTTCTTTATTGTGTTATTAATCTGCTTTCCAATGCTTCTTCAATGTATTTAAAGCTTGAAAGAATATCTGCCTTGCCCTTGCCTATTGCTACCGTATGTTCAAAATGAGCCGACGGAAGTCCGTCTTGTGTGGTAATAGTCCAACCGTCTTTACCGTGAACTACACTACGTTTACCCATATTAATCATTGGTTCGATAGCGATAACCAATCCCATCTGAAGCTTTGGCCCCGAACCACGTTTGCCGAAATTGGGAACCTCTGGTGCTTCGTGAAGCTTTTTCCCTATTCCATGGCCAACAAGTTCGCGAACTACAGAAAAGCCGTGTGATTCGGAATATGACTGAATCTCATAACTTATATCCTGCAAGCGCCGACCTTCAATTGCGGCATCAATTCCCTTATAAAGGCTTTCTTTAGTAACTTTTAAAAGGTGCTTAACTTTGGCATCCACCTCGCCAATGGCAAAGGTATATGCCGAATCTCCGTAATATCCGTCTTTAAGAACTCCGCAATCAACAGAAATAATGTCTCCTTCTTTAATCGGATTTGAATTCGGAATACCATGTACTACCTGATTATTAGGCGAAATACAAAGTGATGCCGGGAAACCATTATATCCTTTAAAAGCCGGGATACCTCCATTATCGCGAATAAATTCTTCGGCGCATCGGTCTAACTCCAGACTGGTTACACCCGGACCGATAATCTTTGCAACTTCGGCCAGAGTGCGTGCAACAAGTAAAGAACTCTCTCTTATCCTTTCAATTTCTTCAATGCTCTTGTAATAGATCATCGAAAAAACAGATTAATTTTCCATCCCAACGGCCGAACTCATTGCCCGACCTTTGATTTTACCACTTTTCATCAATCCGTCGTATTGACGCATTAACAAGTGACTTTCAATTTGCTGTAAGGTATCTAAAACTACACCCACCAAAATCAACAACGAAGTTCCCCCATAGAACTGAGCAAATTTATTGGTAACCCCAAAAAGCATAGCCAGTGATGGCATAATGGCGAGGAACGCTAAAAATACTGCACCTGGTAATGTAATTCGTGATAAAATTGTATCAATAAAATCAGCCGTTGCTTGACCTGGCTTAACTCCAGGCACAAAGCCACCACTTCGTTTCATTTCCTCAGCCATGTTTTGAGGATTAACGGCTATGGCAGTGTAGAAATAGGTAAAAACAATAATTAAAACAGCAAATGTGAAATTGTACCAAAAGCCGGTAACATTTGCAAATGTTGCCATAAAACCTTGCAATGAATCCAAATTTGCAAATCCGGCTACAGTAATTGGGATAAACATTATTGCCTGAGCAAATATTATAGGCATTACCCCTGCAGTATTAACTCTTAAGGGTATGTACTGACGTACTCCACCAACTTGAGTATTCCCAGAAATTCTTTTTGCTACCTGAACCGGAACCCGACGAATACCTTGAACCAATAGGATGGCAAGTATAATTACCAGCAATAAACCAATTAATTCAATTAGAAACATTACTGTTCCTCCACCGGCTTGAGCTATTCTTGAACCAAATTCACCGATGAGTGCTCCAGGCAACTCAGCGATAATTCCCACCATTATGATTAAAGAAATACCATTTCCAATCCCACGGTCAGTGATACGTTCACCTAACCACATAATAAACATAGTACCGGCAACCAAGATAATTGTGGATGAAATCCAGAAAAACGATCCGGTTTCAGTTATCGCTTGAGCACCTATCTGATTATTTAGATTTGCTAAGTAACTGGGCGCTTGAAGAGAACAAATTAGAACCGTTAAATAACGGGTAATTTGATTCATCTTTTTACGTCCACTTTCTCCTTCTTTCTGCATTTTTTGAAAGTAAGGTATAGCAATCGTCAGAAGTTGAACCACGATTGAAGCCGATATGTAGGGCATTATACCCAAAGCAAAAATCGAAGCATTGGAGAATGCTCCCCCTGAAAACATATTCAATAATCCTAAAATACCTTCTGAGGTTTGCTGTTTAAGCGCATCTAGTGAATCTGGATTTACACCCGGTAATACAACAAATGATCCTAAACGGTACACCAAGAGAAATAAAAGCGTATTCAATATTTTTGAACGCAGTTCCTCAATAGAGAAGATGTTTTTTACGGTGTTGAAGAAGTTTTTCATTAGGCAAGGATTGTAGCGGTTCCTCCTTTAGCTTCAATTGCGTTTTTAGCCGTTCCGGTAAATGCATGAACACTCACGTTTAACGTTGAAGTTAGTTCACCCCTACCTAGAATTTTAATCAAGTCGTTTTTACCAGCCAATCCATTAGCACATAAGGTCTCAAAGCTAATAGTATCAGATTTTAACTTATCAGCAAGGATTTGTAATGTGTCTAAATTGATACCACGGTATTCTACACGATTAATATTCTTAAATCCAAATTTGGGCAAACGACGTTGAAGCGGCATCTGGCCTCCTTCAAAACCTACTTTTGAAGAATAACCTGAGCGTGATTTAGCTCCTTTGTGCCCGCGAGTTGATGTGCCACCGCGGCCAGAGCCTTGCCCACGACCAATTCGTTTCGAAGCTTTTGTTGCTCCAGTTGCAGGTTTTAAATTACTTAAGTTCATCACTTACTTTTTTAATTATTTTAAAGTTCAGTAACCTGAACGAGGTGTTTTACTTTGTCTACCATGCCCAAAATTTGAGCATTAGCCTCATGTTCTACCGGAACATGCATTTTCGTTATTCCCAATGCTTTTAACGTTCTTTTTTGACGTTCAGGACGGTCGATTCCGCTTTTGATTTGAGTTATTCTAATTTTCATAACGTTGAACGATATTATCCGTTAAAAACTTCTTCCATTGAAATGCCCCTTTGTTGAGCTACGGTGGCAGGATCACGCATCTGAGTTAATGCATCAATGGTAGCTTTCACCACATTGTGCGGATTTGAGGATCCTTTAGACTTAGCCAATACATCGGTAATTCCAACGCTTTCCAATACAGCACGCATGGCACCACCGGCAATTACACCGGTTCCATGTGCAGCTGGCTTAAGAAAAACGAGGGCTCCGCCAAATTTACCATGTTGTTCGTGCGGAACAGTACCGTTAATTACGGGTACTTTAATCAGCGTTTTCTTAGCGTCATCTACACCCTTACTGATGGCATCAGTAACTTCTTTGGCTTTACCCAATCCGTAACCAACAATACCTTTTTCATTACCAACTACAACAATTGCAGAGAACGAAAATGTTCTACCACCTTTTGTTACCTTGGTAACTCGGTTTACAGCTACAAGTTTGTCTTTTAATTCGATGTCGCTGGTGCGGACACGTTTAATGTTTGCGTTTGCCATAAGATCTTAAAAATTTAATCCGCCCTCGCGAGCGCCTTCAGCTAAAGATTTAACACGTCCGTGATAGAGGTATCCGTTACGGTCGAAACGAACCGCTGAAATACCTGCTTCTTTAGCTTTAAGCGCTATGGCTTTACCAACTAAAGCAGCTTTTTCTATTTTCGTGCCTTTTTGTTTTGCAATTTCTGATTCCGCAGATGATGCCGATGCCAAAGTATGCCCTTTAGAGTCATCAATCAACTGAACGTAAATATCACTATTGCTGCGGAAAACACTCAGGCGCGGAGCTGCTCCATCACCGTTAACCACCTTACGGATTCTCTTTTTAATCCGATTTCTTCTGAATTCTTTTGTAATTGCCATGATTCTGATAGCGAATTATTTTTTACTTGCAGATTTACCTGCTTTACGACGCAGTACTTCGTTGACAAACTTAATCCCTTTCCCTTTGTATGGTTCAGGCTTACGCATGGAGCGAATCTTTGCAGCTACCATTCCGAGAAGTTGTTTATCAGAGGATTTCATAATAATTAATGGATTCTTACCTCTCTCTGTGCGCGTTTCCAATTTAATTTCTTTTGGAATTTCAAACACGATGTTGTGCGAATATCCTAAGGATAATTCTAGAAGTTGACCCGTATTGGAGGCACGATATCCAACACCCACCAATTCCTGTTCTGTGGTAAATCCTTCAGAAACACCCACCACCATATTATTTATCAAGGCACGATATAAACCGTGCTTAGACCGGTGATCTTTTGCATCACTGCTGCGTTTTACCTCTAATTTAGTTTCATCCAATTCAATGCTTATAGCCGGATCAACAGCCTGGCTAAGCTCTCCCAACGGACCTTTAACCGTAACTACGTTTTCTGAAGAAATCGTTACGTTTACTCCTTTGGGTAGTGAAATAGGAAGTTTTCCAATACGTGACATATATCGTTTTTGTTATAGAATTAAGAAATGTAACAAATCACTTCACCACCTACATTTTCCTTGCGTGCCTCTTTATCTGTCATAAGACCTTTGGAGGTAGAAATAACAGCGATACCCAAACCGTTGATTACACGTGGAATGTTATCTACGTGTGCATACCGGCGAAGACCAGGTTTTGACACACGTGTTAATTCGCGAATTGCTGGAATTTTAGTTGTTGGATGATACTTCAAAGCAATCTTAATGCTGCCTTGCGGATTTTCTTTGCTAGCATTTTCGAATTTGTAGCTGAGAATATATCCCTTCTCAAACAAAATTTTAGTTAAATTTTGTTTGATTTTAGAGGAAGAAATCTCAACCACACGATGATTAGCGTGTATTGCGTTGCGCAATCGGGTGAGGTAATCTGCAATAGGATCGGTCATGATTAATTTTTTACTTTGATTTTACCAACTAGCTTTAGTTACGCCTGGAATTTTTCCGTCGGTTGCCATTTCTCGGAAGGTAATTCTCGAAATGCCAAACGTACGAATGTAACCACGTGGACGCCCGGTTAGTTTACAACGGTTGCGTAATCGAATTTTAGACGAGTTGCGCGGAAGCTTTTGTAGTCCTGCAGAATCTCCTGCAGCTTTCAATGCCTCTCTTTTTGCGGCATACCGTGCTACCAACTTGGCCCTTTTTACCTCGCGGGCCTTCATGCTTTCTTTAGCCATTGGTTATGATTGCTTTTTTTGATTTTTAAATGGAAGACCAAACTCGCGAAGAAGCGCAAAAGCTTCTTTATCGGTTGGGGCATTAGTTACAAAAGTGATATCCATACCCATAATTTTCGACACCTTATCGATGTTGATTTCAGGGAAGATGATTTGCTCCGTTACACCAAGTGTGTAATTGCCGCGACCGTCAAATCCTTTGTCATTAATGCCACGAAAATCGCGAATTCGGGGTAATGCAACATTAATAAGACGTTCAAGAAATTCATACATCTGATCTCCGCGCAATGTTACACGTACGCCGATAGGAACACCTTTACGTAGTTTGAAGTTCGAAATGTCTTTCTTAGATTTGGTAGCAACAGCCTTCTGACCAGCAATCATCGTCATTTCGGCAATTGCCGAATCAATAAGCTTCTTGTCAGAAACAGCAGAACCAATACCCTGGTTTAAGCATATTTTTTTCAGCTTAGGAACCTGCATCGAGCTCTTGTATTCGAACTCCTTTTGGAGCGCTTTTACAATATCTGCACGATATTTTACTTTTAAATTTGGAGTGTAACTCATCACTTAGCGTCTCCTTCTATTTTTTAGTTTTAAAGAATCTGGTTTTGTTCCCTTTATTGTCAGTAGTATATCCTGTACGTGCTGGTTTACCGTTATCAGGATTAATCACCATTAAATTGGAAACATGGATTGAACCTTCTTTTTTAACGATGCCACCTTGAGGATTTTCAGAAGTGGGTTTGCTATGGCGTGATTGCATATTTACGCCGCTTACAATGGCGCGCTGCTTATCAACAAGCACTTGGGTAACTTCCCCAGACTCCCCTTTATGGTTGCCTGCGATTACCATTACTTTATCGCCTTTTCTTAAATGAAGTTTCATAATCTTATGTTCAAAAGAGTTTTATAGGACCTCTGGCGCGAGAGACACAATTTTCATATACTGTTTTTCGCGAAGTTCACGAGCTACCGGACCGAAAATACGTGTTCCACGCAATTCATCATTATTATTCAACAACACAACTGCGTTGTCGTCAAAGCGTATGTATGATCCGTCAGGACGACGAATTTCTTTCTTAGTGCGTACTACTACCGCTTTGGAAACAGATCCTTTTTTGGAGTTTCCACTAGGAAGAGCGTGCTTAACGGTAACAACAATTTTATCGCCAACGGAGGCATAGCGCTTTTTAGTTCCACCAAGCACGCGAATGCACAATACTTCTTTGGCGCCTGAATTGTCTGCAACTGTTAATCTGGATTCTTGTTGTACCATAACGTTATTCTTTTTTTACAAAGTATTACTTTGCTTTTTCGATTATTTCTACTAGTCTCCAACGTTTATTTTTACTCATAGGACGAGTTTCCATAATTTTTACAGTATCGCCCGCACCACATTCGTTTTTATCGTCATGAGCCATAAACGTTGTAGTCTTCTTAACGAATTTTCCGTATTTAGGGTGCTTCACCTTACGCTCTACAGCAACAACAATGGTTTTGTCCATTTTAGTGCTCCTCACTAGGCCAACACGCTCTTTACGAAGATTTCTTTCAATAGTTGTAGTTTCCATCATTCAAAAATTTTAGGCGTTGCCTTGTAATTCTCTGTTACGTATTTCAGTGTAAACGCGGGCAATTGCTCTGCGACTGTGACGAATAGAAATAGGGCTTTCTGATGCCGATACAGTGTGGTTAAACACTGTGCGTGCATGTTGCTGTTTCATTTCGTTGGCTTTATCCTTCAATTCCTGAAGGCTTAAATCTTTTAGTGACTCCTTTTTCATAGTATAAATCACGCTGATGCTTCTTCAAAATCGCGACGAACCACAAATTTGGTTGTCACTGGTAATTTTTGTGCGGCAAGTCTCAATGCTTCTTTAGCGATTTCCATTGATACGCCTTCTGCCTCGAAAATGATGGTACCTGGCTTTACTACTGCCACCCAATATTCAGGTGATCCTTTACCTTTACCCATCCTTACTTCGGCTGGTTTCTTAGTAATTGGTTTATCTGGAAACACACGAATCCAAATTTGACCCTCACGCTTCATGTAACGTGTTACTGCAATACGAGCGGCCTCAATTTGGCGAGCGGTCATCCATACGCCTTCTAAAGCTTTTATACCAAATGAACCGAATGCCAACTCATGTCCACGAGTTGCATTCCCTTTCATTTTCATTTTATGCTGCTTCCTGTACTTGGTGCGTTTAGGCTGTAACATGGAATTTCTTTTTCTGGTTTTGTTATTTTTTTGCCTCCACTAACAACGCCATAGCGTTATTTTGGGGACGGCAAAGATAGTGAGTTGTTTTATATTTTCAACAAGCTATTGTAAAAAAAATATTTTTAAATGTTTTTATCAGAATTGATAAGCAGTTTGGCGAAAAAAAAAGAGGACAAATGTCCCCTTTTTCAATCGTTAAAGGATATTATTTATTCCTGTTTCTGCGTTCTCTATCCCCTCCGCGTCGTTCACCGCCTCTTCTATCGCCACGCTCACCTGCACGTTCTCCCGCTCCACCTGTTTTCTGTGCCTGAAGGCCGATATTCGGACTTAAATCCCGCTTTCCGTAAACCTCTCCTTTGCAAATCCATACTTTTACTCCGATGCGGCCGTATGTGGTATGCGCTTCGGCAATAGCATAATCAATATCAGCACGGAGTGTATGTAAAGGCGTACGGCCTTCTTTGTAGCCTTCAACACGAGCCATCTCAGCACCGCCCAAACGACCAGAAAGTTTACATTTAATCCCTTCAGCTCCCATTCGCATGGTAGAAGCAATGGATGTTTTCATAGCACGGCGGAAAGAAACACGACCTTCAAGCTGACGTGCAATGCCGTCCGCTACTAATCGTGCATCCAATTCAGGACGCTTTATTTCAAATATGTTTATTTGAACTTCTTTTTTAGTAAGCTTTTTAAGCTCCTCTTTAAGCTTATCTACTTCCTGTCCACCTTTACCTATAATAATTCCCGGACGGGCAGTATTAATGGTTACGGTTACCAATTTTAGAGTGCGTTCGATAACTATTTTTGAAATACCAGCCTTCGGAAGACGAGCATTTAAATACTTGCGGATTTGATGATCTTCTACCAGTTTATCGGTAAAATTTTTACCACCGTACCAATTTGAATCCCATCCACGGATAATTCCCAGACGAAGACCTATCGGATTTGCTTTTTGTCCCATTGAGTATGTTTGAACGTTGTTTTAAATTAATTTACAGCTTCGACTTTATTTCCAAGAACTAAAGTCACATGGTTTGAACGCTTGCGAATTCTGTACCCTCTTCCTTGTGGAGCAGGTCTCAATCGTTTCAATTGGCGCCCACCATCAACCATTATCTCTTTTACAATAACACCGCTTTCCTCTAAACGAGAGCCTTCATTTTTAGACTGCCAGTTAGCTATAGCAGATAAAAGAAGTTTCTCTAGTCTGCCGGCTGCATCTTTGTTCGTGAATTTAAGGATAGACAAAGCTTTGTCCACTTCCACTCCACGAATTAAGTCGGCCACCAAGCGCATTTTACGAGGCGAAGTTGGACAGTCATTTAACTTGGCAAAAGCAGTTGTGCGACGTTCTGCCTTAAGCGCTTCTGCCATATTTTTTTTACGTGAACCCATTTTGAATCAATCTTTAGGAAATAGTAGATTTATTTTTTGCCTTTGTCTTTACGATTACCGGCATGACCACGGAATGTGCGTGTAGGGGCAAATTCACCCAACTTATGTCCAACCATGTTTTCGGTAACATACACAGGAATGAATTTATTTCCGTTGTGAACAGCTATAGTTTGTCCAACAAAGTCTGGCGAAATCATGGAACGGCGCGCCCAGGTTTTAATCACGGATTTTTTGCCGGAATCAACCATTGCCAATACTTTTTTCTCCAGTTTGAAGTCGATAAACGGACCTTTTTTTAACGATCGGCTCATTTGTAATTATTTTTCTTTTTGTTGAACACTTAATTATTTGCGACGCTCGATAATGTAGCGTGTACTTCTATTTTTAGGTGCACGCGTTTTGTAGCCCTTAGCCGGAATACCTTTACGACTGCGTGGATGCCCCCCTGATGCCCGGCCTTCACCACCGCCCATTGGGTGATCAACCGGATTCATGGCTACACCTCGAGTTCTTGGCCTTCTGCCTAACCAGCGCGAACGACCCGCTTTACCAGAACGCACCAATCGATGATCGGGATTGCTCACTGTACCAATTACGGCCAAACACGTATTTAAAATCATACGAATTTCACCAGATGGCATGCGAATAATGGCATATTTCCCATCACGTGCTTGTAGCTGTGCTGCTGCACCCGCACTGCGAACTAAAGCAGCACCTTGACCTGGACGCATCTCAATATGATGAATCATAGAACCCAGAGGAATGTCTCTAAGAAATAATGCATTGCCAGGTTCAACCGGTGCATTCTCTCCTGAACGAACAGTTGATCCAACGGTTAATCCATCAGGAGCTAAAATGTAACGCTTTTCCCCATCAGTGTACTGCAATAGCGCAATACGTCCTGAGCGATTGGGGTCATACTCGATAGTCATAACCTGCGCAGGCACGTCATGCTTATCGCGGCGAAAATCGATTAAGCGGTATCTTTGTTTGTGACCACCACCGATGTAGCGCATAGTCATTTTACCGGAGTTGTTACGACCGCCCGATTTTTTAGCCTTTACCAACAACGACTTTTCAGGCTTATCGGTTGTAATGTCTGAAAAACTGTTGGCTACCTTAAAACGGGTACCCGGTGTTATAGGATTAAATTTTTTAAGTGCCATAACGCTTAAAAGTTATTGTAGAAGTCAATAGTATCACCTTCTTTAAGTTTAATGAAGGCTTTTTTACAACGGCCCTTAAGTCCGGTGTTGAATCCATTGCGGGTGTTACGCATTTTAACTTTACCGATGTAACACTGTGTATTCACATGTTCAACAGTAACACCATAAAGTTGCTGAATCGCATTTTTAATCTCGAGCTTATTGGCCTCTTCGTGCACAATAAAACCATAGCGATTTAGTTTATCTGCCGTCCCTGTTACCTTTTCGGTAATGATGGGTTTAATGATAACGTTCATCTTAATTTTGATTTAAGAGGGTTTCAATCGATTTAACAGAACCTTCGAACAACACTACATGATGAGCATGCAGAATATCGTAAGTGTTTAAATCCTGCGCAACAACTACTTTACTATGAGAAAGATTGCGGCTTGATAAATACACATTTTGATTTTGTTCTGGGATAATAACCAGCGTTTTCTTCCCTTCTAGTTTTAGGTTGTTAAGGACACCTGTAAATCCTTTGGTAGATGGTTTTTCCATACCAAATGCTTCAACAAGGGTAATACCGTTGTCTTTAGCCTTATAAGTTAGTGCCGATTTCCGAGCAAGTTGCTTTACTTTTTTATTCAAACGGAAACTGTAATCACGTGGCTTTGGACCAAATACACGTCCACCACCAACAAATACGGGCGATTTAATGCTTCCTGCACGAGCACCTCCGGTACCTTTTTGACGCTTTAGTTTCTTGGTTGAATAAGAAACCTCTGCACGTTCTTTTGATTTATGAGTTCCCTGACGACGATTTGCCAACATTTGTTTAATGTCCAAATAAATGGCATGATCGTTTGGTTCGATTCCGAAAATTTCGCTGCTGAGCTTGATTTTGCGGCCGGTCTCCTGACCGTTGGAGTTTAATACTGCTAGTTCCATTTTATTTTTCAAGCATTACATAAGAACCTTTCGGTCCTGGGACTGCACCCTGAATTACAATTAAATTTTGCTCGGGAATAACCTTTAAAATTTCAAGATTTTGAATTTTAACACGCGCTCCTCCGGTTCTACCGGCCATACGCATTCCCTTAAATACTCGTGAAGGATAAGATGATGCTCCTAATGAACCAGGTGCTCTCAAACGGTTATGTTGACCGTGTGTTTGCATACCCACACCACTAAAGCCATGGCGTTTCACAACACCTTGAAAGCCTTTACCTTTTGATGTTCCAATTACGTCGATAAATTCGCCTTCGGCGAAAAGCTCAACAGTAACAACGTCACCAAGATTTTTGGCATCTTCGAAACCTTTAAACTCCACCAATTTTCTTTTGGGCGTAGTATTCGCCTTTTCGAAGTGACCTTTCATTGCTGAAGAAGTGTGCTTCTCTTTTTTTTCATCAAACGCCAGTTGAACAGCGTTGTAACCGTCTTTATCGACAGTTCTTACTTGCGTTACCACGCAAGGACCAGCTTCAATAACTGTGCATGGTATGTTCTTACCAGCGGCACTGTAAAGACTAGTCATTCCGATTTTTTTACCTATGATACCTGACATTTTGTGTATTTTTTGAATACAGTTTTTCTTGTTTTAATTACAATACTTTGATTTCAACCTCAACTCCGCTGGGCAATTCCAGTTTCATTAGAGCATCTACCGGCTTAGAGGTGGTAGAATAGATATCCATCAAACGCTTGTAGGAGCAAAGTTGAAATTGCTCACGTGCTTTTTTATTTACGTGCGGCGAACGCAATACCGTAAATATTTTCTTATTGGTAGGAAGTGGAATAGGTCCACTAACTACGGCTCCTGTAGTTTTTACAGTCTTAACGATTTTCTCAGCCCACTTATCGACTAAATTATAGTCGTATGACTTGAGTTTGATGCGGATTTTCTGGCTCATGTAGAGTATAAAGAACGATTAAACTTTTGCTGCTTTACCTTTTGCTTTTGCAATTACATCATCGGCGATGTTACGTGGAGCTTCAGCGTAGTGCGAAGGTTCCATAGTTGATGTAGCTCTTCCTGATGTTAGTGTACGTAACTGGGTTACATAACCAAACATTTCTGATAGCGGAACTTTTGCTTTTATAACCTGGGCATTTCCTTTTGAGTCCATGCCTTCAATCTGGCCACGGCGACGGTTCAAATCTCCCACAACATCACCCATGTTTTGTTCAGGCGTGATTACCTCAACCTTCATGATGGGCTCAAGAAGGACAGGTTGTGCTTTTGGAAGCGCTTCGCGGAAGGCTGTACGTGCGCAAATTTCAAATGAAAGCGCATCAGAGTCAACCGCGTGGTAAGAACCGTCTGTAAGACGCACCTTGAGGCTGTCCATAGTATATCCGGCTAGCACACCATTTGACATGGCTGCCTTGAAGCCTTTTTCTACCGATGGAATAAATTCACGTGGAATATTACCACCCACAACTTCGTTAACGAATTGAAGACCTTCTTTGCCATCATCAACGGGCGAAATGGTAACCACGATATCCGCGAACTTACCACGACCACCCGTCTGTTTCTTGTAAACTTCACGGTGTGATACGGTACCCATGATGGTTTCTTTGTAATTAACCTGAGGTGCACCTTGATTACATTCAACTTTAAACTCGCGTTTCAAGCGGTCCATAATAATTTCAAGATGAAGCTCACCCATACCAGAAATGATGGTTTGGCCGGTTTCTTCATCCGTACGAACACGGAACGTTGGATCCTCTTCGGAAAGTTTACCTAATGCCATCCCCAATCGGTCAACATCTGCCTGTGTTTTAGGCTCAATCGCGATACCAATAACCGGTTCAGGAAACTGCATAGCTTCAAGAACGATAGGATTTTTTTCGTCGCAAAGGGTATCCCCGGTTTTAATGTCTTTAAAGCCAACAGCCGCACCAATATCACCTGCTTCTATATATTCGATAGCATTTTGTTTATTGGCGTGCATTTGGAAAATTCGGCTGATACGCTCTTTATTTCCACTGCGGGTATTTAAAACATAAGAACCGGCATCTAAATGACCAGAATATGCTCTGAAAAAACATAAACGTCCAACGAAAGGATCAGTAGCAATTTTAAATGCAAGCGCAGTAAACGGATCTTTAATATCAGGTCTACGCACTACTTCCTCACCATTGTCGGGATTGGTTCCAACAATATTTTCTTTATCGAGAGGTGAAGGCATTAATTCCATCACAAGGTCGAGCATGGTTTGTACGCCTTTGTTTTTGAACGCCGAACCACAAAGCATTGGAACCACCTTATTGGCAACACAAGCTTTACGAAGAGCCGTCAATATTTCACGTTCTGTTAAAGATTCAGGGTCTTCGAAATACTTTTCCATTAAATTCTCATCGAATTCAGCGGCTGCTTCGAGTAATTTCTCACGCCATTCACGAGCTTCCTCCACCATGTCCGCTGGAATGTCAACGATTTCGTAGGTCATCCCTCTATCGTGTTCATTCCAAACCATTCCACGCCAATTGATTAAGTCAACTACCCCTTTAAAGGTTTCCTCAGCACCAATTGGAAGCTGAAGCGGTAGTGGATTGCCTCCTAAAATCTCCTTAACTTGTTTAACTACATTTAAAAAATCTGCACCTTGACGATCCATTTTATTCACGAAGCCCAAACGGGTAACGTTGTAGTTGTTGGCCAGACGCCAGTTGGTTTCTGATTGAGGCTCCACACCATCAACCGCAGAGAAAAGGAATACAAGACCATCCAAAACACGCAACGAACGATTTACCTCTACGGTAAAGTCAACGTGACCTGGAGTATCAATGATGTTCATTTTGTATTTCTGGCCGGCATAATTCCAGAAACATGTAGTCGCTGCAGAAGTAATGGTAATACCTCTTTCTTGCTCCTGCACCATCCAGTCCATGGTAGCCGCACCGTCGTGTACCTCACCAATTTTGTGATTAACGCCGGTGTAATACAGAATACGTTCTGTAGTTGTGGTTTTACCCGCATCGATGTGCGCGGCGATACCAATGTTTCGGGTGTATTTTAAATCGTGACTCATAAATTAGTCCTCTTCGTTTGCGGGTATGTTGTTTTATTAGAATCTAAAATGCGAAAATGCTTTGTTGGCTTCTGCCATACGATGCGTATCTTCTTTCTTTTTGTGTGCTGCTCCTTCGCCCTTGCTCGCTGCAAGTATTTCTGAAGCTAATTTTTGCGCCATTGATTTTTCGTTGCGCTTGCGGGCATACATGATTAACCATTTCATACCGAGGGCAGTTCTGCGGTCAGGGCGAATCTCCATCGGAATCTGAAATGTTGCACCACCCACTCTGCGACTTTTAACTTCAACAGAAGGGCTTACATTTTCCAATGCACGTTTCCAAACTTCATGTCCGTTTTCATCTGCACGCTTAGTAACGATGTCGATGGCATCGTAAAAAATATTGAACGCAATACTTTTTTTACCGTCGTACATCATGTTGTTTACAAAACGTGTAACCACCGGATCTGAGAAACGTGGATCAGGAAGGCGTGGAATTCTTTTGGGCGTTGACTTTCTCATTGTTTATGATTGCGCACTATAGATTATTTTTTCTTTTTAGTTGCAGCCGGTTGGCCTGGTTTCGGACGCTTGGTTCCATATTTTGAACGGCGCTGATTACGTCCCTCAACACCTGATGTGTCTAGGGCTCCGCGCACGATGTGATACCTAACTCCCGGTAAATCTTTTACCCTTCCTCCACGGATGAGCACAATTGAGTGCTCTTGAAGGTTGTGACCTTCGCCCGGAATGTAAGCATTCACTTCTTTAGAATTCGTCAATCGCACACGCGCAACTTTACGCATGGCAGAATTTGGTTTCTTCGGAGTTGTGGTGTACACACGTGTACAAACTCCGCGGCGCTGCGGACAAGAATCCAATGCCGGACTCTTACTTTTTGCAGCATTGGCGCTGCGTCCTTTACGTACAAGCTGCTGAATGGTAGGCATGCTGGTGCTTAAATTTTATGGTGTATATTCGTTGTTAAATAGTATTACTGCCCAAATTTTGGGAGCGCAAAGATAGAAACAACTTTTTATATACCAACGCAGTTATGCAATTTTTTTTAGGATAATTTTTATAAGGGTAAATATGCCTAATAAATGCCTGATGTTTTGGAAACTTCAAACCGATATAAATGCAATAGAAAGTCGGTAAAAATGCAATTGTTCAAAAAAACGACAGGGTTGATCCAAAAAGCCGGCATGCCTTGCTGTAATTTTGTGTCATGAATCGTGATTTTTTGGATGGTTTAAATCCTGTGCAGCGTCAAGCAGCAGAATGTACCGAAGGACCCGTTATGATAATTGCCGGTGCCGGTTCGGGTAAAACACGTGTTTTAACGTTTCGCATTGCCAACTTATTAAGTAAAGGGGTTGATTCATTTCATATTCTGGCGCTAACTTTTACCAACAAAGCCGCTAGAGAAATGAAGGAGCGTATATCTAATTTGGTGCCCGGAACCGAAGCTCGAAACCTCTGGATGGGTACCTTTCACTCGGTTTTTGCCCGAATTCTTCGTGCCGAAGCTGGCTTGATTGGATACCCTTCAAACTTTACTATCTATGATACGGATGATTCAAAAAGCCTCATCAAAACCATCTTGGCAGAGCTACAACTCGACGATAAAATTTATAAACCTTCATTGGTTTTGAGTCGAATATCAACCGCGAAAAACAATCTTATTTCGGCCCGTGAATATTGCTCCAATCCCGAAATACTCGAGGACGATCGCAAAAGCGCCAAGCCCAAATTGGGTCTTATTTACGAGGCGTACGATAAGCGACTATTTAAAGCTTCAGCCATGGATTTTGATGATTTGTTGTTTAAAACCAACGTGCTGCTTAAGCAATATCCTGAAGTGTTATATAAATATCAGCAAAAGTTTAGATACATTTTAGTTGATGAGTATCAGGATACCAACTTTAGTCAATACCTTATTGTGAAGAAGCTTGCTGCCATGCATCAAAATATATGTGTAGTGGGAGACGATGCACAAAGTATTTATGCTTTCAGGGGCGCCAACATTCAAAACATACTCAATTTCGAAAAAGATTATCCCGAACTTAAAACGTTTAAACTCGAACAGAACTATCGTTCAACCAAAACCATTGTTCAGGCTGCTAATTCTGTGATTAGGCACAACAAAGAGCAGCTGAAGAAAGTGGTGTGGACCGAGAATACAACCGGTAATTTAATTACGGTGCTTAAGGCATTATCCGATAATGAAGAAGGTGTTAAAGTGGCCAATGCGATTTTTGACCTGCGGATGCAACATCAAATGCAAAATAAGGACATCGCCATATTGTACCGCACCAACGCCCAAAGCAGGGCTATGGAAGAGGCCTTGCGCAAGAGAGGCATTGATTACAGAATTTACGGCGGATTATCCTTCTATAAACGCAAAGAAATAAAAGACCTGATAGCTTATTTCAGACTGGTGTTGAATCCCAACGATGAAGAGGCCTTAAAGCGGGTCATTAATTATCCGGCAAGAGGAATTGGCAAAACCACCCTCGAAAAAATTACCGTTACGGCCGACGAACAGAACAAGAGTCTCTGGGAAGTCATCGAGCAGGTTGGGGTAAGCGGCATTTTAGGGTCGGCCGCCGCCCAAAAGGTGCTCGATTTTGTTACTATGATTCGTTCGTTTCGACATGGGCTTGCTACGTCAAATGCATTCGATTTGGCCATGCACATTGCAAAATCGTCGGGATTATTAAAGGACCTCGATGCGGATAAAACTCCTGAGGGTATTTCGCGTCAGGAAAATGTGAAACAATTATTAAGCGGGATTAAGGAATTTGTGGATACCCTTCCCGAAAGTGAAGATGAAGTAAAAGAGCGTACGCTGGATGTATATGTTCAGGATATCGCCCTATTAACAGACTCTGACGATAAGGATGATCCCAACGCTAATAAAGTTACGCTTATGACCATTCATGCCGCTAAAGGCCTGGAGTTCAAAGCGGTCTTTGTTACAGGCCTGGAAGAAAATCTATTTCCTTCGCAACTTTCATTAAATGTGCGAGAGGAACTCGAAGAGGAACGCCGATTGTTTTATGTAGCGCTAACAAGGGCCGAGGAATTTCTAACGTTAACGTATGCTACATCGCGATATAAATGGGGGCAGATAGACTATTGTGAACCGAGCCGATTTTTACAGGAAATAGATCAAAGCCTACTCGATATGCCCACCGAAAATAACGGAGGGAGTGGATTTTTCTCGTTCGAGAACGAACGCTCATCTTTTGGCTCTTTTTCTCCACGAAAAATTTCAGGTGAGGGCTTCAATCCCATGCGAAAAACACATATACCCACGGCATCGCCAAAACCTCAAGGCTCCTTTAAGCCCTTAGCTAAAAAGCCCACTGCCGATAGTGCAGGCTCAAGCAATGAATTTATTCCCGATAATCTTCAAAAGCTCAAAGTGGGTATGCGTGTTGAACACGAACGCTTTGGTATGGGCAAGGTTATGGTTATTGATACTCAATCGGGAGATAAAAAAGCGATTGTACTTTTCGAGAAAGCCGGACAAAAGCAATTATTACTTAAATTTGCCCGTCTAAAGATTTTCGAAAGCTAAATTCAATTTTAGCTAAAGTCCTTTAAGGACGCTTGTTTTCTCAGAAAAAATTATGGAATACAATTCAGAAAGGCCTCGCCTTATTATTTCCGAACACGGCAGAATTATTACTAAAATGATTCAGAATGCCTGTGCAATCGAAGACCGCGAACGCCGAAATGCTGCCGCAAAAGATATTATATCGGTCTTAGCTCAACTAAACCCGCAGCTCAAAGAACAAAACGACTTTAAGCAAAAGCTCTGGGACTTTCTATTTATTGCATCTGATTTTAAACTGGATGTTGATGCGCCATATCCAAAGCCGCTTAAAGAAAATCTATATGTTAAACCCCAACGAATAAATTATCCTTCGACTTCGATAAAATACCGCCATTATGGTCGAGTGGTGGAGAAAGTAATTGAAAAAGCTAAAAATATTGAAGAGCCCGAGTTGAAAAATTCGGTGGTAAGTGCCATCGCCCATCACCTTAAAAAGTCATATTTGGCCTGGAACCGCGATTCGGTTTCTGACGATATTATATTTAAAGATTTGGCTGTTTTATCCGGAAATGAACTTAATCTGCCTGAAGGAACCCAGCTGGGAGCCGCTACAGAAGTGCTAAACGCAAATTATTCACAAGGACAGGGTAAGAAGTTTAATAAGAATAAGCAAAAACAAAACAAGTTCAAGCGTAAATTCGGCGGCAGTAACTCATACTGATTTGCATGAACCGTTTCGAAATTATTGGAGGTAAGCGTCTTTCTGGCGAATTAACTCCGCAAGGGGCTAAAAATGAAGCCCTACAAATTCTTTGTGCTGTATTGTTAACGCCCGAACGTTGCATTATCCATAACGTGCCTGATATTGTTGACGTTAATAAACTCATCGATCTGCTTGGTGCATTGGGTGTGAAAGTTGAAAAATTGGGTCAAGGCTCATGGTCATTTCAGGCCGATGCTGTGGATGTTGACTTTATGATTTCTGAAGAGTTTAAAAAACGTGGCGCCGCACTTCGCG
Source organism: Bacteroidia bacterium (assembly GCA_046302715.1). Lineage (GTDB taxonomy): Bacteria > Bacteroidota > Bacteroidia > M30B66 > M30B66 > CAMCXT01. Next base: position 8,752 of record JBKCHQ010000008.1, on the reverse strand, counting down.
GTTCGGTTATGATTGTTGGGCCCTTATTGGCGCGTTTCGGGAGAGGCTACATACCCAAACCTGGAGGCGATAAAATTGGCCGTCGACGCCTTGATACACATTTTATTGGTTTCCAAAATTTAGGAGCCCAGTTCGATTTTGATGGCGTTGAGAATTTCTATAAAGTTGAAGCTAAAGAATTGCGCGGAACCTACATGCTTTTAGATGAGGCATCGGTTACCGGTACAGCAAATATTGTGATGGCGGCAGTTTTAGCGAAAGGCACCACTACCATTTTTAATGCTGCATGCGAGCCGTATATTCAGCAATTATGCAAGATGCTTAATTCGATGGGGGCAAAAATTAAAGGTGTGGGGTCAAATCTCCTTACCATTGAAGGTGTGGGTGAACTGGGCGGTTGCGAACATCGTATGTTGCCCGATATGATTGAGATTGGATCGTTTATCGGTCTTGCGGCCATGACGCAAAGCCATATTCGTATTAAAGACACCGGCTATGAGCATCTGGGTGTAATTCCTGATGTTTTCAGAAAACTGGGTATTGAGGTGATACGTGATGGCGACGATATTGTAATTCCTGAACAGGAAGCTTACACTATAAATAAGTACATTGACGGCTCTATTCTCACGGTTGCAGATGCCCCCTGGCCCGGATTTACCCCCGACCTTTTGAGCATTGTTTTGGTAGTGGCCACTCAAGCCAATGGTTCGGTGCTCATTCATCAGAAAATGTTCGAAAGCCGCTTGTTTTTTGTGGATAAGCTCATCGATATGGGCGCACAGATTATCTTATGCGATCCGCATCGCGCTACCATTATTGGGATAAACCGTAAATATAAACTGCGAGGCATAAAAATGACCTCTCCCGACATCCGCGCAGGAGTATCATTGCTTATTGCTGCTCTTTCTGCCGAAGGCACATCGGTTATTGATAATATTGAGCAAATAGACCGAGGCTATCAAAATATCGATACCCGACTAAGGGCTATCGGGGCGGATATTAAGCGGATTTAATGAATTTGTAAAAGTCTGAATTGTAAACTAAAATCGGGGCCTATCTGCTGTTTCTATGTAGTTTATTAACACAGCATTATGTGGTCCGCGATATACAAATCGAGAGCCCGCTGCAGCAGCAGAAGCATGGCCTTCGCTTATTGCTGCTTTTAAATGTGCGTCATTTCCAGCGCCGCCATGCGCAACAACAGGTATGCTAACCGCACACGAAATTTTATAAATCAGTTCCAGATTATAACCCTGCATGCAGCCTTCATGTTGAATGTCGGTTACAAACAGCTCGCCCGCACCTTCTTGTTCCATCCATTTCGCATATTCTACAGGGGCCATGTTTGTGGATGTGGTACCTGACTTTACAAACACTTTCTGGCTTCCAAGGAATTTCTTTTTAACATCCATAGAAACCACTATCGTTGAACTTCCGAATGCTTTTACGGCGTCGCTAATCAGATTTTTAACCTCGAATGCCGCCGTATTGAGGACCACTTTTTCAGCACCGGCTTTTATTATCTGCTCAATCTGATGGAGCGAACGTATGCCTCCACCCGCCGCAAAAGGCATATTACCTTCGTCGCCAATTTGTTTTATAAGTTCGGGTGCAATGCAGCGCCCTTCACGTGTAGCTGTAATATCTAGAAAGATTAATTCGTCAACATGTAAATCATTAAATATCTTCACCGCATTCATCGGATCGCCGACATATCGAGGCTTTTCGAAACATCGTGTTTTTACCAGACCCTTATTTTTGAGGAGCAATACCGGAATAATACGAGGGCGGTACATCACTAATATTCTATAAAGTTTTTAAAAATCTTCTTGCCCGCGTCATAGCTTTTTTCAGGATGAAACTGCACCCCCCAAATATGATTCTTACTCACTATCGAGTCAAATTCATAATCATAAAGGGTGCGCGCTGCCGAATCTTCTTCATTTTTACAAACCATGTGATAAGCATGGACGAAATAGAACAGATCGGAATCTGCGATGCCTTTTAATAATGGGCATGATGATTTTTGACGTGTGGAGTTCCATCCCACATGCGGTATTTTATATTTAATCGTATCGCTTACCGAAAAGCGTTTTACGGTGGCATCAATCCAACCAAAACCATTTTCGTTGCCCTCCTCACTAGTTTTAGCCAGAAGTTGCATGCCCAGACAGATACCCAAAATGGGTGTTTCCTTTACCTGTACTTTTTCTTCAATTACATCCCATAAACCTTTCGATTTAATTTTACTTACCGCAGCTGAAAAATTCCCCACACCGGGAAGAATTATTTTTCCGGCTTGCTTTATGGCTTCAGCATCTCCACTAATTTTAACAGAGACACCCAAATCAACAAGTACTTTTTCTACCGAACGCAAATTGCCCATTCCATAATCAACAATCAAACACGAATGTGCCATTTCTTTAAAACTAAATAATTACAGGTAACTTTTTTGTTTATGAAAGTATGCAATAACTTTTATCTGAATTAAACGCAAAGATAAAGGCACAAGCCTTGAAAAAGTTTACGATTTTCAATTTTATAATACACATAAAATTACCTTGGCTTTATTTTTGTAATTTAACACGCTTTTAAAAATAAGCTTATGCAACCCAAAAAGATTCTGGCACTTTGTGCTTTTGTACTGCTAACTAGCAGCGTTATTATTGCTCAATCGAAAAAGCCTGTCGAAGGTCTGAATGTAGGAGACATTGCTCCCGACCTTGCGTATAACAATCCTGAAGGAGAGGAGATAAAACTATCATCATTAAGAGGAAAATTAGTTCTGATTGATTTTTGGGCATCATGGTGTGGCCCCTGCCGCATGGAAAATCCCAATGTGGTTAATGCCTATAATACCTACAAAGACGCTAAGTTTAAAGGGGCTAAGGGGTTTACGATTTATAATGTTTCGCTCGACACCAAAAAAGATGCATGGATTAAGGCCATTGAAAAAGATGGCTTAGTGTGGAGAAATCATGTGAGCGATTTAGGCGGCTGGGGCTCAGATGGCGCTAGAAAATACGGTGTAAATTCTATCCCAACCAATTACCTCATTGACGCCAATGGGGTGATTATTGCTAAAAACTTACGAGGTGCAGCGCTGGATGAGGCCCTTAAAAATCTCCTCAAGTAATATTTGGCCAACGTTGGTTATTGAATTTTAGAGCAGGCACGGTCCTGCTTTTTTCATGTCATATTGTCTATAAAAAGTGCGTGGCATTAAGCTTGAATTCAGCCAGCCTCAAAATGAAAAACAGATTCAAAAATTTTATTAATGCCATGATGAATGAAGAGATGAAGAACGAGCAGCCTGAGAATCAGCCCGAAGAGCAGCTTAGTACCAATGGACCTTTGGTGGATGAGGCATCGCTAAATCCGGAGCAATTGCAAGAGGAAGAGCAGAAAAAAGACGGTTGGGAGGCTAAGTTTAACGATATTAATGACCGCTATCTCAGACTGTATTCAGAGTTCGACAATTATAAAAAGCGTACATCTAAAGAACGAATTGAGTTTGCAAAAACTGCGGCTGCTGACATTTTTGCCGCAATTCTGCCTGTTTTGGATGATTTTGACAGGGCAGCAAAGGCCACCGAACAACCCTCTGCAACACTTGAAAGCGTTAAGGAGGGCATGCAACTCGTTCATCAAAAATTAAAGTCAATTTTAGTTTCTCGGGGTCTGGAGGAAATGGATGCACAGGGGCAAGTTTTTGATGCTGACTTACATGAGGCCATTACTCAAATTCCGGCTCCAACAGAAGACATGAAGGGAAAGGTGCTCGATCAGGTTGAGAAAGGATATGCGTTAAACGGAAAAGTTATCCGGTATGCCAAAGTGGTAGTCGGGAGCTGATAAATGCTCAAAATATGGCGAAAAGAGATTATTACGACGTTTTAGGTGTTTCGAAAAATGCCGATGAACAAGAACTTAAAAAAGCGTACCGTAAGCTAGCGGTTCAGTTTCACCCCGACAAAAATCCCGGCGATAAGGCTGCCGAGGAAAAGTTTAAGGAGGCCGCCGAAGCCTACGAAGTGTTAAGCAATGCCGATAAGCGGGCGCGATACGATCGCTTTGGTCATCAGGGATTGGGCGGGGCTTCAGGAGGCGGGGCCGGCGGATTTGGTGGCGGTATGAGTATGGATGATATCTTCAGTCAGTTTGGCGATATTTTTGGCCAGGGTGGTTTTGGTGGTTTTGGTTTTGGAGGTGGGCAAAGCAGAGGGCGCACGGTACATCGTGGCACCAACATTAGAATTAAAGTTAAGCTCAATCTGGAGGAAATTGCTGTCGGTGTTGAGAAGAAAATAAAAGTAAACAAGTTTGTTTCCTGCAAGACATGTTCGGGAACAGGAGCCGATAAAGGATCTTCGTTTAGTAATTGTACCACCTGTAATGGGGCAGGAAGAGTAACCCGCATCACCAATACGATTTTAGGTCAGATGCAAACGGCCTCAACCTGTCCGTCATGCGACGGTGAGGGACGCATCATTGCCAGTAAATGTAAATCCTGCTCAGGCGATGGCATTACACGTGAAGAAGACATAATCAGCATTCAGATTCCCGCAGGTGTTGGTGAGGGCATGCAGTTAAATGTTGCAGGAAAGGGTAATGCTGCGCCCCGTGGTGGAATTGCCGGCGATCTAATTGTTGCCATCGAAGAAACAGAACATCCCGAGCTAAAGCGCGATGGAAATAACTTGTACTACAACTGCTACATCAATTTTGCCGATGCCGCATTAGGCACCAGCATAGAGATACCAACTCTAGAAGGAAAAGCCAAGTTTAAAATTGAGGCAGGAACCCTTTCAGGAAAAGTATTCCGACTTAGAGGTAAAGGCTTGCCCGAGGTTAACTCCTATCAAAAGGGAGATTTATTAGTCGATGTAAATGTATGGACGCCACAAAATCTTACCGCCGACGAAAAAGCGATGCTTGAAAAATTACGCGATGCCGACAACTTTAAACCACAGCCCGGCAAAAAGGAGAAATCATTCTTCGAACGTGTAAAAGAATATTTTCAATAGAACGGAATTTTAACTTTGAACGTGTATTTTTAGCCCTACACTTTAGCGTTTAAGTTCTGGTTCGTAATTCATGAATGCACCTCTATTTGAAGCCCGTAATATTTTTAAGTCATACGGCAGTTACACAGCGTTGAACGACGTTAGTCTTTCGGTGCATCAAGGTAAAATTCTTGGGCTCCTAGGTCCTAATGGTGCCGGAAAAACATCATTAATCCGCATAATTAACCGTATTACGGCTCCCGACTCGGGAAGTTTGCATTATGCCGGTGCTGAATTTTTGCCGGAGCACATCGAAAAGATTGGCTATTTGCCCGAGGAACGAGGGCTTTATCGCAAAATGGAAGTGGGAGAGCAATGCTTGTATCTGGCACAGCTTAAAGGCCTTTCTGCATCAGATGCCAAAAAGCGCTTGCGTTTCTGGTTTGAGAAGTTTGAAATACAATCGTGGTGGAATAAGAAGGTTGAGGAGCTTTCTAAAGGGATGGCTCAAAAAGTGCAATTTATTGTTACCGTTATTCATGAACCCGAACTGCTTATTTTCGACGAGCCGTTTACCGGTTTCGATCCGGTAAATGCAAACCTCATTCGCGACGAAATTCTGGAGCTTAACCGCAAAGGAGCAACCCTCATATTTTCAACACACCGCATGGAAACGGTTGAAGAGCTTTGCGATAGTGTGGTACTTATCGATAAGAGTAAGAAAATTCTCGACGGCTCACTTCAGGATATTAGAAAGCAATACCGCACGCATACCTATCGCATCGAATTTGAGGGTAATCTCATTGCTTTTACTAATGCGCTTTGGGCTGGAGCCGAGCTTATCGAAAAAGTTCAGAAAGACCAGCATTGTACCGTTACATTGCGATTACTGGGCAGCAATACCATACATAATCTGCTTTCTGCCGTAATGCCGGTTTGTCAGCTTACCGCATTCAGTGAAATTATTCCATCGATGAACGACGTTTTTTTACGGACCATCGAATCAACTAACCAGATGGAAACATGGGAAAAATAGGCCTCATTATTAAAAGGGAGTTTCTTAGTAGAGTTAAGAAAAAGTCATTTATCATTATGACGCTATTGGGTCCAATCATTATGGGTGCTGTAATGATTATTCCCATTTGGATGGCCTCTGTTACCGCCTCCGTCAAAACCATTCTCGTAATTGACGAGGCCCGATTTGTAGAAGGTCTTTTGCAAGCCAATGACGATGTGCGCTTTGTGTATTCTCGGCAGCCTCTAAAAAAGGCATTGGCCGAAATGGAGTCGTCGGAGTACTATGCCTTGCTTCATATCCCGTTATTTCAGGACAACGATATCAATCATTTGCAGCGACAGATAAAGCTTTACAGCAGTAAACAGGTTTCATTGAGTCTTAAGCTATTTGTTCGCACCCAGATCGAAAAACAAATTGAACGTTTAAAGCTGCAATCGCAGGGTGTAGATCAGGATTTGGTGGATAATGTAAAGAAAACGGTAAACGTACCATTGGATATTATTCCATTAGGTGAAAAGAAAGAAAGTAATGTTGAAGTAAGCACGGGACTTGGTTTTTTTGGCGGATTTTTGATTTATTTTTTCATTTTCATGTTTGCCTCGCAAGTAATGCGCGGCGTTATTGAAGAAAAAACAAATCGTATAGTTGAGGTAATTATTTCATCCGTAAAGCCTTTCGAGCTAATGATGGGCAAAATAATAGGTATTGCGCTGGTTGGTCTTACACAATTCTTGCTATGGGTAGCCTTTACCGCGAGTATTTACATGGTTTTTATGGGTACGGTGGTAAAGGATAAATTAAGTGCTGAAAATATTGAACGCATTATGCAGCAAAGCCCTGAAGGCACCGCGGTTGATGATATTGATCAATTGCGGGAAACGCAAGAAGTTATTGGAAAAGTGAATATGATTAACTGGGGATTGATGATTCCTTGTTTCATATTTTATTTCTTAGGCGGCTATCTGCTCTATGGGGCAATTTTTGCCGCAATTGGTGGGGCGGTTGACAGTGAATCCGACACACAGCAGTTCATGCTTCCGGTTTCGGCACCGCTCATATTATCTTTTGTTATGGCTCAATCGGTGCTTAACGATCCTAATGGGTTGGTGGCCACCTGGATGTCGGTAATTCCGTTTACCTCGCCCATCATTATGATGATTCGATTGCCTTTTGGAGTGCATTATACCGAACTATTGTTATCTATGGGAATGTTGGTTGTTGGGTTTATTCTCACCACCTGGGCTGCCGGTAAAATTTACCGCACAGGCATTTTAATGTACGGTAAGCGCCCTACCTGGAAAGAAATGTTTCGTTGGTTGCGCTATTAATACTGAATTATGAAGATTGCATACAATTGGCTTAAAAAATATTTAACCGAATGCCCAGCGCCCGAAGAGCTTTCGACATTATTAACCGATAGCGGTCTCGAAGTGGAACATGTTGAAACTTTCGAAACGGTTAAAGGCATGCTCAAAGGCGTTGTAGTTGGCGAAGTATTATGGTGCGAACAGCATCCTAATGCCGACCGCCTGCGTGTTACCAAAGTAAATGTGGGTGAAGAACAGCCGCTTAATATTGTGTGTGGAGCCCCCAATGTTGCTGTGGGTCAAAAAGTATTGGTGGCTACAACAGGAACTACACTTTATCCTAATGGCGGCGAACCATTGCTCATTAAAGAGAGTAAGATAAGGGGCGAGCTTTCGCAAGGAATGATTTGTGCCGAGGATGAACTGGGCCTTGGGAAAAGTCATGAAGGCATTATGGTATTGCCGTCTGAAACACCCGTAGGTATTAAGGCCTCAGATCTTTTCAAACTCTTTTCAGATACCGTTTTTGAAATTGGTTTAACTCCCAATAGAATTGACGCTGCCTCCCATATTGGTGTGGCCCGAGATGTTGTTGCGGTACTTTACAAGCAGCCACAGGTGACCTTGGTAAAACCCAACCCATCGCTTAACTTGGATTTGAAAAACCATGGCATATCTGTCGAAATAAACAGCCCACAAGCGCTAAAGCGCTATGCAACAGTTCGCATTTCGGAGGTGAAGGTTTGTGAAAGCCCCGATTGGTTGAAAAATGCGTTAAAGAGCATCGGTCTTAGACCTATAAATGCGATAGTTGATATCTGTAATTTTGTTCTACACGAGACGGGTCAGCCTTTACACGCTTTTGATGCCGCCAAAATCAATGGTAACAAATTGGTGGTTGGCACCTGCGAGGAGGGTACTTCATTTACTACGCTGGATGGATCTGAAATTACATTGAGTTCCGAAGATTTAGTGATTAGTAACGTATCGGACCCAATGTGTTTGGCAGGAATTTACGGGGGAATAAACTCGGGTGTTGGTTTTGATACCACCGATATTCTTTTGGAGTCGGCACATTTTGACTCGGTTTTGATTCGTAAGTCGTCTAAACGACACAATCTTAAAACCGATTCTTCATTCCGATTTGAGCGCGGCGCAGATCCTGATTCTGTTTTTTATGCTTTACAGCGAGCCGCTGAATTCATTTTGGAAATATGTGGCGGTCAAATAGAAGGGGCCACCGATTATTACCCGAAGCTGGCAACTCCCGTTAAGGTGGAGTATAAGTGGGCGGCGATGAATCGTCTTATTGGCGCTGAAATACCTGTCGAAACGGCAATACTTATTTTAAAACGCCTCGAAATAAATGTGCTTCGTTATGATGAGGCTTGTGCTGTTTTGGAGATTCCTCCTTTTAAAAC
>JBKCHQ010000007.1:0-15055 GCA_046302715.1 Bacteroidia bacterium | reverse complement strand
GCGGTGCTCATTTTAAGGGTTAAGCAGCCGCATTTAGAACGTCCATACAAAACCCCACTCATTTATATAGTTGCTCCTTTGGGCGCATCATTTAACGTGTTTCTAATGACTTATGTCCGCGAACACACATGGTACGCTTTTATCATTTGGGGAATAATTGGCGTATTGGTATATTTTTTATATAGCAGGAGAAATTCAAATCTAAATAAGACATAATCCTCCATTTTGACTTTTTTATTAACAGGCACTTATTGGCATTTTCCCAATAATTTGATGTAAGATTTGTTTGCTAAATTGAAAAATCGGAGTAAGTTTGCTTCGTTATTTATCAAGCAAATCGACAATACCGTGCATTTTAATTTGAATATAATTGAAAATGTGGTAGTTGGACCTGAGAAATCCTTTTTTCTTACATGTGCAAATTTTGCAACTTTTTCGTCGATTTGTCGTTCTTTTTGTAAACTTAACCATAAACCCCTATAAAATGAAAAACAAAAACAAATTTAGCTTTTTGGGTGCAGCATTGCTCTCAATGATGGCTGCAGGTGCATCGGCACAGTGCGGACTTAATTTAGTATCAAATGGCGATTTCGAAGCCGGAAACTCTGGTTTTACTTCAGGGTACACCTTCAAAACCGACGTTGCAGGAAACAGTGAAATGATTCCTGAGAATACCTACGGAGTTGACGACAACATCAACACCTACCACCCATTAATGACGGGTATTAGCCGTAGCGGTAATTTCTTAATGGTAAACGGTAATACCGGCAGCCTCAAAACCGTATGGTCTCAAAATATTGATGTATTGGCAGGTAGCGAATACACTATTTCTGTATGGGTTCAAAATATTTATCCTGTTTCGCCTGCTGTTCTTCGTTTTAACGTAGGCGGTAATTTAGTAGGTACATTTTCGCCAACAGGCATAGCCACGTGGCAAGAATTTACAGCAACGTATGTTGCCACATCAACAGGAAATGTATCTTTCTCAATTCTCAATTCTAACCTTACTGCCTTTGGTAACGATTTCGGCATCGATGACATCTCATTTGTGCGTGTTTGTCCTGTTCCAACACCTTCAGGTTGTTTTGCGGTTGACGTTTATGATGTTAACCAAGGTCTTACAAAATTAGGAACGGCCGTTAATCCAGAGCGTTCAATTCCAACGAATGCTTTAGGTGCACCTAACGGACAAAATCCTGCCGTTTATGCTCCGGTTCAAAATTTCTTCTCGCTTGGTTTTGGCGGTTCTATCGTTCTTGCTTTTGCAGAACCTATTGCTAACGGTCCGGGCAACGATATTCGTATCTATGAATCTTCTGCCAGCGTTAACAACGAAACAGCTACTATCGAAGTATCTCAGGATGGTTTAGGCTTTACCCCTGTTGGAACCATTACCCAAACCGGCGAGGTTGATTTCGGAACTGCGTTCAACGATTACATTCAGTTTGTTCGTATTGTTGATATTACCAATATTGCTACATGGGGTAACAGCCAGGTGGCTGATGGTTTTGATGTAGATGCTATCGAGTGTTTACACGGTGCTTATGAAGAGCCTACTCCGGTTTCTTGCAGCCCGAACGAAGTAATCAGCTACTCACAAGGTCCTGTGCAGGATTTGATTTCACCTGTTGCTGCTGCACGTTCAATCGTTGAAAATGCTTTAGGTGCGCCTGAAAATAGCGATGCTACCACATCTCCAGAAAACAATAACTTCTATACGCTTGGTTTCGGTGGTGAGATTGTGTTGAAATTCCCTTACCCCATTAAAAATGGTGATGGCAACGATATCTTTGTAGTAGAAACCACTTTTGGTTCGGCTACTTCCAACAACTGCTCACGTTATCCGGAGCGTGTGCGCGCATTCGCTTCTCAGGATGGTTGTAACTGGGTGTATTTAGGTGAAGGTTGTCAAGATACTTATTTTGATCTTGGCGGACTTGGTTGGGCTCAGTATGTTAAGCTTATCGACGTAACACCTGTGGCTAACTTTGCTGCCGGTGGAGACGCTTACGACCTCGATGGTATTATTTGTTTGCACGGTCAAGAAGAAAATCCAGTTCCTGCTGCTTTAGCTGATGGAGCTTCAGAAGTTGTAGAATACAATCCGGCACTTCGTGCCAACGGAACTCCAATTGTTGCCGCTCGTACTAATGCTGCAAATGCATTAGGTGCGCCTCAAGGTACTGACGTAATTAACTTCGTATCCCTTGGTTTTGGCGGTAACCTTACGCTTAAATTCCCATACGTTGTATTTGTAAATCCTGCAGCGAATGAATTGAGCGTTACAGAAACTACTTTCGGTAATCCATCATGTGCTGCTTATCCTGAAAAAGCCGAATTCGAAGGTTCACTTGACGGCATCAACTGGGTGAGCCTTGGCGAGCTTTGCTTAGACGGTCAACTCAATACCGATGCTGCAGGTCCAATTCAATACATTCGTATCAGCGATCGCTCTGCTGCTTCTTCATTCACCGGAACTGCCGATGGTTATGATGTTGATGGTATCGTAGTCATCAACAGCCTTTGCGGTCCTTCATCAGCTCCACGTATTGCTGATGATGTAACGACTCCAAATGAAGTAGCCGGCATCGAATTGTATCCAAATCCGGTAAGCGATTTTGCTACCGTTACCATCACTACCGGCGATATGGATTCATTTGCTATGATTACCGTAAATAATTACGTAGGTCAGCAAATCAGCAGCGAGAAATTTAACGTTGCTTCTTCATCTGCCGTTACTCGCAGCATTGATATGTCTGCCTTAACAAATGGTGTTTATTTCGTAACCGTTGAAACAAACAACAGCCGCGAAGTAATTAAAGTGGTTAAGAACTAATTTTTAATATTATAGTGGTTTAAGAGTCCGGGGGGCAACCTCCGGACTTTTTTATTTTGTCCCTTTGATAGCCCTAAAACGCATAGAGAATCATTCCCTTTTTGTACTTTCGCAGCATGGCAAATAAAACGCATTTAGTTACCGGAGGCTGCGGTTTCGTAGGCCGAAACATGGTAAAGCGCCTGCTTCTCCAGGCCGATGTTCAGGTAGTATTTATCGATAATCTGATGGTTGGGACACATCCCGACACCTGGATGCCTTATACCAAGACGCACGAAGGAACCGGTTATGCCATTTATGACAATCGCGCGCTTTTTATTCACGACGATGCGCTAAAAGTGATGCGTCGCTTAATGGACGATGATCAGCATTTCAGCAAGGCCTATCCGTTTACCATGAGCCGCATTGCCGATGTGTTTCATTTTGCAGCAATTGTTGGTGGACGGGCAAAGATTGATGGCGATCCTATGATGGTTGCCCTCGATTTGGCTATCGATGCCGAAATGTTTTACTGGGCGGTGAATTATAAGCCCGAACGATTATTATATCCAAGTTCCTCGGCCGCTTATCCGGTCGATTTGCAATCGGAGTCGGGAGCCATTGCGTTAAAAGACTCAGACCTCGATTTTAAACGAATGGGGCAGCCTGATATGTCCTATGGAGGGAGCAAGCTTACCGGCGAATTCCTCGCTAAAATTGCCGCCAGTCATTATGGGCTGAAAGTGACATGTATTCGTCCGTTCAGTGGCTACGGTGAGGACCAAGACTTAACCTATCCCGTGCCGGCCATTGCTGCCCGCGCTGCCAAAAAAGAAGAACCATTCGAAGTGTGGGGCAGCGGTTACCAGGGTCGGGATTTTGTGCACATCGATGATGTCATTGACTGCATTTTGCTGGCTATGGATCATATCCACGACGGCACCGCTATCAATATAGGGATGGGTAAACTTACCAGCTTCCGCGAAATCATCGCATTGTTCTGTCAGTTTGCGGGCTACAATCCCGAAATAAAGCCGCTTCTCGATAAACCCGTGGGTGTACATTCACGCTATTGCGATATGAGCTTTGTAGAAGAAAAACTGGGCTGGAAAGCCAAAATTTCGACCGAGGAAGGTATGCGCAGAGTTTACGAAGCCGCGGTGAAGCAATTGAGCCATGCCTAAACAGGTAGTTGTTTGCTTTGGTCCGGGGCCACGCTTTAAAGGCGGAATCCAGAATTACAATACCTCGCTGGCATTGGCGCTCGATAAACGTGGTGATTGCGAGGTACACATCGTTTCATGGACTCAGCAATATCCGGCCATAATTCCCCGCGAATTTGTTGACAAATCAAGCAAAGCCGATTTGCTCGAAGGCAGCCATGTTAAGGTACATTACCTCACCAATTATAATTCTCCTTCTACATGGAACCAAACGGTACGCCTTATTCGCGAACTTAAAGCTACCAAAGTAGTATTTCAATGGAGCATTGCGCTTCAGGGCTTGCCGCTTTCCTTCATCGCCAAACGTCTTCAAAAAGTGGAAGGTCTCGAAGTGGTTTTCGATGTGCATTTCGTAAAACAGAAAGAACATTCGGCCATCGACCGTTTATTCACGAAACGTGCCCTTAAGTTTGCCGATACCGTAATTGTTCACGCCAGGAAAACATGGGAAGAACTTAAAGAGGTATTTCCAACCAAAAACTTCCATTATACCGAAGACGGCTCACGCGGAAACAATACCGTAATTAAGCTTTATCACCCTATTTATGACTTATTTCGCCCCGATCCAAACCTTGATATTGAGGCATTAAAAAAAGAGTGGGGCCTCAAGCAACATGTATTTCTTTTCTTTGGATTCATCCGCAGATATAAAGGACTCGATCAGGCCATTCGTGCTTTTGCCGAATTGCGCAAGCAGCGTAACGATGTAAGTTTGGTAATAGCCGGCGAGTCGTTCTGGAACACACTCGACCAAAAGAAATGGAGCACCAAAGTAAAGCAAGTTCTATTTGGTTGGGCAAAGCGTGTATTGCTTAACAAGAAAGACGATGAGCGCGAAGACCAACCTTTGGAGTGGATCCCAAAATTGGGGATTGAGAAGGATTGCTATGTGGTAAATCGATTTATTGGAAATGAAGAAGTACACAAGTATTTTCAGGTAAGTGATGCGGTATTGTTGTTTTACCGAACGGCTACACCAAGTGGCATTGAATCGCTGAGTTACAATTTCTCATTGCCCCTTTTGGCAACCCGGGTGGGACATTTCCCCGAAACCATTAAAGATGGTTTTAACGGATATTTGGCGAATGATGGCGACATTGAAGATATGGCGCTGGTTATGCAACGCTTTCTCGAAAATCCTATTTCGAGGGAAAATGTGCACGAAAGCACCAAAATGATGAGCTGGGAAAATTATGCTGCGGCATTAATGAAATCCTAAAACATGCTTCGATTTTAGAAATTTTATTGCGGTTTGATTTTATGGCCGTTGTTCTGAACGCTTAGGATTATTCCCAGAACATTAGTTTTTATAGGTTGTCTTGTTAATAACTCGAATACGCGTGCCTTAGGCAGGCATTAATTTTCTATAATTTTTCGTCGCATTTTAAGTGTAATCAAAATCTGTTGAAAGTGCTTATGGTTAAACCTAAAATGCCTGTTCAAACCTTCAGGTATGCCGCATGCTCGTTTCTTAGAATTCCTCAATAACTCAAGCAATAATTCGCGTAATGCACTGTGCATTAATGACACGTTTTACACCTATGCCCAGCTTAAAGATCGGGTTATAGCTGCTGTTTCGGTTATTAAAAATGTGGGTATCAAAAATGGATATATTGCGGTTCATCTAAGCGATGATTTGGAGGTGTATGCCGCGATATTGGCCATTTGGGCCAGCGGGAATTCTTTTGTACCACTGCATTCAGGTTACCCTGCCGCTCGTGTAAGTCACATTCAGGAAACTACTCATTTTAAGCTGGTGTTTTCGCAACATGCAGCGGTAAATGGCATTGATACCAATACCCATGTTTGCAAACTTTCTGAAGTAACACACTCCGATAATTTAGAAAGCATTCAATTAGGAAACGTTTTAGATACCGAGGTATGTTATTGTTTGTTCACCTCTGGCAGCACCGGCTTGCCCAAAGGGGTTCAAATAACCTATGCAAATCTTGCTGCTTTTTTAAAGGGATTCGAAGCGCTTAATGTTTCACTGCCAGAAGGAGCCGGCTACCTTCAAATGTTTGAATTAACATTCGACTTATCCATTCTGAATTTTGTTTGGGCCTGGAATCATAGCGGAGTGGTGTATCATGTAGGCAATCATGCCATTAAGTATGGTGAGATTTCGCGTATTCTTGAAGAATATCCGGTTGATTTTGCCATCATGGTTCCTTCCATTGTTCATTTACTGAGGCCTTTTTACGATGAAATTGAATGGCACACCTTAAAAGTGTTGCTCTTTTGTGGTGAAGCCATGACTGCTGATTTGGCTTCGGCCTGGGAAAAATGCTGTCCGCAAGCAAGGTGCATCAATATTTACGGACCCACCGAGTGCACTATAGTGTGTACTTCTTATGAGTTGGAGAAAGGAAATACAGCAGCCATGAACGGCATTGTTTCAATTGGAAAACCATTTGGCGATAATCTGTATTTTGTGGCCGATGAAAACGCTCAAGAAGTAAACGACGGCGAAAAGGGTTTGCTCTGGATTGGTGGACCACAGGTTATGCCCGGATATCTGAAAAATGATGATTTAAGTAAAAAAGTGCTGATCGAAAAAAACGGCCATCTTTTTTATAATACCGGTGATGTAGTACTTGAATTGGATGATCAAATTTATTATTTGGGGCGGTTAGATCAGCAGGTTAAAATTAATGGCTATCGAATCGAATTGAGTGAGATCGAATTTAATGCGAATAAAATATTGCCAGATAAATGTGCCGTTATTTCGGTGAAAGATCAAAAGGGGTTTGATTTGTTGGTGTTGTTTATTGAGCAACAAGCAAGCATTGACAAGCAGGAAGTTTTAAAGGTACTCCGCAATCATCTGCCGGAGTACATGGTACCTTCGGTGATACTTAGTATTGAACAATTTCCACTAAACTCGAACGGAAAATTAGATCGGAAAGAATTAAAAAACATGTATGAGCGCGATTATAGTAAGGCAGGCTGAAATTAAGGATATATCCTTTCTTGCAAAGGCGGTCATTGAGGCCGACAAAAGTGGAACCCATAAAAGTTCGTACGGAAACATCTTTAACATGAGTGAAGAGCAGCTTAAACAGGCCTTCGAGACCTTATTTACGTTTGAGTTGGAAGATTGCGAATTTTCTGTGGCATCATTCTGTGTTTGCGAAATTGATAGCAAACCTGCAGGAGCATGTGCTGCGTGGATTGAAAATTATAACGATTTGCCTTCGTGGCAAATTAAGAGTTCGGCCATGCGATACGTAATCAGCAAGGAGGCTAAATTAAATCTGCAACTTTTGAATTCTCTAGTATCTAATTATATGCCCGCACGTACCTCTGGCTGTTTACAAATTGAATCGGTTTATGTGGAACCTGCATATAGAGGTTTGGGAGTTCTCGGAAAAATGCTTTCCTATCAAGAAGGGTTTTGGAAGCAACGAGCTCATCTGCATTCTATAGAAGTAATGACCTATATAAACAATGCAACTGCTATAAGAGGATATGAAAAATTTGGGTTTAAGAAAGATCGCGAAAACATTATCAACGACGATAATATTCTCAACATTTATCCTTCAAAAGGAATGGTAGTACTTACAAAATAAAAAATCATGCAAACACAGGAAAAACTACAACAGCTTTTTAGAATTGTATTTGAAGATGATAAACTTCAGATTAATGACGCAATGACGGCCAATGATGTTGAAAAATGGACCAGTTTAACCCACTTAGTGATGATTGACCGCGTTGAAGAAGAGTTTAATATTAAGCTTTCTCTTAAGGAAATTATGAAATTAAAAAATGTAGGTGATTTACTCAATTTGATTAATTTAAAGGTAAATACTTAAATGAAAAAAAGGAGTCCCTTAATTTTTATAGCCTCATTTTTACTCGCATTATTGGGTTTAACTGTATTTTTTTCGTTCAATGAAATAACCCTATTCGGACATAAAATTAGTTTTTATTCATTAAGAGAAATAAATGCTGAAATTAATAAGACGAAAAAAACGGCACAGATTGATACTTCATTTGTAGTTAAAACAAAGGAAGCAAAAAGTAAGCTTATTCAATTTCCCCAGCGTGATGTGGCTTTGGTGAGCAAATATCTCGACAGTTTAATTCAATTAAGTAAGCTACCAATAAATGAGGCTGAAATTAAAGAATCACCCTATTTAATTAATTTACCTACGAATGGCATATATCCGTTAGATGCATTTTTTCGTAGGCTTGAAACGTGCGGCGCAGGTTCAATTCCGCTTAGGGTGGGGCATTACGGAGATTCTCAGATTGAGGGCGACAGGGTTACCAATTTATTGCGGCAATTGTTTCAGAAAAAATTTGGCGGGTCGGGCAATGGTTATATTCCCATGGATGACGTAACCCAACCCGTAGGTTATATTCGCAAAAACAGCGGAAACTGGCAGCGATATACCGTATTTAAAAATATACTTTCAAACAATTATTACGGCCCCGGAGGCAGCACTTACACTTATTCTGCCGATTCCAATGCCGCCACGGTGAGCTTACAATTTTATAATCCGTATAACAATTTAAAAATTGCATACGGCAAAGGCAGCGAAGATGCCGTAGTTAAGGTATATGATCAAAGTAGCCGGAAATTATTAAACGAGATTTTCTTAAACGGCAATGAATATTTTCAAACTGAGGATTTAATTAAAGATTCCTATTGTTCACGGGTAATGCTCTCATTCAAGGGTAAATCACCTTACATTTATGGGCTTTATGCTGATCCTCAAACGGGAATTCAATTAGATAACTATGGAATGCGTGGTCAATCGGGTGATGGTTTGGCTCGGATTTCACAAGAACGTCTTAAAAACATCTTTAAACAGCAGAATAATGCATTATCTATGCTGCAATTTGGCGGCAATGTGATTCCGGTTATAAAAAATGATAAGGTATTAAATACCTGCGGCAATAGTTATAAAACGTTGTATTTACATTTTAAACAAGCGCTCGAAGATGGCAGTGTCTTGGTTTTGGGAGTAAATGATTTATCGAGATCGGTGGGCGGTGTTTACAAATCATACGATTACATAAGCGAATTGAGGTATTTACAACGCAAATATGCCGTTGAAAACGGAATGGCCTTTTTTGATTTGTATCAATTTATGGGTGGAAACGAATCTATCGCCTTATGGAGCCAAAAAGAATTGGCTTCAAAAGACGGACATTTAAGCGAAGAGGGCAGAATTATTTTGGCGAATGAATTATACAAAGCGCTTATGTTTGAGTATGTGCAATACTTAAATCGAAAAAAATGAGGTACAGAAATAAAATTCTGCTTTTATTTCTAATGAGTCACTGTTTACTGCAAGCGCAGCATAAGTATGCAGATACTGCCTATGTAAACGATTTTATAGTTCCACCTAAAGAGTATAACTTCCTCAATGATTCGATTAATTATTTCGAGTATTATAATTCAGGTGCATTATCCTTATTTTTTGAGGCCCTTAAAAATGCCGGCCAAAAAAAAGTGAGGGTTTTGCATATAGGCGATTCGCATGTGCAGGCCGATATAGGCGCCAATTACATACGCAATTACTTACAGCATATTTTTGGCTTTGGGGGAAGAGGAGCAGTATTTCCTTATGCAGCAGCAGCCACCCATGCCGGCCACGATTATTATACGTCCTCAACCGGTAAATGGACTAAAGCAAGAGATATTGATTTAAAACCCGTTTTACCCTTGGGAGTTTCGGGTATTACTATACGCACCTCCGATACATCGGCAACTTTTACATTAAAATTTATTGCAGAACGTGCACAAATTAAAGAAGACTGTAAACGAATGAAACTCTTTTGTGCACTTGGAGACTCATGTTTTTCGATGAGTTATAAAATTGATGATGGAGCCTGGACAGAAATTAAAGTGCTAAATGATTCATTAAATCGCTCGTATATTGAGGTAGAATTAAATAATGCACCCGTAACAAGTCTTAAATTTAAATTTCGTAAAGAAAATTCATGGCAGCACTTTGCTGAAATTTATGGCTTATCGCTTGAAAGCATGCAGGATAAGGGGATTTTATATCACAGTGTGGGTATTAATGGTGCACGTGTTGAAGCCGTTTTGAAAATGGATTTATTCGAACCTCAGATGGCGGCATACGACCCCGATCTTGTGGTAATTGATTTAATTGCCAACGATTTAGCTTTTGGTGAATTTGATGAAAAACGGGTTCGAGCTGACCTAGATAAAGTGATTGCCCGTATTCGTAAATTTAAGCCTGGTTGTTCCATTTTATTGGCAGGCATGCAGGATGCATATGTTCACAAACGAAACGTGGTAAATGCACAAATTTATTCGCGTTTCTTAAGGAGATATTGCAAAGAAAAACAGGTAGCATTTTATGATTATTTTTCAGCCGCAGGAGGCCGTTTCATAATGAAAAAGTGGCGAACTGCAAAACTGGTAACCAACGATATGTGCCATTTAACGGTTGACGGATACCGATTAAAGGGGAAATTATTTTCGAATGCCTTATTGCGGGCATACAATCATTATTTAATCAATGCTGATGATTCGCTCATAGCCGACACCGCATTAATAGCATATGCCTCAAATTTTGAGGAACCCAAAGACAATAAGAAAACCGCGCTTAGCGGCGATAAAAGCTCAAGCGACAACAAAAAGGCAACCGCAGACAAAAAAAAGAAAACAGGCGGAAAAGTACATTTTGTAAAAAGCGGAGAATCGCTCTCAGTTATCGCCAGAAAATACAATACAAGTGTGTCAAAAATCAAACAAAAAAATAAATTAAAAAGCGATAAGTTGCAAATTGGGCAAAAGCTTATAATTCCATGAAAGAACTATCAGGATACCTACTCTACTTTTGTCAATGGCTGAAATTCAACCCCGAACAACCGTTTCTTTTTCAGACCGTTCCATTCGTATTGCTATTTTCTGTTTTCTATATTTTCTATTTGATTTTTGCTCGAAAAACCTTAATTAGAAATATTTTTCTGTTAGTTTTCTCACTTTTTTTCTATTATAAAATCAGTAATTATTTTGTTTTACTTTTAGTTTTAATATCGTTTTCAGATTTTCTACTGGCACGTCAAATTTATTCCTGTAAATCAGAAAATACAAAGCGTTTATGGCTTTTTATTTCATTTGCTCTCAATATAGGGGCTCTTATTTATTTTAAATATACTTATTTTTTCCTCGATATTTTTAATCAGGCATTTGATCAAAATATTTCGCTGGCCTTTAAAATAATTCAGCCTGTTGGGATCAGTTATTTTGTTTTTAAATCGCTTTCGTACACCATCGATATCTATCGTGAAATGATAGATGAACCGGAGAATAATTATTTCAGATATTTATTATACGTGAGTTTCTTTCCCAATATTTTGGCAGGACCTATTAGCAAAGCGAGAGATTTAATGCCTCAGTTTTTGTCACATTTTGAAGTATCGAAGGAGCATATTTCAAAAGGTGTTTTTTTTATTTCATTGGGATTAATTAAAAAAATAGCCGTTGCCGATTTTATTGGGGCTAATTTATCGGATCGTGTTTTTGATGCGCACATTTATTTCTCTTCTTTCGAGTTGCTTATGGCTGCTTTTGGCGGTATGCTTAAAGTGTTTTTTGATTTTGCCGGCTACACCGACATTGTTGTGGGAATAGCCTTTCTATTGGGCTTTGCAATAGTCCCCAATTTTAATCAGCCTTTCAAGGCCGAGAACATAAGTGGCTTCTGGAAACGATGGCACATGTCGTTCTATAACTGGTTGAGCGATTATGTATTTCAGCCCATAGCTTTTAACCTGCGTAAGTTGAAGCTTTGGGGAACCATTCTCGCAATATATCTTACCTTCTTAATTTCGGGCTTGTGGCATGGACCCAATATTACGTTTGTGGTTTGGGCACTTGCGCACGGCACCTTAATTGCCATGGAGGCGCTTACGACCAATCTTCGTAAAACCCTTAAAGCTAAAATAGGCGCTGCTTATACCTTGATCAGTATCGTATTAACGTTCTTGTTCATTTGTTTTATTTCTATTCTTATTAATTGTGCGTCGCTTGATAAAGCCTTCGATTATTATCGCCTCATGTTTTCGGGGCTTAATGCGATTTACATTCCAAAATGGTTCGCGTTGTATTACCTGCCCTTTTCCGTAATGCTCAGCGCCTTGGTTTTACAATATTTACCCTTGCGTTTTTACGATTTTTTATTTCAAAATTGGGCACGCATTCCGGCCTGGCTCATGGCACTGACGTTTGCTGTTTTGGTGTTATTTTTGTACCAACTTTCTTATCTGGAAGCAATCCCTTTTAACTACATAGCTTACTAACATGAATTCTGTCATAAGGCTTTCTCATAAATATTCAAAAATTCGTTGCCATATACGGCCTTGTTTCTTGTGCCCTTTTTGAACAATTATGATATTTGCCCTTTTATAAGATACCCTATGCATAAAACAAAATATACCGTCCTCTTTCTGATCACAGTTTTATGTGCGTCACTCAGTTTTGCAAGTACGGTTAAGGTAACACAAAGCATATCGCAAAATGCTGTGTTTGCAGGTGGCACATTCTTAGTTAAAATTCACATCGAACGCAACGAGCTCGATAGTTACTTTCAGATTTCTCATGATTTGCCCGGCGGTATGACTGCCGTTGGCGTTGAAAGCCACGGTGCAACTTTTTCCTTTAGAGATGGAAAAATTAAATATTCTTGGCTGCGTTTACCCGATATGGAAGAAATTCAGGTAATCTATAAAGTAACGGTTCCTTTTGAAATGAGCGGGGTTCAAAAAATTACAGGCAGCTATTATTACATTATCAATGAAGAAAGGATGGAATTTTCGACCACTCCACTGAACATTGAAGTTAAAGAGAATGTTTCGCCTAGCGATACCTTGGCCGAAAAGACCTTACTCAGCGTGGTAAATAATGACGAAAATCAGCCGACATACGTTTCGGAAGTAAAGCCTGATCTCTTGTTCAAAATTCAGATTTTAAGTTCCACACAGAAACTCAGTCGCGATTCTATCCGAAAAGAATACAAAATTCGGGAATCGGTACAAGAAGAAAATTTTAATGGACTCTACAAATACACCGTAGGCAATTTTAAAACCTATGAAGAGGCCCGCGATTTTAAAAACAAGCTCGACTTTAAAAAGTATATCCCCTTCGTTATTGCCTATAATCGAGGTGCCCGCATCACAATCGGCGAGGCCATGCAAATTGCAGCGAAGCGAAAAACCATAGTTAAAGATTGATGTTTCATGCATTCATTTGGCATTAAGCGTATCTTTATACGAACAAAAACGATTACCTTTTTACCAATGAATGTTATTAGAAATTGGAGTGTTTTTGGGCTGATGCTTTTAATGCTGCCTCCACTACCAGCGCAGCAAATTCGATACGAAGTACCACTGACCATTAAACCCGGCGAAAAAAGCATACTTACCTTTCACATTCCCAGGATGGGGTTGGATGGAATGGTTCGATTTCAAATGGATTTTCCTCTAGAAGTAACTGTTAATGAGCGTTCGAGCGCAGGTGCTTTATTTTCGTTCGGAAAGCAAACCTTAGATTTACTGTGGATAGATTTACCCAAAACCGATACGTTGGTGGTTGCGGTAGAGTTTATCGGTAAGGTTGGATACGGGGGCAACATTGAGGCGCCCGCACGAATGTTTTATATTGATCAAAGCCAGCGTAAGGTGTTTGGATATAACTCCCTTAAGCTGAATGTAGCAGGTGAGGGTGTGCAACGATACACGCCCGTTAAGCGTGAACAGATTACTTTATCTAAAGCACCGGCAACATCAGCAAAAGAAAAACAAGCACAAACCGATGCTCCGCCGCCAAACGATAAAGCCACAAGTAAAGGCGGTGACCTTTCCGTTTCGAATGAAGATGAAGAAAATACTGCTTCTAAACCCGACTATAAAGCGGTGAAAGGGCTTCGTTTTCGCATTCAGATTGCCTCGACCTCTACGCCCGCAAATATCGATGAGTTGGCAAAAACGTTAGGTGTCGACAAAAAATCAATAAGGGAATATAAAGTCAGCGAGAGCTACAAATACACCAGTGGTGATTTTGAGAACCTAGCCATAGCACGTGATTTTCTCAATGCGAATGAAGCATTGAAAAATAAAGGATTTGTAGTAGCCTTCTTAAACGAAGAACGTATTGAGCTTGAAGAGGCAATTAAATTAAGTAGAAAAAAATGACGCTTTATTCTCCACAGCAACGTAAAAGCATCATCGTTTTAATTACGGTTGCTTTAGGGCTTTTTTTATTGTGGGAGTTAAAAGGCCTGATATCGGCATTTTTGGGGGCCGTGGTGATGTATGTTTTGTTTCGTCCTCTGTTTGGTTGGTTTATAATCAAGGCGCATTTTCCTAAATGGTTGTCGGCGCTTACTGTAATGCTAATTTCGTTTTTACTGCTGGTATTGCCATTCCTCGTAGTGGGGCTAATGATTGGCGATAAAGTGCAGGAATTGCTCACGCATACCGACGAAATAAATCGGGTAGTTTTTCAGGTTCAGAAGTTTTTAGGGTATAATAACGAACAAAGCGTCAAGTCAATTAACGAACTCATTCTTTCGGCCCGTGGCGAATTGTTTGGAGGAGTTAGCTTTGTTTTGAGCGGAATTGGTGACCTTTTCTTAACCATTGCCATGATGTACCTCATGCTTTGGTTTATGCTGATGCGACATGCAGGCTTTGAACAGTCGCTGGTTCGGTTTATGCCTTTTACACGAAAAGAAACAGAACTGTTTGCCCTTGAATTAAAAAGCTCTACCTATGGAAATGTGCTTGGCCAGGGGCTAATCTGCTTTGTTCAGGCATTGATAATGGGCATCGGCTTTAAAATATTTGGATTGCAGGATGCCTTTTTTTGGGCGGTTATAACCTTCTTCATCTCCTTTTTACCTTTTTTAGGGGCTCCTTTGGTGTTTGTTCCTGCAGGCCTCATTGCACTTTCAAGTGGAAATACAACGGCAGGCTATGGCATTATACTTTGGGGCTTTCTCTTAGTAACCAATATCGATAATCTGCTGCG
>JBKCHQ010000006.1:0-14714 GCA_046302715.1 Bacteroidia bacterium | reverse complement strand
GCCGATATTTCTAAAACAGCTTCGGGCGGAGAATTGTCGCGTTTTATGTTGTGCCTCAAATATATTTTGGTGGCCACCACTAGGCTGCCGAGTGTGGTATTCGACGAAATTGACACTGGTGTTTCGGGCGCTGTGGCCGATGCCATGGGCTCTATGCTGGCATCGATGAGTGCGCATTTACAGGTTTTGTGCATTACGCATTTGCCTCAGATAGCTTCGCAGGGGAGTGATCATTTGCGGGTTCAAAAAAGTACCAACGGGCATCATACCGAAACGCAGATTGTTCGCATTCGGGGCGATGAACGCATCGACCATATTGCCGCAATGCTCAGCGGACAAAACCTTTCGAAAGAGGCACGTTCTAACGCAAAGGCCTTAATGAAGAAACGAAGCATGAATTAATTATTTTTGAACGAAATTTAAAACCACATGACACAGATTTTAAAAGGAAAACGCGGAATCATATTTGGCGCTTTGGACGAACAAAGCATTGCTTGGAAAGTTGCAGAAAGAGCCCACGAGGAAGGAGCACAAATTTTATTGACCAACGCCCCCATTGCCATGCGTATGGGCGAGATAAATAAACTTGCCGAAAAATGTCAGGCGCAGATTATTCCGGCCGATGCCACTTCTGATGAAGATTTAACCAAGCTCTTTACAGAAAGTACGCAGGTTTTGGGAGGTAAAATAGATTTCGTGCTGCATTCCATAGGCATGTCGCCCAATGTACGTAAGGCACGCGCCTACACCGATTTAAACTACGATTTCTTTCATAAAACGCTCGATGTTTCTGCCATGTCGCTGCACCGGGCGCTTCAGGCGGCTTACAAACTCGATGCGCTTAACGAGTGGGCCTCGGTAGTGGCTTTAAGTTACATAGCGGCTCAACGCACCTTTCCCGACTACAGCGATATGGCCGAAGCTAAAGCCATGCTCGAATCGGTGGCCCGTAGTTTTGGCTACCATTACGGTAAAGCCAAGAAAGTACGCGTAAACAGCATTTCGCAATCGCCTACTTGGACCACAGCCGGAAGCGGTGTTCCTGGATTTAAGGAGTTTTTCAACTATGCCGATACCATGTCGCCATTAGGCAACGCTTCGGCGCTGGATTGCGCCAATTATTGCATTTCGTTGTTCTCCGATTATACGCGTATGGTTACTATGCAAAACCTCTTTCACGACGGCGGTTTTTCTAACATGGGCATCAACGCAGCTATGGTAAAAGCCGAAAACGAATAGTATGCGCCTTAAATTCGCCCAATTTACCGTTTTGTTTTTCCTTTGCCTGCAGGGGCTAACGGCGCAGGATGACGAGGGCGCTGATTTTAAGAAAAGACGTATACCGTTTTCTATCGGTATGGATGGTGGTATTTCGAGTATTGCTACCCCCAATGCGTTTCAGAATAATTTCAACTCTGCCGGCGATGCTTCTATGCTTTTTGATTTTGGCATCAGCAGTAAGTTCAGCGCCAGTGTTCTTTTGCGGTATTCTGCATTACAGGTTAGGAGTACCATGGTAAATACTGTTGATTCTGCCAATGTTACTGATAACGGAATAACCAGCACCCGATTAAATTTATTTTCGCAAGGGCTTGGTTTAAATTATTTAAGCTGGTTGGGCGATTATACTTTTCTTTCAACGGGTTTGTATTATGGAAATACCATGGGTTGGTACTCCAAATTGCGTTCTGATTTTAAAGGAAATGCGGATGACGCTTCATTCAATACTCGTTTTATTGAACCACGCATATTATTGACCTATTATTTCGAAGACCATATTGCCATGAATATACGTATGGGCTACACGCATGTTTTCGGATATTTTAGCCCCGAAAAAATTGGGTTAAACAACGGTGTGCTTAGTTACGAAAGCAATGATTTAAAGGGTGAAATTGGTTATTTTACCGTAGGTTTAGGGTTTACATGGTCGCTAAAGCGCATCGATTAATGTATGAGTACGTTTTTAGATCGTGTTTTACGGCGCATCCTTATTAACCGCGCAAAAAGCCGCTCTGGTAAGCCTTTAAAAGAATCTCCCTATCGATTTGCCTTAGCTTACCGCATCCTAAAAATTAACCTCAAGCGATCAATTAAAGACACGCTATTAATTTTTGCAGCCATTGCCTCGGCGTGTTTTGGCCTGCAAGGTTTTATTCTACCCAATCATTTTATAGATGGCGGTGCTACCGGAATATCACTTTTAACCAATGCCTTAAGTGGATGGTCAATATCTGTCCTTATCATTTTTGTAAATGCACCTTTTGTTGTGCTGGGTTACTCTTTTTTAGGGAAGAAATTTGCCATAAAAACCACATTAGCCATTTTAGGCCTATCCTTAGGCTTAAGTACGATTTCCTTTCCACAAATTACCCCCGATACGTTTCTGGCCTCTTTTTTTGGCGGTTTTTTTCTGGGCGCAGGCATCGGTCTGGCCGTAAGAGCGGGCTCGGTAATAGACGGCACCGAAATTTTAGCCATTTTTCTTAGCAGAAAACTCAGTGCATCTATAGGTGATGTAATATTGATTTTTAATGTAATTCTGTTTTCGGTTGCCGCGTATTTTCTAAGTGTCGAAATAGCCCTGTACTCCATGGTTACCTATTTTGTAGCTTCTAAAACGCTCGATTTTATTTCCGAAGGTATCGACGAATATGTGGGTGTTACTATTGTGGCCTCGAAAAGCGAAGAAATCAGAACCATGATCACAGAACATTTGGGGCGTGGTGTAACAATTTATAGCGGAAAAAAAGGGTATGGAAAAACCGGTACCAAAGCCGAGGTTGAGATTATCTATACAGTAATTACCCGTCTCGAATTAAATAAACTCAATACCGAAATTGAAAAGATTGAACCAACGGCCTTTGTGGTCATGAATAACGTAAAAGATACACGTGGAGGAATGATTAAAAAACGTCCATTACATCACGGATAAAATCCGTTAAAAAATTTTCCTATGAATATTAATCCTAACGACGATAAACGCCTTTTCCTGCTCGATGCCTATGCTTTGATTTATCGAGCCTATTTTGCCTTTAGTCGCAATCCGCTTATCAATTCAAAAGGGATGAATGTAAGCGCCATCAGCGGATTTACTACTACCCTGATGGACCTCATGCAGAAGGAAAAACCAACCCATTTAGCTGTCGTATTTGATTCGGCCGAGGAAACTACACGTGCTGCTGAGTTTAGTTTTTACAAGGCGCACCGCGAGGAGATGCCCGAAGACATTCAAAAATCCATACCATGGATCCGCGAAATCATAAAAGCCTTTCATATTCCCATGCTCGAAGTTCCCGGCTATGAAGCTGATGACATTATTGGAACCATCGCCAAACAAAAAGCCCGCGAAGATCATGTAGTATATATGGTAACGCCCGACAAAGACTACGGTCAGTTGGTAGAACCCAACATTCTTATTTATAAGCCCGGACGACAAGGCAGCGATGTTGAAATTTTGGGAGTAAAGGAAATTCAGGAAAAATGGGAAGTGAAATCGCCGCTGCAGGTCATTGATATTTTGGGTATGTGGGGCGATTCGGTGGATAATATTCCCGGCATACCTGGGGTGGGGGAGAAAACAGCAAAAAAACTGATTCAGGATTTTGGTTCCATGGAAGCGGTGTTGGAACGATCGTCAGAATTAAAGGGGAAATTGCGCGAAAATGTTGAGCAATTCCGCGAACAGGCGCTTGTATCTAAAATGTTGGCCACCATTATCCTGGATGTGCCAGTTGAGGTTAGCGATGAAGATTTACTCATATCCGAACCCAATCGGGAGAAATTGGCGGCCTTATTTGCCGAACTTGAATTCCGTTCGCTGGGGCGCCGCATTTTAGGTGATGGTTATTCGGTAAATCGAGAGAAAGCTGCCGCTGTATCAACAGGTGGTCAGCTCGACTTATTTTCAGATTACAGCGGCGGTAATGCAGAAGAATTGCCAGATCCGCCTGCCCGGGGTCGCAACGTTCATAATACACCACACCAGTATATTTGTGTGCAAGAAGCTTCCGCCATGGACGAAATGGTGCAACAACTTTTGGCCGCTAATGAATTTTGCTTCGATACCGAAACATCTTCGCTCGATTATTTTACACTCGATTTGGTTGGCCTTTCCTTCTCTATTGAAGCGGGTAAAGCCTGGTATGTGCCCTGCTCGGCCGACCGAAATCATACCCTTCAGATTCTAAATAAACTGAAGCCGGTATTTGAGCATCCAAAAATTTTGAAGATCGCTCAAAATATAAAGTTTGACATGTTGGTATTGAGTCGTTACGGTGTAACGATTAGCGCCCCATTTTACGATACCATGTTAGCGCACTATCTCATAGAGCCTGATCAAAAGCACGGTATGGACTATCTGAGCGAATCGCTTTTGGGTTATACGCCGGTGAAGATTGAAGAACTCATTGGTAAAAAAGGAAAAAACCAAGGTTCGATGCGCGATGTTTCGCTGGAGCAGATTACGGAATATGCTGCCGAAGATGCCGACATAACCCTACAACTTAAACAGATTATCGATCCACTGGTGAAAAGCCGTGAGGTTGAATCGGTGCTTCAAAACATAGAACTTCCTTTGATTCCTGTTTTAGCCGATATGGAATCGGAAGGTGTAATGATTGATCGTGACTTTCTACAGAGGTATTCTGCCGAATTGGAGCAGGATTTGATTCGCCTGCGTGAGGAAATTTTTGCACTTGCAGGTGCCGAATTTAACTTGGATTCGCCCAAACAGCTGGGCGATGTTTTGTTCGATAAAATGAAACTGCCCAATGCTGAGAAAACCAAAACCGGTCAGTATTCCACCAATGAGGAGGTGTTAGCCAAACTCGAAAAGCAGCATCCCATTATTGGGAAGATTTTAGACTATCGCGAAATTACCAAGTTGCGTTCAACGTATGTAGAGGCACTGCCAGCTCTAATTCATCCTATTACAGGCAGGGTGCACACCACCTTTAACCAAACCATTGCGGCCACCGGCCGATTAAGCTCGGTAAGCCCTAAATTTCAAAAAATCCCCATCCGAACCGAACGCGGGCAACAGGTTCGCAAAGCATTTGTGGCAAGAGATGCGGATCATGTTATTGTTTCTGCCGATTACAGTCAGATTGAATTGCGTTTGGTAGCCGAAATTGCCGGCGAAACCACTATGCTTGAAGCATTCAGACAGGGCATTGATATTCATCAATCCACGGCGGCAAAGGTGTATGGTGTAGCCCTTGACGAGGTAACTAAAGAAATGCGCAGCAAAGCCAAGATGGTAAATTTTGGAATTATTTACTCCATATCCGCATTCGGTCTTTCGCAACGTTTGGGCATTCCAAGAAAAGAGGCCGCCGAACTCATTGAAAATTATTTTATTCAATTTCCGGGCATTAAAAAGTATATGAATACAACATTGGAGTTTGCCCGCGAAAATGGCTTCGTTAAAACAATGATGGGGCGCCGCCGTTATCTTAAAGATATAAACAGCCGCAATTTTACGGTTCGTGGATTTGCCGAGCGCGAAGCCATAAACTCGCCCGTACAAGGTTCGGCAGCCGATATGATAAAGCTGGCCATGATTAACATTCATAAACAGATAGTGGATAGGAAACTCCGCAGCCGCATGACCCTTCAAGTGCACGACGAATTGGTTTTTGATGCCCATAAGGATGAACTTGAAATCCTGCTACCCATTATCAAAGAGGGTATGGTGCATGCCTTTAAAACTGAGGTGCCTATCGAAGTTGAAACAGGGGTAGGGCAGAACTGGCTTGAGGCACATTGAATTATTGACGATGAAACAGATACATTGTGAGATTATAACGATTGGTGATGAAATATTGATTGGGCAGATTGTAGACACCAATTCGGCCTGGATGGCGGCCGAACTCAATAAAATTGGTATCCGTGTTAAACAAATAAGTTCTGTTTCTGACGATGCCGGGCATATTATTGCTGCCTTAGACCTTGCAGCTCATCGTGCAGATATTATATTAATTACAGGAGGTCTCGGGCCCACCAAAGACGATTTAACCAAGAAAACACTGGCTGCATACTTCGATTCGCCCATGGTATTTAATCAGCAACAGTTTGCACATATCGAGCGAATTTTTACCGCTTTTGGAAGAGAAGTCACTCCCATAAATCGACAACAAGCTGAGGTTCCGCAATGTTGTACCTGTTTACCCAATGAAATGGGAACGGCTCCGGGTATGTGGTTCGAAAAAAAAGACCGTGTATTTGTGTCAATGCCCGGTGTACCTTACGAAATGAAGTCGCTTATGCAGAAGGAGGTACTGCCTCGGTTGAAGGCTCATTTCCAAACGCCGGTGATTCTTCATCGAACGTTTCGCACCCAAGGCGTGGGCGAAAGTATGTTGGCATCATGGATTGAACAATGGGAAGATGCATTACCGCCCCAATTGAAACTTGCCTATCTACCTTCGGTGGGTGAGGTAAAGTTACGCATTTCAGCCTCTGGTGATGATCTGGAAATATTAGAACAAGAAATTTCGGAGCAATCCCAACAACTCTACCAACTTATTGGCAAGCATATTTATGCCGAGGGCGAAGACTCACTGGCGTTAACAGTGCATCGTGCTTTAGTGTCAAAAGGCTTAACACTATCCATAGCCGAGAGCTGCACCGGTGGGGCAATAGCGGCCTCAATCACACAAAACGCAGGTGCATCGGCTTACTTCATTGGAGGTATGGTGAGTTACGATAATCGAATCAAGGCAGATTTTTTGGATGTTCCAGACGATGTGCTTGAAACCAAAGGGGCCGTGAGCGAAGCAACGGTTCAATACATGGCTTCAGGCATACGCAAAAAGTTTGAAACCAACGTTTCTATTGCTGTTTCGGGTGTAGCCGGCCCCAGTGGAGGAACTGATGAAAAGCCTGTAGGATTGGTTTGGATTGCTGTAGATGGAGCGCAAGGTATCCTAACCAAGCAGTTTAGATTTGCCAAAGATCGTGAACGCAATATTGAAATGACACGCCTTTCGGCCCTCAAAATGCTATTGGATTATCTAAATTCAGAACGTTAATCGTTTCGTGTTGCTTCCCCCTTGTAAAAATTGATGGCGTTATTCTTTACCAAAGAGTAATCAGTTTGAATAACATCAAAAAACTCATCGTATATCAAGGTACCCTGCAAACGAAATTCGTCGCCAAAATCCTGTTCTTCTATAGTTAGCGTATTGGGTTTGGCACTGGCAATAATGGTATCGGAGGTAATGCCGTTGGGATAGGTCCACACAATTTTAACACGTCCCTTGTCAGTACTCGATGTGAGGATTAGCATTTGTTTTTCCTCTAAAAATTGATAAGAAACTCCGCTTCTAATAGAGTCGCTTAGCGTCCATGAGCCCACAAATGGTTCGGCATCATAAATACAACTACCATCGTCGGAGTCTGCTTTGGAATCGTAATTGCCTGCTCCAGGATCGGTACATCCTTCGGTATCGCATGAAGTAGCAAGGATTGAAATCAACAAAATTGCGAGTATCGAAAGCCTAAACATCATTTGAAATCTGCTGAGCAAATATATCTAATAACTCCAAATGGTGCAGAAGGGTTTATTTTATTATAATTGTTAACAATATCCCAAATTAATTTGTGTTCATTCATCTTATTTTTATATAATTTTGGCTTATAAACTTTGAAAAACTAAAACATTATGAAAAAAGTATTTTTTGCATCAGCTCTTGCTGCCGTTGTAGCATTAGCTTCTTGCGGTGGCGCCGAAAAGGAAACACCTGCAGCCGATTCAACTGGAGGCGATTCTGCCACTACTGCAGCCCCTGCCCCTGAACCAGCTCCAGCCCCAGCTCCAGCTCCTTCAGATGGCGGTAATGCTGCTTCTTCAGGAGGAGATACCAAAGCCGCACCTTCAGAAGAACCTAAAGCTGAAACAACTCCTACCGAACCCGAGAAAAAAGGTAGTGGAGGTCTTAAAGGCGGTATGGGCGATAAAGGTCAAACCTCTGGTGGAACTACAGGTGGCAGCACAGGCGGAGAAACTCAAGAGAAAAAGGGTGGATTAAAAAGTAAAATGAAATAAGCTCTTTAAAGTCTATAGTTTATGAAGGCTGCCCCTTTGGGCGGCCTTTTTTTTTGAATTTAGTCAAGATGCTAAACTACTTGCTGCACTAAATAATTAGTCGAACCAGACAAAGGACTTTTTCATTTTTCTCATTCCTTTTCTTTGATAAAAAAGGAACAAAATATAAAGGCTTGGGTAAATCGACCACCCACGTTGCCCAATTTCGTTGAGGCGCAAAACTCATTCTGTAGCGGAAAACGATGTTGATTTTCCTAATTCAAGCACCTCGTGTCGTTTACGCTATAAGTACCAAGTATAGAAGTTATTTGTGCTATTGGTTAGGCGTTCTCAATAATAAGGCTCATTTCGAGTATTGAATTGTTTAAATCTAGGGTAATATTCTCCCTTTAGTTTCCCGTCTATACATTATATGATTTAATGAAGGGAAGTTATATTGAGAAGCAACTTCAATTGTAGCCATAAAAAAAGCCCCGGGATGTCCGAGGCTTTCTGAAATTTTGATGTTTAAATTATTGACGTGATCCGTTTAGCGTAAAGATACACGTTTCAGGAATTGAATCGTCGTATTCGTTGATTACAACATTTATAGTGTTTCCTGAAATTGAACCACTTCCTGAGTAATCGTATCCATCGATAGTTGCATTTTCGATTGTAAAGCTAGAACCACTTACAACAGCTGTTAATGCTGTACCCTCAAGGTTGAGAACAATTTTATCAGTTCCAACGGAGCTTTCAGATACAATAAGGCTTAAACAGCTTGCTGCACCGTTACCGGTAACACCACAAGCAATAGCTCCACTAACAGAGTATGTACCAATCATGGCATCTCTGTCGAATTCGCAGGTTCCATCATCTTCGTCAGCTTTTTCGTCGTAATTGTTTGCGTTAGGATCTGTACATCCTTCTGAAGAACATCCGGTGTACGTCATCGATACTGCTCCAATTAATAGAGCGGCGCCAAAAAGGCGAACTGATTTTGAAAAGGTTAAAAGTGCTTTTTTCATTTTTTTTATTTTGAGTTGCTGCCAAAAGTATTAAAACTTTTGATTGTACGTGTTATCTCCCCTAAAAATATTCTCAAAACATGTTTGTTGAAAAATAAAGCCTAAATTATTTTAACATTTTTTTTGAAAACGCTTGGAGGTATTTAAGTTTTTTTTACATTTGTGCCGTTAAAACCTTTAAACAAAAAACAAAAATGAAAAAAGTATTTTTTGCCTCTGCTCTTGCTGCTGTTGTAGCATTAGCTTCTTGTGGCGGTGGTGCCAAAGAAGAAACTCCTGCTGATTCAACTAATATTGATACAGCTGCTGCTGCTCCAGTTGAAGCTCCAGTTGAAGCTCCAGTTGATACAACTACTAAAGTTGATTCAGCCGCTGCAAAAACTGATGCTCCTAAAACTGATGACAAAGGTGCTGAGAAAAAAGCAGACGATAAAAAGAAGCCTTAATTTTAAGGTAAATCTTAAAAAAGAAGCTCGGTTTTACCGGGCTTTTTTTTTATACACACCCCTCGTCGCATCCCTTGTTCTTCGACATTTTTTTACCAAACAGCCTTCGGCCAAAGTAAAAAAGCGCTAAGCCCACACACAATATCGTAATAGCATTCTGAATCACACTGCAAAATTAGGTTTTTAATGTAATTTTGCAGCCAAATTTCATTACATGAATTTTAACCGAAACACCAAAAGCAATCAGCAGCTTTTAGCGATTTATAAAACCCTGCTTCTCCCACGCATGATTGAAGAAAAAATGCTCAATCTATTGCGTCAGGGTAAAATTTCCAAGTGGTTTTCGGGAATCGGACAAGAGGCCATCTCCGTGGGAACGGTTATGGCCATGCATGACGATGAATATATCCTGCCCATGCACCGTAATCTGGGCATATTTACCGGTAGAGGCATGAGTTTTCATCAACTGTTTACCCAGTGGCAAGGCAAATACAATGGATTTTCAAAAGGCAGAGAGCGCTCCTTCCACTTCGGCTCCAAAGCGCATAAAGTAGTGGGCATGATTTCGCATTTAGGTCCACAGTTGGGTATCGCTGATGGTATTGCCTTGGCTCATAAACTTAAGAACGAAAGTTTAGTAACTGCAGTTTTTAGCGGCGATGGAGGCACTTCGGAGGGCGATTTTCATGAGGCTGTAAATGTTGCCGCAGTTTGGGATTTGCCCGTTATTTTCATTATCGAAAATAATGGGTATGGATTATCCACCCCCTCATCCGAGCAATTCAGATTTTCGTCGTTTACCGAGAAAGGTCCTGGTTACGGTATTCAAACACGTTCTATCGATGGTAACAATGTGCTCGAAGTATTTGATGCCATTTCTGAAATTCGCAGTGATATTTTAAAACATCCCCGTCCTTGGTTACTCGAGTGCAATACCTTCCGTATGCGCGGACACGAAGAGGCTTCGGGCACTAAGTATGTTCCCCAGGAGCTGTTCGATCTTTGGGCTCAAAAAGATCCACTGAATACCTCTGAG
Source organism: Bacteroidia bacterium (assembly GCA_046302715.1). Lineage (GTDB taxonomy): Bacteria > Bacteroidota > Bacteroidia > M30B66 > M30B66 > CAMCXT01. The sequence goes on along the minus strand of JBKCHQ010000006.1, from coordinate 4,178 downwards.
GCTTGGCTGGTTGAGCAACAAGTTTTGAATGAAGGTACTATTGCTCAAGTTCGTTTGGAGGTAAAAGCCTACATCGAACAAGGGGTGCAGGCTACATTTGCTGAGCCCGAATTGATTCCCGATACCCACGAAGAATTGAATGATGTGTATGCTCCCTTTAATTTTTCGCCTACAGCGCCTACCGAACGGACTAAAAACATGCGTTTGGTAGATGCCATTTCTGATGGACTTGCCTTGGCTATGGAGCAACATCCCAATTTGGTGCTAATGGGGCAAGATATTGCCGAATATGGCGGTGTGTTTAAAATTACAGAAGGATTTGTTGAGCGTTTTGGTAAAGATCGCGTTCGAAATACGCCACTTTGCGAATCGGCCATTGTTGGTGCGGCCTTGGGTTTATCCATTAAAGGCATGAAAGCCATGATGGAGATGCAATTTGCCGATTTTGTAACCGAAGGCTTCAACCAGATTGTAAATAATTTGGCTAAAATTCATTACCGATGGGGCCAAAATGCCGATGTTGTAGTGCGCATGCCCACAGGTGCCGGTGTAGCTGCCGGTCCCTTCCACAGCCAAAGCAACGAAGCTTGGTTTACGCACACGCCCGGTCTAAAAGTGGTGTATCCGGCCTTTCCTGCCGACGCTAAAGGTTTGTTATTAACGGCGTTTGAAGACCCCAATCCGGTGTTGTTTTTCGAGCATAAAGCCCTGTATCGCAGCATTAGCGAAGAGGTTCCTGAGGGATATTACACGCTTCCTTTTGGTAAGGCAAATGTACTGCGACAAGGAGATGCAGTTTCTATTATCACCTATGGTTTTGGCGTGCATTGGGCTTTGGAACTCTTAAATGAGCATACCGATATTTCGGCCGACCTGATTGATTTACGCACACTTGTTCCTTTAGATGAGGAAACGGTATTTAACAGTGTGAAGAAAACGGGCCGGGCTATTATTTTACATGAAGATTGCCTTACAGGAGGCTTTGGTGCCGAGCTTTCGGCTCGCATTACCGAAAACTGTTTTGAATATTTAGATGCGCCGGTAATACGTTCGGCGAGCTTAGATACGCCCGTGCCTTTTGCGTCGGAGCTAGAATGGAACTTCCTGCCCAAAGACAGATTCGAAAAGCAGTTGCGCGATTTAATGGCGTATTGATTTCGAATTGTTCCTACCTAACATTTTCACGTAATTTAATTTCTATCTTTGCGCTCGATTTAGGAACCACTTCAGCTGCTATGGACGATGATTACCCTTTACCGAACACAAAACCGCAAGCTGGAAGAAATTCAGACGCCCGAACCGGGTTGTTGGATTAATGCCGTTGACCCCACCGAGGACGAACTCTCTTGGTTGTTGCAACAATTTCCTTTTTCAGAAGAATACCTAAACGATCCGCTCGATATCGACGAAAAAGCCCGAGCCGAGCGAGACGACGACGTTTTATTTACGTTAATTAAAATCCCTCATTTTAAGGGTAAAAAAGATGAGGCACCTTTTATTACCATTCCTTTAGGTGTGATTATTAATAACGACTACATCATTACCATTGCTAAAGAGGAAAACGTAATTATTCAGGAATTTGAGCACAATCGTGTGAAAAACCTGCACACCGCCAAACATTATCAGTTTTTATTGCTCATCCTTTTTAAAACGGCTGCGAAATTTTTGATGCACTTGCGCGAAATCAATAAAACGGTCGATCAAATCGAAGACGACCTTAAAGAAAGTATGCGTAATCAGGATATTTTTGATTTATTAAAATATCAGAAAGTACTTATCTACTATACCACGGCGCTTAAGTCAAACGAGTTGATGATGGCCCGCCTAAACCGTCTGCAGGTAATTCGCACCTACGAAGAAGACGAAGAGCTATTTCAGGACGTTGTAACCGAGTTTCAGCAGGCCATTGAAATGACCAATATTGCCAATAATATCTTGTTGCAGATGACTACCGCTTATGCATCAATCATTAACAACAACATGAATAAGATTATTAAAACACTTACTTTAATTACTATTGTGTTGTACGTTCCCACGTTGATTGCCAGTTTTTTTGGTATGAATGTGGAATTGCCCGGACAACAAAGCAGCTCGGCATTTGCTGTTATTTTAGGCATTTCTCTTGCGCTTTCGGCAGGGATTTTATTTATTTTTCTTCGTCGTAAATGGTTCTAAACCATGTTTGATGTAAGCATTAAGTTGTCAAACCAATCGTGGGAAAAAGCACAGTTAAGTATTGACGAACATCGGTTAACGCTGCGGCGGGGAGCACAGGTAACATTTGTTAGCAGGCAATCAATACAGTGTTTTCGAGTTTTGAAGAAAAATCGAATTGGGTTGTTTGAAGAAAATAAAGCCCAAGCGGAGTTGGAAATAGAATATCCCAATATTAAAGGGTTGTTATTGTCGTATTGGCCCGGATTAGCTGAAAAAAGAAGCGGATTAAGTATCTTAAATCTTAGGCTCTTAACTATTTTGGGAATTATGGTTGTAGGCCTCCTTTTCTTAAGTATCTTTTTATTTTGGGGCGTTTTTCCACTAATTAAAAGGGAAATGGTAAAAAATTTTCCGAGGGAGCAGGAAATAGATATGGGCAAAAAGTTGTATTCTCAACTTATTCAACAGGAAAAGCCCGATACAATAGCTAGCCGATATTTGAATGAATTTGCCAAGGAACTAAACTTTTATACTGACTATCCGCTTCACTTTACCGTGTTGCCGGGCGAAACTGTGAATGCTTTTGCCTTACCCGGCGGAGAGATTGTAGTGTATAAAGGATTGCTAATCCGCATGAATAAGCCTGATCAGCTGGCAGCCTTGCTGGCGCACGAGGCATCACATGTGCATTACCGTCATTCGTTGAACAATATGGCCGATAACGTTATGTGGAGCTTGCTTTTGATGACGATAACAGGGGATGGTGGATTGGGTGCTGTTTTGGCTCAACAGGGAAACGAGCTTCGCAGTTTATCGTATTCACGCGATTTAGAAACGCAGGCAGATACTGCAGGATTAAGTATTTTATGTAAAAATAACATCCACCCGAAGGCCATGAAAGAGCTTATGCTCATTTTAAAGGCTGAGTCGCAAGGCTCCCAAGCCGTTCCCGAATTTGTACAAACGCATCCCTTACCCGATTCTCGTATCGAAACCATTGATGCATTTATAAGCGACAAAAGCAATATCCCCAATTCTACCCTTACTTCTGATGCTTTTATTAAACTTAAATCATCAGTCGGAAAATAAAAAAGGCCGACTCTATTGAGCCGGCCTCGAAAATCGGATTTCCTCTCGGTTATTTAGAATTTAACCGTACGAATAGTCTGGTTGTTGCTTGCTGAGCGAACACTGATTAAGTATGTTCCGGTTGCCCAAGCTGAGGTTCCGAAGGTGTAACGTGTATTTTGGTTTGCTGATACTTCAACATTTTGTGTTTCGATAATCTGTCCAACAGTGTTGAAAACTGTGATTTCGAAAGCCTCATCCATGCTGCCAGTGCTTAAGCTGATGGCAAGTTCAGCATTGAATGGATTAGGAGTTGCAGTAATTTCGGCAGCTTCGTCGGGGGTAACTACATTGTCAGCGTAACGTGGTGCTACTGTGCTGCAACCTGGCTGAGCTACTACAACACCGTCTACATCAAAGCCATCAGCCGAACCTGGGAAACGGATGCTGGTCATGTGCGAAGCATCGGTGATGCGCAAGTAGCTGAAGTATGCAAGACCTGCAGAAGCTACATCCACTTGTTGATCCAGGCAAAATTCACCTTCAATAGGGTAGAAGGTTACATTGTCGAGAGATACTTCTAAACGAGCAGTTTCAGGGTAATTGGTGCAAGAAGGATTGCCATATGAAGTTTCAACCAACATTAAGTCTGTTCCCGGACGATCGAACACCAAGTAATCGAAACCAAGGGTAATTTGACCACCAAATCCAAGCGATACGAAGTTTACAACATCTGTATTTTGTGGTGCGCCAAGCGCATTAGCGGCATTTGAACGTGCAGCAGGAACCGGGTTTCCGTTTTTCATGGCGCCTTGAGTGAATGATTCAACAGTGCTTGCATAAGCGTTGCTAAGAGCCGCAGGAATAGGGTTTAACTCTTCTCCATTCAAACAAACGATACCGTCAACATCATAACCATCGGCCAATCCACCGAAAGGATAGTTGATATCAGA
>JBKCHQ010000005.1:0-11549 GCA_046302715.1 Bacteroidia bacterium | reverse complement strand
GCCATGTTCTAAAAGATTGAAACAGCGGGTGACTTTTGGGAATACAATTACGATTGGTTTCAAAAGGACAATTGTTAACTAAATCTTTAGCACTTTTAAGTTTTCGCTGATAGAAAATTGTTTTGTTTCTGATTTCCTCGTATAAATCTTCCGTTAAAATAGGATGATACTTTTTTTGGTTTTCCCAAAGTAAATCAAACTCCCGAATGTATTGCTGCCGTCCAACAAAACGTTTACGAATACGCTCAAGCGGCGCATCGTGATTTGCAATCGATTTATCATTTTGATTCGGGTATAAATTGGCAAAATATTCCCCAACAGTTCGAGCACCCTGCTCCTTGATTTTAGCTTCAAGTTCGGCGATACTAATTTTTACAATGCCGCTTTCGTCGCCGTCTTGCGTTTTTTCCTTGCGATTACTTTTGAAGCCTCTGCGCTGATTTAAAAGGTAAAGAATTCTGCCAAACTCTTTCAAAGTAAGCTTTTCATCAAGACCTTTTTTGCGCAGTTGGTATAAATCACGGCTCCCAATAGCCAATAAGTCTTCATTCGGTTGTGCGTCAATCTGTGCCAAAATATTAAGCAAGCGTTCCCTGCGTAATTTGTAACGCTGCATAAGCCTCCTGGCACCTCGGGCGCTGCGTCTTGCTTCGTTTCGAGGCTTTTCAACATGCAACTTTTTAAACGCATCATCTTGCACACCTACCGGAAATATGTGTGTACCCATGCTTAAAATACTCTGGTTGTCTACAACAGCCCAACCAACAGAAGTTACGCCTAAATCAATTCCTAATGTAATAGCCATTATTTTATACTTTATAGATAAGTTTTGCAAATACGAAAAAATATTTAACCTTTGCAAATGAGAGCTTATCACAATAAGGATTATTCCGCAGGCTTTCGAGTCTGAGCCCGGCTTTGTCGGGCTCTTTTCGTATAGTGCTGTTACTTTTTGAAGCTTTAGCTCGAAGTTTTACACAAAACATACAACACTATTTTTCATCTGTATTAAAGTAATGCGTAAACAAAAAAGGATGGCAAAACCATCCTTTTTTATTTGCTATAATTTTGATTACAGAAAATTTACTGCACCACCAGTTTTTTAACTGTGCGGCCGATTTGGGTTTGGAGGGTAACAAAGTAAACACCTGCTTCAAGTGCCGAAACGTCCACCACATTGTTTGCGATATTCAGCGAGTTGCACAAAATGGTTTTGCCACCTAAGTCGCTAAGCGTCATCATGCAATCGTTTGATTCCAACCCACTAACAATAAAGAAATCTTGTGCCGGATTAGGGTAAAGCGACAGATCGTTTTTCTTTTCGGTGGCAGTGGTAAACAGAGGAGGTTGCTCGGTTACTTTTACATCATCAATATGGTATGTGCCGTTTGTATTGGCAAAGTTGGTTCCGTAAAAATTGAGCGCCGCCAATTGCAGTGTACCCGCAGCACCATTGCCATTGTTAATCGACCAGGGGAACGACAATATCTCGTTGCCATTGGCCAGGATAATACCCAAATCATCGTTTAGGTAAACCTGCACCTGAATATCGAACCACTCGCCTACCTGCGCTACAAAATTTGCCGGATTTTGTGTGCCTCCCGAGGTAATGTAACATGAGCCATCCGCATCAAAAAACACATCAACCGCCCATTCATAATTCGTCGAAGTGGCATTCCAAACGTGCAGCAAATTAAAATACCCCCCAGTTGAACCCTGAGGAAGGAGCATTTTAAAGTCAACAAAGTAAATACCCGAAGTATAGGGCCCAATAGGCAAAATCAAATCCGTGCTGGTGCCGTTCACCAAGCACGAATTATTGGCACTAAAGGATTGGTTGGAGTCCACAACGGCGTCGGAGTTGGTAGAAGCATTCCAATAGCTCCAGGCAGGATTAGAGGCTACGATCCCTGTGCCTGGTACATAAGAGTCGAAATTATCCGAAAAAATAACAGTTTGTGCCTTTGAAAAAAGGCAGGCTGCAAAAAGAATACAGGTGGTGTAAAGATGTTTCATTAGCTTGGTGTTTGTTATGATTTGCTCGCAAAATATAAAATTTAAGTTCTAAATTATTCAATACCATCGACATAATTATCAACTACCCTTTGTTGCCTTTGCTTTAATTACCTTTGCCCAGATGGCAAAAAATGAAGAAACAAAATCGGCTGCATTTATGCGCTTACTCACCATTATGGATGAATTGCGCGAACAATGTCCATGGGATAAAAAACAAACCATGCAATCGCTTCGCCACCTAACACTGGAGGAAGTGTATGAATTATCCGACGCTATTCTGAAAAACGATAATGCTGAAATTGAAAAGGAATTGGGCGATGTGCTGCTCCATATTGTATTTTATGCGCGCATTGGTTCAGAAACCGGCACTTTTGATATGGTTTCGCTCATTCATAAGCTTTGCGATAAGCTGGTGAGCCGACATCCACACATTTATGGGGATGTGACAGTCAAGGATGAGGATGAAGTAAAACAAAACTGGGAAAAGCTTAAATTGAAAGAGGGAAATAAATCGGTGTTATCGGGGGTACCGGTATCGCTTCCTGCATTGATTAAAGCTTCGCGCATACAGGAAAAAGCCAGAGGGGTTGGTTTTGACTGGGACAACCAGCAACAAGTATGGGAAAAAGTGCTTGAAGAAATAGATGAATTTAAGCATGAAGTAGCGAACGGGACACATGCTAAGGCCGAAGCCGAGTTTGGCGATTTGCTCTTCTCACTAATTAACTACGCCCGTTTTCATAATATCAATCCAGAAGATGCGCTCGAAAAAACTAACCTAAAATTCATAAAACGCTTTACATACCTCGAAGAGGCATCAAAAAAGGACGGCAAGGTACTGGGGCAAATGTCTTTGGATGAAATGGATGTTTACTGGAATGCCTCGAAACGGATGGAATAAACAAGTTTATTTATTAATTGTTAATACAGATTATGGCAGTAATTCAATCAAATGATGCCGATTTTGCGGCGCACATTGCATCAAACGAAAAAGTAATTGTAAAATATTTTGCCGACTGGTGTGGCAATTGCAAATTGTTTTCACCCAAATTCCGCCGGTTATCCGACGATGAACGTTTTGCCGGTATTGTATTTCTGGATATTAATGCCGAAGAAAACGAGCAGGCCCGTCATGCCGGTGGAGTGGATAATCTGCCATACTTTGCCGTGTTCAAAAACGGTCAACGTGTTGCAGGTAGGGCGGCATCTAAAGAAGAATCGGTGGTTGAACTTCTTTCTCAGCTAACATGAAACTTCCTGTTATTCGATCGCTTGCCGAAAATTATTCTGTAGAGGAATTAAAACATGCAGAAGAGGCCATTCTCAATGAGCAGCAACCTGCCTTTGAAGTATTGGGAGAGGATGAAGGCGAAAAACTCACGCACGTTATCTCGGCTTTAGCCGTTAAGGAAGATATAGCACAAAACGGAGTTGAGCTTCGTGTGGCATTAAGAAATTATGCCGAGCGGGTGAGGAAGTCGATTTCGTAACCCCTTGCTGAATCATCTAATTAGTCGAACCTGAAAAAGATCTCTTTCTTTTTCCTCTTACTTTTTCCTTGATGAAAAAGAAACAAAAAATAAAGGCCTGGGTACATCGACCACATTTCTTATGCTTAATCTGGGTTCAATTGGCTTTAAGGTCGCGGATTTTGGATTTCGTTCTCAATCGGCAAGGCCCCTGTTGACAAGGCATAGAAGCAGATGGTATAACGATTATTACAAGCTTTATGAGAACTAATCGAGTGCTAAAGCCCAAAAAATCGTTGTAATAATCGCGTAAATTGAATTTCTTCAAACCTCCACTGCACTCAGCACCTCTGCATATTCTCTGAAACGCCCCAGAAAAAAGCTAAGCTCGGGCGAGCGCTCTATTACGGGTTGATTGGCATATTGCTCTTTACCTAGCTTTAGCGTAAACGATACCACAATGCTAGCCTCCTCTTCGTTGATTGAACACAGACGTTGCGAGTGATGGAACTTTAACCTCTTCACATAATTGGCGGCCCAATCGCGAAAGCGGATCTTTATAGTGTACACCTTCGCGTCATATTCATGATTCCAAATTCCCAAAACATGCTCAAAATGGTCTTTTAGTTTAAATTTTTTCTCCAAGGCTATTGGGTCAAAATACAAAGGGATGTCTTCTTTATCTAATTGTACGTCCACCCTAAGATTTGAAATTAAATCAATGCGATAATTCATGATTCGGTCTTTGTAAATCGCCGTTAAATAATAATACTCATTGTAAAACCGAATTTGCATGGGCGAAACATAACTATGAGACCTCGCTTCCCCAAGCGTATCAAACTGCATCGCAACAGGATGGTATAAAAACTCAATTTGTTCACTTCTATTTATATGCCCCAATATTTTAATGGCCAATTCGATGACTTTGTCCTGCGACCACTTTGCATCATGGCCCTTACTGTCGTAAAGCTCGGCACCTGAATGATATACCACGTTGGCACTTTCCATTTCGGATGCACTAACCCCAAACAAATCGGGCAATGAATCGAGTATTTTTTGCACCGCAGGAATGCGCTCATATTTCTTAAGAATGCCGCTCAAAAAAGGTAAAGTATAGCGCTCATTTTCATCCAAATCGCCAAACTCTGGCTTTGGCGAATCTTCGTCCCATGTGTAAATCTTATTGCGGTATTTAACCTTGAATACCACTTGGTTTTTACTTCGTGTAAATCCTTGCAAACTGTGATTAAACTGACCTTTTCGAAGCTTTTCAATTAACAATTGTAACATGCGAAGCTGTATCGGATTACATTCGGCATCCTCCAACTTAGCATTTAAAAAAGAATGCATCTCTTTCAAGGTACCGCCACCGTTATCTAAAAATTTACAAATAAACTTGATACGTAAAGTGTTGATTTTGTCCTGATCCATAAGCATTAGAATAATGAACAAAGGTAGGAATTGCTACGCAATATCATTGCGTAGATGCATGTAATTTTGCAGAAAAAATTTAAATTATGAAAAACTGGATCAGTCATTTGCAAGCGCTTGAAAAGAAAGCCAACGAACGAACGCATTTTCCGACCGAAGCGGATCTACACTCATTTTGTGAGTTTACCAATACCAGTTATGCCCAAGGAGCAGTGCTTGCGGCATGTATTATGAATAACGGCAGACGAAGAAATGCAACAGTTTCATCTATTTTTGAACGATTGGCAGAACGCATTGAGCCCAAAATGTTAAATGAAGCTTTTGCCACACTTGTTACCTGGGGTTTTATTGAAATTAATGCAGAAGATGCCTCAGAATACAATCCCGAACTTGAACTGAACCATACCGTGGATGTGGCTTTGCGCACCGGTCAAAAATTGCTGATGGTATGCCACAAGAAGGAGATACATCCACAGGAACAAGAACTCCTTAACATGTATGCACTTGCGGTGTTATTTCTGAGTCGGAATATGGCTTGTGCTACCTGGCAGATGCACTGTATGACATTTATCAGAAAATCGAGCCACCCGCTTGCCCGAAAAGCAAAAGCCATAAAATGCGATGACCGGGTTAAATCGGCAGCGGTTTTTGCATGTCTTTTATTTCTTATGGATTGGCGCAACCTCAGCGTGCGCTGGCTAAGCAGCCTTTTTAGCTCAAACCAGTTACGTGCCAAGAGGCTGCATGACGAATGGATGGCCGACAATTCTGCACTTATTGCCACAGGATTGCTTCGTTTTGAACAAGGCAATTTCGGCAGAAAAATATTGGTCGCAGATTTTATGCTGCCCGCCTCGGGTGAGTTAAAGCGTGGTGTAAATGGAGGTGCCGATCCGCTTATATTGCCCCCTACCCTTCAACGCACGGCCGCATCATCCATTGAAGAACGTACCCTACTTTACAACCACGACACTAAACCAATAACCGATGAGCTGTTCGAACTCATTAAGCCAAAATCATTTGAGTCCTACAGGAAAAGTATGCAAAAACAAAAGGATATAATCGGCGTTACCGTGCTTCTTTCAGGTTTACCCGGTACCGGTAAAACCGAACTGGCACGCCAATTAGCGCGCAAAAGCGGACGCGATTTGCTCATCTTTAATGTGGCAGAACAAAGAGATATGTATTACGGCGAAAGCGAGAAAAAAATAAAACAGCTTTTCGAATACTATAAACTGAGCGCAATTAACCCATCAACAGCCCCAATTCTGTGTTTTAATGAAGCGGATAGCATCTTTCAAAATAGGAGCAAAAGCGTAGGCAATTTGGCCCAAACCGAAAATGCCGTTCAAACCATTTTACTTAACGAACTCGAGACGTTTAGCGGTATTTTAATTTGCACTACCAACCTTCCTAAAATGTTTGATCTTGCTTTTACCCGCAGATTTCTTTACCGAATAGATATTGGCATGCCCGATTTTGAAACACGAAAGCTCCTCCTCATACAATTTTTCCCGCAGCTTGAACCTGAAAAATGCTGGCAACTGGCACAAAAATACTGTTTTAGTGCAGCTCAACTGCTCAATTTTTGCCGTAAAGCAAACATTGCCAAGGCGATTCGCAGAAAAACAACAGCTCTGGCATTAGCGCTCGAGGAATATCTTTTGAAGGAACTTGAAGGCAGCACGTATAGGCAACGTGCGGTAGTGGGCTTTAATCTGGGAAGCCCAATCGAAGAACCACAAATAGACCTGGGCTTTAAAAAAAAGCGAGCCTCCTAAAAAATAAATTCTCTGCTCTTGTAAAAGGTAACTTCAAGCTTTGCGCAACTAGTGCGGCGACAAAATCGCACGAATTAATTTCTACGCAATAAGAATGCGCAGAAATGTCGTAGCTTTGTAAATACTTTTAAAATAAACAGAAGCCGCTAGACTAGCGCATTCAAATAATCGACACTTTGTATAAACTCTTTCTCAAATTATAATTAAAACCATCCTCTATGATCACGTTAAGCAAATCAAAATTCGTAGCGGGCAAACAATGCTCCAAAAAATTATATTTCGACGTAAACCGTAAAGACCTAAAGCCCGAAATTACTGATGCTCAACAAGCACGATTTGATGAAGGACATGAAATAGGCAGGTTGGCTCAGACTGTTTTCCCAAACGGAAATGATGCAACATTAGATTTTAACAATGATTGGGGCCTTGCCATAAAACGCACCACAGAATGGCTTTTTACAGGTGTGGATACTATTTATGAAGCCAGTTTTTCGCACAGCGGTGCATTTGCCGCACTCGATATTTTACATCACAAAGGCGGTGAACGTTGGGCCATTGAAGTAAAAAGCAGCGCTGAACTTAAAGAATATCATTTTACCGACGCCGCATTTCAATATTGGGTAATGAACCAATGCGGGCAGGCTCCCGACCGTTTCTTTCTTATGCATATCGATAAAAACTATGTAAAAAGAGGCGCTATTGACCCTAAACAATTATTTACTAAAACCGATATCACCCAAAAAATCATCGGGATGCAAAACGGCATCGAAACCGAGTTAAGGAGCATGCAAAAAATGCTTATGCAGGCCGAAGAACCTTGCATTTCAATTGGCAAACAATGCAGCCAACCCTTTGATTGCCCCTACAAATATCACTGCTGGAGTCATATTCCCGAGCAATCGGTATTTGAACTGTACGATGCCCGTGGAAAAGACTGGGAACTATACAACATGGGCATTTTAAGCCTTGCCGACATTCCGTCCACCCAAAAACTAAGCAAAAGGCAGCAGTTACAAGTTAACGGTGTAAAATATAATCAAGGCCATACCGACATTTTGGGTATAGGAGCTTTTTTAAATCAGCTTACTTACCCGTTGCATTTCTTTGATTTCGAAACCCTAAGCTCGGCAATACCCATTTTGGACGAATCGCATCCTTTTGAAAAAATTCCATTTCAGTACTCCTTGCATATCATTGATGCCCCGGGAGCCAAACCTATTCATCGCGAATTTTTAGCCCATCCCGAAGATTTCACCAATAACGCTTCGCTTGATCCGCGTGAGCAACTTCTAAAGCAGCTTGTAGGCGATATTAGACCAAAGGGAAGCGTTATTGCGTATTATGCACCGTTTGAACGAGGCGTTTTTAATCAATTAAGTATTACGTTTCCGCAATACGCAACTTTTATTGAAGGTATTACAGCCCGTATGGTCGATCTTTACGAGCCCTTTAATAAAAAGCTGCGCTACGAACCGCTTATGGGCAAATCGGCTTCCATTAAGTCAGTATTGCCCGCGCTGGCACCTGAATTCAGTTACAAAAACCTGGAGGTAAATAATGGCAACCAGGCGAGCTCACTTTACTTACAAAAAATACAGGGCAACTTAATCGAAGACTGGGAGCTAACCCGCAACGAATTAATTAAGTATTGCGAACGAGATACCGAAGGCATGGTAATTTTGCATGAAAAGCTATGGGAGTCGATTCAATCTTCGATTTGCGCCCCAGTAATTCAAATACCAGTAATATAACGTATAGGCCCTGCAAAACTATAGCTATAAGCCTTATCATAGTTTATTTCTCTTGGAAAATGGTTTGCGTGGAGCGGACGAAACTACCTTGTTTTAATCTTTTTAAAAGAAATTAGCACCTTAGGCCGCTGGGCTGCATTGCCCATTCGATAAGGGCCTTTCTGCTACGTCACGTGCAAACAAAATGGATTCCATTTCATCCGTCATAATTTCTGATTTTATGGATAAATATCATATCAAAATCTGCCCTTTATTATATAATTATTATTGATTTTGAGATACTTTCGTTCTGTTTAAACATAAATTACGTCGGCAATAAACCTTTTTAAAAATGCCTTCGTGTTTGCGTTTAGAATCATTTAAAATTAATGCTATGAAAACAATAGTACATCTTTTCTTAATGATGGTTTTAGGCTTAACGGTGTCGGCAAAGCCATTAAAAAATGAGCTTATCCAAAAACTTAGTCGGGTAAACATTCAGTGGCAAAAGCAAAACGACGTTAAAAACGTATCGCTTCGCCATGAGCCTCAAAATTTTAACGAATGGATAAGCGCACATCTCAGCTTGGTAGAACAAACCTTGCGTTTGCGTAACACTCAACATCTTTCAACTGAACAAAAAAACAAGCGTCTTCAATTGCTGGCTGAATTAAAGGCCTATGCTATAGCGGGCGTTTTCCCCATCAACAACTACCTACCCTATCAAAATCCGGTGTTTATTGACCGCAACGGCACGCATTGCGCAGTGGGGTACCTGATGATGCGTAGCGGAAATGATGATTTGGCCCGTCGTATAGATGCCCGCGAAAAATTTGCCTACATCCACGAGATTAAAACACCTGGCGTTGCAGCATGGGCCACCGAACATGGTTTTACGACAGATGAACTGGCCTGGATTCAGCCGGGATATCCGCCACAATCTAATGCTTTCGACCTCAACGGAGGATTGAACGGAACGGTATTGGCAACAGCCTTTCAGCCCAACGATCAAACCATTTTTATGGCAGGCGGTTTTTCGGGCTCCAATTCGGGCATAACCTCATCCAATATTATAGCATGGATTAGCGGCTTTGCCGGCTACGACTGGATGTCGCTCGGCATTGGCACCAACGATACTATTCGCACCGTGCTTTTACATGAAAACAAACTTTACATCGGCGGCGATTTCACCCTTTCTGAGGGTGAGTCGGCACCCCATGTGGCCATGTATGATTTAGGTACAGGTTCATGGTCAGATATGGGGGCGCTTGATGGCGACGTTCACGCACTTGCCGTTTACGATGGTGCAATTTACGCTGGTGGTAAGTTTACCGGACTTTTGGCGCGCTGGAATGGTACGCAATGGGAAGATGTTGCGCAAGGTTTTATTTTCGGTGAAGGTGCACGTACGCTCGAAGTATGGAACAACAAACTCTTGATTGGAGGTAATTTTGGATTGATAACAGGGGCTCCGCGATTTCATGTAGCAACTTATGACGGTATTAATATGAGTTCACTTGGCTTTGGAACACCAACACCTGTGAACGACCTTGCCATTCACAACGGCTCACTGTACGCTGCCTGCGACATGATTTCGGGTGGCGATACCTGTGCTCTTGCTATATTTAACGAACAAAACGAAGGAAATTGGGAAACACTTATTGGCGCAGCTTCAGGTATGGAAGACGGTTTTTGGGGCAACGGAATTTATTCTATTGAATCGGATGGATACAATCTGCTTTGCGGCGGCGATTTCTTTTGTACTTCATTAATGACGTATGGTAATAACCTGATGGCTTATCAACGATTTCAGGATGTAGGCGGTTCGTACTATAACTCCTACAATCCGCTCTTGGTTCCAGACGGCCCCATCAGAACCATCTCCCTGCATAACAATCAATTGTATTTTGCTGGCGATTTTAATGTGAACCTCTTTACCGATACCCTCGGGCACATTGGATATCTCGATTATGTGCTGAACATTCAAAACCCTTCAAAAGAAAACGCTTCAATCATTTCTGCAAGGCCAGTTCCGGCGGTTAACGAAATAAATTATAACCTCGAAACCCAAGGCGAGCCGGCAACGATTTCACTCTATTCATTGGCGGGTAACGAAGTGTACACGCAAACAAATGCTGCAACATCGGGTACCATTCCGGTAACGCAGCTTTCGAATGGAGTTTACATTTTGAAGGTGCAATCAACATCTGTGCAAACAACCACAAAAATTGTGGTGCAGCACTAGAAGGATTTTTGAATTAGGATATAGGATTTTGTTTCTTCGACGCATGCATGCTTAAGAACTCGGTTCGGAGCTGTATGCATATGATGTAAAATTATTTTTACAGAGCAGGTAAATTTCGACGTTTTGTGGTAAGCGCCAGTGATTGAAGGGGAAAGCCCGCAAACCCGATAGCGGAGCACTTTGGGTGCGGACTTGTACCGAAAAGCACGGCTGGCGCCCTAAAAAGAATAATTAAGCCTTGGGTAGAAATTCACAAAATACGAGACCTATTTGGCGTGTCCACGAGGGATATTAGGACTTTCGGGGTTGACTGTTATTTTTAACAATTTAGGATGAACCACCAAATCCATATCTTCCATAGGTACTGCCCCAAGTAACACTTCGTCGCCCATTATGAGGGCACCTACAAAACAATTTCGCCCATCAAATGTAACCTGCACCGGACCCGCATAAGGCACCGTGTGAGAACTTCCATCGGCAGTGGTAGCTTCTCTGGTTTCTAAAGGCTGCAACTGAAGCTGTGTGGCGATATGCTGTGGTAAAACCAGATATGTTGAACCGGTATCTGCCAGGCATTTAACCTGTAAAGGCTGTAAATGACTTTTAACCGGATTGGATACAATAATTTCGGAATAAACTAAACCCATTTCTTAAACTGTTTAAAGCAAAAATAAGGTATTTATTGGTTCTGAAAGCGCTCCAACAATTCGTTCACCAGCCTCGGCAATGCTTGGGCTGCCGGCTCTTTAAGGTGTTTAAGATTCGCCATGGGCCGCCCCGAATATTCCGAAGGATCGATGTAATAAATTTCGCTCCCATACGGCGCTGCGTCCAAAAGCCCAGCCGCAGGATACACTTGCAGCGAGGTACCTACGAC
>JBKCHQ010000004.1:0-20233 GCA_046302715.1 Bacteroidia bacterium | reverse complement strand
GCATTTAATACCGATTGATTTGTTGATGTTTCCTTAATTTTGAAGCATGATAACAGACAACGAAAATAACATGCCGCCGGATGCTGCTCCGAATGTAAATGCAGAAAACAATAATAATCAAAGCGTTGAGCAAAATTATATGGAAGGTCAGACATCTGAGACTCAAAGCAAAAATACAAATCCCGAGCCCGAGGTAATTGTGCCCGAAGATGTGCCCCCTGCAGAAATTAACCTTAGTGGGGAAACGACATTGGTAGAGGAGAAAATTCTACCGAATGAAGGCGAATTGAAAACTGAAGATGCCACGATAGAACCGCAGCCTGAGGTAATTGTGCCCGAAGATGTGCCTCCTGCAGAAATTAATGTTGTAGAAATAACCGCAATGGAGGAGGAAGAAACAGCGCTTTCCGATGCTGCATCTATAGAAGCGTTGGCGCCCATTAGCGAAAGTGCATATGCTGAATTGGATGCAAACGTAGAAATTATCCAGAATAACGCATCAGTAACAGAGATCGATGAACCTGAATATCAGGAATCAGGCACAGACGAAACGGATGCCCTTGAAAACCAGCCGGCCTATAATGAAATGAGCCGCCCGGAGTTGGCTGAAGCACTTAAAGAGCTGATTTCGCGCAACGATCTTGAGCGCCATAAAACGGCGTTTCATGCCATGCGTGATGCTTACCGTAATGCCAAAGATGAAGAAATACGTTTAAAGAAGTCGAAATTTATCGAAAACGGTGGGCTGCCAGAAGAGTTTGAAGTGCTGCGGGATGAAGCCGATGAGCAATTTGATAGTTATGCCAAATTATATATCGAACGACGCAACGATGAACGCAAACAAAAAGAACAACAGCTAAAAGACAATCTCAAACAAAAGCAGGTCATTTTAGCGGAACTAAAAAAACTGCTTGAGCAAACCGAAAATATTTCGGGCTCTTTCGACCGTTTGCATGAGCTGCAAAATCAGTGGCGTTCTATTGGTTTGGTTCCTGCTGCTTACGTTGATGAATTATGGAAGAATTACCATCACCACATCAACAATTTTTATGAAATTATCAAAATTAACAAGGAGCTACGTGAGCTCGACCAGAAAAAAAATCTGGAGCTTAAGACTGCATTATGCATCAAAGCCGAAGAATTACTCCTTCACGAATCCATAAGCAAATCGTTGGATGAATACATTGCTTTGCAGACTCAATGGAAAGAAATTGGACAAGTAGGTAAAGAACAGAGCGAGGTGCTTTGGGAGCGCTTTCGCAGTGCAGGCGATAAGTTGTTCGAACGCCGCAGATCCTACATTCAGGAACAAGAAGCTGTTTTTACCGAAAATCATAATAAGAAAATTGCAGTATGTGAGCGCGCTGAGGTAATTACCGGCGAGATGCCATTTAAAAATCATGTGCACTGGCAGGAAGCCAGCGAGAAAATGGCTGCGGCGCTTGAGGAATGGAAAAAAATTGGCTTCGCCTCTAAAAAAGATAATGAAAGCGTGTGGCAGCGTTTTAAAACATCTCGAGATGCTTTTTACGATGCCAAGGAGCAGTTTTACAAGGATTTAAGGAACACTCAAAACCAGAATTACAAACAAAAGGTAGATTTGTGCATGGAAGCCGAGGCCCTGAAAGACAGTACAGAGTGGAAAAAGACGGGTGCTCGGTTAAAAGAGTTGCAAGACTTATGGAAAAGCACAGGGCCGGTGGCCAAGAAGCATTCCGATAAATTGTGGGAGCGCTTTAGAAAGGCCTGCGACGTATTTTACGAAAGCAGAAATCAGCATTTTTCGGGAATGAATTCCGAGCAGGACGAGAATCTACGTAAAAAACTTGAGTTGATGGCGGAGATTGAAGCATACGAATCGGATGCGAATACTGCCGGAGCTTTTGAAACACTCAAGAATTTTCAGGCACGCTGGATGGAAATTGGCCATGTGCCGTTAAAAGAAAAGGATGCGCTTAACAAACGTTACCGCTCGGCCATCGACAAGCAGTTTTCGAAAATTAAAACCGGCAATGCCGAAATGCGTCGTCAGCATTTCAGAGAGCAGGTGAGCAATCTGGCAGCAGATCCCGGAGGAAAGGATAAACTCAACCAGCAAAAAAATGTGGTGCAGGACAAACTGCGACGCATGCAAACCGAGCTGCAAACCCTCGAAAATAACATTGGCTTTTTAGCAAAATCGAAAGGGGCCGACGAGCTGCGAAAAGACATTGAGCGTAAAATTAGTAAGACCCGTGCCGAAATAGCTTCCTTGAACGACCAGCTTAAGATTCTAAAGAGTTCATAAAGAAGCAGAAAACCGATTCAACCAAGCTGCGAGTGAAGCGCCGTCTTGTTGGTTCATGCATGAAAAATGTCCTTTGGGGCATTGGGGGAAGCCAATCTTTGAACAAGGTCGACAGCTTAAGTTAGGCGCTTCGGCGTGATAAATTAAATCATCATTGCCAGGCATATACGGTCCCATTCCAAACGCAGGCACCGTATTTCCCCAAACTACGGCGATGGGTTTTTTGAATGCAGCGGCAATGTGCATCATGCCAGTGTCGGGTGTTAAAACTGCTATTGCGTGTTTGAGCAGCACCGCCGATTCGCCAAGGGATGTTTTACCGCAAAACGACATAGCCCGTGTACCGATTTCGGCTTCAATTTTAGCTCCTATATCTGTTTCAGAAGCGCCGCCAAGTAAAACGATGCGTCCATTTATGGCTTTGGAGAACTCCAGTAATTTATCGTGAGGAATGCGCTTGGTTACTTGAAGGGCCCCGCAAACAATAGCGGTATAGCCCGACTTAAAATCGGGGGGCAGTTGTTCCAAAATGCGCTCCTCATCGGGTGTAGTGAAAAATGAAAGCCCCTTTCCATCATTATTAACTCCTAAAGATTGAGCTGCTTCGAAGTAACGATCTACTACATGTTTATTGGGGAGGCGATTAATTCCCAATCGAACCAACATCAATTTTTCAATATTCAGTTTAGGAAAAGAACTCGAGGGTTTTCCTAAAGCCGTTTTAACCCGTAAACTTCTGAGGTTGTGATGTAGGTCTATTATACGGTCGAACTGCTGCTGCTTCAACTGAGGGATTATCCCTTTTTCCCAATTCCAGATTTTCGAAATATGCGGATTGGATTTGAGAACCGCGGCAAAACCGGGTTTAACCAATACATGAACTTCTGCATCAGCAATCTGTTCCTTTATGCAGCGGATTACCGGCGATGTAAGCACAATATCGCCAATAGAGCTAAAACGGATGAGCAGAATTTTCACAGCACGAAATTAGTCATTTACAAGTAGTGCCAAATATCGGAGCTGGGCACGTAAATGCACTTATATTTGAACCATGAAATTTATCGATACCCATGCACATTTATATAGTGCCGAATTCGATCAGGATCGGGAAGCGATAATATCCAGGGCACGCGAACATGGAATTGAAACCATAATATTGCCGGCAATTGATTCGGAAACTTTCGACGCAATGATGGAGCTGCAGTACAGGCATCCCGATTTATGCCTGGCGGCGAATGGGTTGCATCCCTGCTCGGTAAAGCCAGATACGCTGGAGCACGAACTCCGTTTTTGTGAAGCACAATTTAGGTCGCAGAATTTTATCGCTCTTGGCGAATGCGGCATCGATTTGTTTTGGGATGTATCTACATTGGAGCTTCAGAAAGAAGCGTTAAACATTCAATGCGGATGGGCCGTGGAGCGTAATCTTCCGATCATTATTCATTCGCGTAATGCCACCTCCGAATGCATCGAAGCTTTAAAGCCGTTTATTTCGAAGGGCCTTAACGGGGTGTTCCATTGTTTTTCGGGAACCATGGAAGAGGCCGCTACCATTCTCGAAATGGGATTTTATTTAGGGATTGGAGGCGTTCTTACCTTTAAAAAATCAGAATTGCCGAATATTGTCAAACAAACCGGGCTCGATCGTATCGTTCTAGAAACTGATGCTCCGTATTTGGCTCCTGTGCCATTTCGGGGTAAGCGGAACGAAAGTGCCTATCTGCGATTTATTGCCGACGAGCTGAGCAGTATTTTTATGCTGGGGAGCCGAGAAATTGCTGAAAAAACCACCCAAAACGCAAAAACACTTTTTAAACTATGAAGCCCAGAGCATTGGTTATTTACACCGGAGGCACCATTGGAATGGTTAAAGATGCCGTTAGTGGTTCGTTAATGCCTGTCAATATTGATTTGTTATTGCAATACATCCCGGAATTGAGCCGCATTGAAGCCGAAATACACATTGAAACCTTCGAAACAACATTAGATTCGTCGGATATATCTCCTGAACATTGGATAAAGATGGTTGAGATTATTGAACGCAATTATGCCTCTTATGATGGTTTTGTAATATTACACGGCTCCGATACGATGGCCTATACCGCATCGGCCTTGAGTTTTTTACTCGAAAATTTAGGGAAGCCCGTTATTCTAACCGGTGCACAATTGCCCATTGGAGTATTACGCTCAGATGCCAAAGAGAATTTCATTACGGCTCTTGAACTTGCCGTGATGAAAGAAAACGGACGCTCAAAAATAAATGAAGTGTGCATTTATTTTGAATATCATCTTCTACGAGGAAACCGCACAACAAAATACAGCGCCAGCCATTTTAATGCGTTTATTAGTCCAAATTACGAGGCACTAGCCGAAGCTGGAGTAAACATACAGATTAATGAGCGCTTATTACTTTCCACACCAACCGAGCCGCCCTTGTTTCATAAAAACCTTGATACACACGTTGCCGTGCTGCGCCTCTTTCCGGGAATGAACGAAGCATATGTTCGAGCCGTTAGTAGCATTCCCGGTTTAAAAGCAATGGTTCTTGAAACATTTGGTGCGGGCAATGCTCCAACAGCACCCTGGTTTCTAGACATTATCAGAAAGGCTATTGAGGGAGGCATTCTTATAATTAATGTAAGCCAATGCCTAAACGGATCGGTAGAACAAGGAAAATACAAAACATCACAGCAATTATTAAAAATGGGTGTAATTAGTGCCTCCGATATGACAAGAGAAGCTACCCTTTGTAAACTTATGTTTATGCTGGCCAATAGAACATTAGCAGATTTAAGGGCTAACTTTACTCAGGATTTGTGCGGTGAATGCTCAGCTGCTTAAAAATTGTTTAACACTTACATTATTATTGTTTATAAATAATTGCACCTCATTTGGTTTTGAAAAAATAAATATGGAAATTCATCCATTAAAATCAAAAACCAAATCATGAAGAAAATGTACAAGCTGGCTTTATCGCTTTTCTTTGGAATGAGCGCAAGCCTTATTGCCCAGAGGCAGTGTGGAACAATGGAAAACTTGCAGATGTTGATTGATAACAATCCTGCAATAATCGAACAAATGAATGCCGTGGAGGAACATACCCGTCATGTGGAACAGCATGGGACAGCGCCTCGTGCAGTGATTACTATTCCGGTGGTATTTCACATCGTGTATAAAAACTCGACCGAAAACATTTCCGATGCACAAATTCAGTCGCAGTTGAATGTTATGAACAATGACTTTCGTAAGTTGAATAGCGACGTTTCATTAACCCCTTCGCTTTTTGCTGGTGTGGCCGCAGATATGGAATTTAATTTCTGTATGGCTCAACGTACACCAAGCGGAGCCGCGTTTAATGGGATTAATCGTGTTGCTTCAACCCGCACAACCTCTTTCGGTTCAGGAAATAACGTGAAGCAATCATCAACCGGCGGAACCCCGGGTTGGGATCCGAACAAATACCTTAACGTTTGGGTGTGCGATATCGGAGGCGGTATCCTTGGGTATGCAACATTCCCTGGAACGGCGACTGCTACAACCGACGGTGTTGTTTGCGATTATCGCTATTTCGGAACAACCGGTACCGCAACGGCACCATTTAATAAAGGACGTACCATCACACACGAAATTGGTCACTGGTTAAACCTTCGCCACATTTGGGGTGACGCTAACTGCGGAAGCGACTTAGTAAATGATACACCAACCCATCAAACTTCTAACGGAGGTTGTCCGGCATTCCCTAAAAACAATAACTGCACCGGTGGAGGTACCGAAATGACCATGAACTACATGGATTATACCGATGATGCCTGCATGTATATGTTCAGTGCTGGACAAAAAGCGCGTTCGGTGGCATTGTTTGCAGCTGGTGGAACACGTGCTGCTCTTCTTACTTCTGATGGCTGCACACCGGTTACACCTGGTGCGTGCAATACCCCAAGCGGTTTGGCCTCTTCAAATGTGGCATCTACAACAGCAACAGTTAGCTGGGGCGCGGTTAGCGGGGCATTAAGCTACAATTTGGAGTACAAAACAGCTGCGGCAACCTCCTGGTCATTATTCAATACCGCTTCTACTGCGGTGAACCTTTCGGGTTTGACGGCTAGCACTACCTATAATTTCCGTGTAACAACGGTTTGTTCAAATGGCAACAGCGCGGTATCTGCAACTGCATCATTTACCACACAAGCAGTATCAACTTGCACCGATAATTACGAAACAAACGAAAGCCGCTCTACAGCGAAAACTATTCCGCTTGCTACCAATATTACGGCACGCATCGGCACATCAACTGACAAAGATTACTTCAAGTTTAATAATACGTCATCGGCTCGTAATGTAAAGGTTTCATTAACTAACCTGCCTGCCGATTATGACTTAGAGTTATTCAGAGGAAGTACACGAGTTAGAACATCAGTCAATGGGGGTACAACTTCGGAAACTTGTATTTACAACAATACACAAACAGCCACCACTTACACCGCATACGTGTATGGTTACAATGGTGCATTTTCATCAACTTCTTGTTACACGCTTCGTGCAGAGATCAGCTCTAGTTCTTTTGTACGTGAGGCGGGAGAGTCAGAGGATATGGATACCGAATCTGAAGAGGTATTTAGCGTGTTCCCTAACCCAAGTAACGGTATTTTGAACATTCGTTTAGTGCCTACCTCCGATATGCAGCAAACCGTTCAGGTGTTTAACCACTTAGGACAACTGGTAGAAAGCATGGATTTACAATTCAGTAAAGAACAACCCGCTACGGTAATTAGTCTTAACGATTTATCCGATGGTGTTTATTTTGTGAAAGTGTTTGACGGCGAAAACGTTCAAACCCGCCGGGTATTATTGCGCAAATAAGCTTAAACACATTGTATTCTTCGTTTGGGATTGTTTAGCCAAACGAAAAAGATTAAAAAAGGGGGATAATTCCCCCTTTTTTAATTCTTAACATTCAAAACCATGATAAGTTAAACCCTGAATACTAGAACCCAGATGAAGCTTTAACGCAGATTAAGCGTTAGAAATAAAATGCACTATTGCTTAAGGCGCTAGATCTGCGGGATGCATCTGGGTTAATCCAGACGAATCACGGATTCATTCAGCCCTTGCGGCAGATTGAGCAATTTTATTGCGCAGTTTGGGTTTAAATCTGAAGATGCATCCAAATTCATCGCCACGAAACGCAGATTCATTGGCTCTTGCGGTTTATTATGCGATTCAATTACGCAAGTTGGGTTGAAATCTTTGAAGTGCTAATACCCTACATGTAATTTTAAAAAACTGAAAGTTACTGCGCGACATTATTAAGGATATAAAACGTTAAACGGGCATTATTTCTTTAAGAAACAATACCCGTTTAGTATTTATTTTCAAAACATTAGTAGGTTTTGAAAATGCTTAAATTGTTTAACAGTTACCTATTGGCGCAAGAATCTTTTAACCTGACGCACCCCGTTTTGCTCAAAACTCATAAAATAAACTCCGGGCTCCAAGTCCGAAACATCAATAGAGTTGTTTCCTTTATTCATTGACGTTTGCATTACCCTTTTTCCGTTTGCATCATAAACGATAACAACAGCATTTTTATCAATTACAACCTGCACCAGATGACCCGAATTGGGATTTGGGAAAACGCTTAGTATATCTTCTGCCGTGCTAACATTCATGGAAGTACTAATACTTTCCTGCAAGGTTAATACGTCTTTAAAAATTTGATCGCCGCCTGTATTTCCATTGCCATTGGCACAATTTACCGCACAATAGAAATTTACATCGCCAGCACCTGCTGCAGGCGCCACCCAGTCGAATGACCACGATTTACTTCCGGGTGTTGAAGTGGTATTTCCTGCAGAAGTATGCGTAATATACTTGGTAAGTACCGAAGCGCTGCCTATGGTGGGATGTTGTGTTTCGGTAGGGTTAGTAAAAATATAGCTGCCTTGCAAATTGCCGGCTTCATCTTGTGCCGTTGCCTGAAATCCAAACTTTGAAATTCCTGCTTGCTCCACAGAAACCGTAATACTATAAGTCTCGCCTGGAATATATCCGGTTTCAGGCACATTCGAACTCAACATACCGTCGCGATCCGTGGCCGGATTGGTATTATGGCATCCTGACTTAGCGCATGTTTGTCCGCTGTTATCTGCAGGGGCTCCGGCATGCTGTGCAGGGGCTCCAGCTGAACGTGAATGTGCATCAGGACTTTGAAGAACAGATGCTACGGCAATTGCACATAAGGCGGAGGAAAAGAGTATAATTTTTTTCATGGATATCAATTTTGAGTTTTTTTTATTGCAGGTACCAAAGTAACAAAAATAAAACAGATTTTTATGCATTGATGTTTACGTATGCTGCAATAATATTTCGGGTGCTGACCCTTAAAAAGGCATTAAATGCGCTAAAACTACATTTGAGTTTTTGGTTTTCTAAAGTGTCAAAAAATACATGGCATTGGGGCATGCCCCTTCATATTTCTTTAGAACCCACTACCAGCTGTAATTTGCGCTGTCCCGAATGCCCGAGTGGCTTGCGTTCATTTTCCAGGCCCACTGGTATGTTACAGCCCGAATTCTTGGAACGCATCGTGGATGAGCTGGGCGCTGAATTAGGCTCCATTAACTTCTATTTTCAAGGCGAACCTTACCTAAATCCAAAGCTTGAGCAGATGATTGGATATGCCTCAAGCCATAAAATTTATACCGCTGTTTCTACCAACGCCCATTATCTTAGTCCTGAACGTGCAAAGGCAACTGTTAAATCGGGGCTGGACCGACTTATCATTTCCATTGATGGTAACACGCAACAAACCTATGAGCAATACCGTGTTGGCGGTCAGTTGGAAAAGGTAATTGCGGGAACAAGAAATATCATTCATGCTAAAAAAGAACTAAAGAGTGCAACTCCACAGATTATCTTTCAATTCTTGGTGGTAAAACCCAATGAGCACGAAACAAAGGCCATACTTGAGCGTGCGCAAGAACTTGGGGTGGATGAGGTTCGCTTTAAAACAGCACAAATCAACGATTTCGAAAATGGCCATCCACTTATTCCTGAGCAGGAGCGTTATTCGCGGTACCGTAAAGGTGTTGATGGACGCTGGCGGTTAAAGAACAAACTCAGCAATGGCTGCTGGCGCATGTGGCAGGGTTGTGTAATAACCTGGAACGGCTCGGTGGTACCCTGTTGTTTTGATAAGGATGCGAATCATACGTTGGGGTCGATCAAAAACGTCCCATTTAAGGAATTGTGGAGAAACGAAGCCTATTCAAATTTTCGCCAAGCAGTATTGCAAAATCGAGCACAGATAGATATTTGCCAAAACTGTACCGAGGGCACCAAAGTTTGGGCGTAGTTGTTTGTATTTACGACTCTCGTTGCATTAATGCACCGGCGAGATGAAGTAAATGCTGTTTGTATTCGTTTCGAAATGAGTCATGTTCTAAAAAGCGTGAGGCACTAACAAAATATTGATCCATGAGCGCTTCGGTTTCCTGGCGAATGTTTAGGGAGTCGAATACAGCCCTTACTGCTTCTACTTTATCGGCCTCATTGTGCGTTTGAGGAGAATACCAAAAATTAAGTTCTTTTTGAACGCGAGCATCGGCCATTTCCATGGCCTTTAGCTTTAGATACGTTTTTTTGTTGGAAACGATATCGCCACCGACTCTTTTACCAAATTTTTCGGGATTGCCATAAACGTCTAGCAAATCATCGTGCAGCTGAAAGGCAATGCCGAGATTCGTGCCAAAGGAATAAAGTCTTGAGGCAATTTCAGCATTGGCACCGCTGCATAACGCACCAATTTCGAGCGATGCCCCAAGCAGAACGGCGGTTTTCATGCGGATCATTTCTAAGTAGGATTCGATAGACACATCGTTGCGCAATTCAAAATCCATATCCAGTTGTTGACCCTCGCACACTTCTACACTAGCTTTAATAAAACAATCGATAACACGTTTTAAAACCGCAGGAGGCGCTTCGCTGATCAAACGGAAAGCTTCGGCAAACATTACATCGCCCGATAAAATAGCTACGTTCGTGTTCCACTTCGAAAAAACGGTAGGTTTGTTGCGCCGTAATGGAGCATTGTCCATGATATCGTCGTGGAGCAAGGTAAAGTTATGGAACAATTCTATACCTAATGCAGGTTTTAGGGCGTCCATGCTTCTTCCTCCGCATACCAGCGATCCCAAAACACAAAGCACAGGTCTCATCCTTTTTCCGCCTAATTGAAGCGTGTAGCGGATAGGATCATACAATTCAGAGGGGTGTTCAGGAAACTGCAGTTCTTCGATGGCGGCAGTAATTTCTTCCTGAAGGCTGCGGATGGCTTCCATTAAAGAATAAAGCGGTTATTTTCTACGATATGTTTAAGTCCGGTTTCAAATTCCACCAAAGGCCGATTAACAAGCTGCATCATTTTGGTGGTATCGGGCTTGCGGCGTGTCATATCGCCTTCTTCAAGCGGTGCAACAAAGCGTATTTCTGATGAAGAACCCGTGAGTTGAATGATTTTCTGAGCCACTTCACGAATAGGTATTTCAATGGTACCTCCCACATTTACAACATCATTAACAAAGCTGTTGGTGTAAAAGGCATTAGTACATGCCTCGATATTGTCATCAATAAAGCAGAAAGTACGTGTTTGCGATCCGTCGCCGTAAATTGAAATAGGTTCATTTCGCATAGCGAACCGTAAAAACTTTGAAATCACAAAGTCGCGACTCTGTTTTGGCCCATAGGTATTAAAAAATCTGAAAATGGTATATTCCAAGCCGTATTCTTTTTGGTAGGAGCGCAAATAAGCTTCGCCCACGTTTTTTACTATCGCATAAGGCAAGCGAGAATTTAGTGGTGTGGTATGTTCGTTTTGAGGGAACTCTACCGGTTCGCCGTAAACTTCAGACGATGAGGAGAAGTAAACACGTTTCACTCCGGTGTTTTTTGAAAGCTTAAGTACGTTTTCAATACCGGCAATGTCATTGAGTACTGCTACTGGATTTTGTAGGGTGCGCAGCACACCTACCAATGCGGCATAGTGAAATACGTAATCGAATTTATAGGCAAAGAAAACAGCAGAAATGTCGGCGTAATCGTTGGTGTCACATTTAATAAAGTGGATATTACCGTGTTTTGAAACGGGTACTTTTTTAAGGTCTCCGGTACGGAGATTATCCACAATAACGATTTGGTTTTCGGGGTTTTCTGCAAGTTTTTCGGCTGTGCAACTGCCAATAAATCCAGCGCCTCCGGTAATTAGTATCCGTGTCATTTCCTGTGTATCAAGTTTAACAAATAGGTTCCGTATCCGCTTTTGGTGAGCGGTTGAGCTATAGTTTCGAGCTGTTGATCGTCAATAAATTGCATTCGCCAAGCCACTTCCTCAATGCAGCCTATTTTGAGTCCCTGCCTTTGTTCAATAACCTGAACAAATTGTCCGGCCTGCATTAGCGAATCAAAAGTGCCTGTATCGAGCCATGCCGTGCCGCGATCCAAAACGCCAACCTGCAATTTACCATGATGCAGGTAATATTTATTTACATCGGTAATTTCATATTCGCCCCGAGCGCTGGGCTGTATTTGGGCCGCCACGTCTACAACGCTATTATCGTAGAAATATAAACCAGGTACTGCAAAATTAGATTTGGGCTGTGCGGGTTTTTCTTCGATGGAGATCGCCCGCATATCGGCATCAAACTCCACTACACCATAGCGTTCGGGATCCGACACATGATAGGCAAATACCACTCCACCCTCGGGGTCGTTATTCTGCTGCAGCAGTTTTGACATCCCCGCACCATAAAAAATATTATCGCCCAAAACCAGCGCACATTTATCGTTTCCAATAAAATTGGCACCAATAACAAATGCCTGAGCAAGTCCGTTAGGAACGGCCTGTTCGGCATAACTAAAATTCAGTCCCAACGAGTGGCCGCTGCCTAGAAGCTTTTGAAAATGAGGCAAATCGGCAGGCGTTGATATGATCAATACATCACGAATACCCGACAGCATGAGTGTGCTCAATGGATAATAAATCATGGGCTTATCGTAAACAGGCATAAGCTGTTTACTTACTGCAAGGGTTAAGGGATGAAGCCGTGTTCCACTGCCTCCGGCAAGAATAATTCCTTTCATGGATTGGGTTCGTTATCTTTTTTTCTAATGGTAAGCTGTTCCAATTCAATGTCTTCTTCTTCATCAAATACCATTATAAGCGGCTCTTTGTATGCTTTAATTTTAAAAGCCCGATCGATAGATAACAGTAATGAAGGAAGCACGAGTAAATTGGTGAACAGTCCCACGAATATAGTAACCGAAACTAGGAATCCCAAAGCAATGGTACCACCGAAGGTGGAAAAAATAAAAATACAGAAGCCCAGCAGCAGAATAATGGAGGTGTAGATGATACTGTTGGTGGTATCTTGAATGGCATCAAAAACGGCAGGACGTATGCTGTTTTTATGCTTCTTCAAATCGTAACCATATCGAGAAAAAAAGTGTATGGCACTATCCACAGTAATGCCGTAAGCGATGTTAAATACTAAAATAGTGGAAGATTTAAGAGAAATGCCATAAAATCCCATAAGCCCGGCGGTACAAAGCAGCGGAATTATATTAGGAATTACAGAAATAAGCAGCATCTTAAACGAGTAAAACATAAAATACATTAATCCCGAGATAAGCACAATTGCAGCCATTAAGCTAATTAACAGGTTTTCGATTAAATAATCTGTTCCCTTCAGAAAGATGATGCTTGTTCCGGTAAAGTTTACATTAAACTTATCGGGCGGAAATAGCGAATCTACTTTAGGCTTTAGGCTTGTGCTAATTCGGTGCATTTCTGTGGTTCCGATATCAGCCATTTGCACGCTCACTCGTGTAATTTGCTTGGTGCTATCAATAAAGGAGCGTGTACTATTGCTTTGGGTGGGAGTTTTTTGAGCATAAGGCAATAAAAACGCTATTTCCTCATTGTTGGGCAGCTTATACTCGGCGGTATCGCCATCGTAAAAACTTTGTTTCGAAAATTTAATGACTTCAACAATGGAGAGCGGCCTCGAAAACTCAGGGTAATTTCTAAGCTCTTTCTGTAGTTTCTCAATTTTCTTTAGGGTTGATAATTTCATCACCCCATTTTTCTTCTTCGTATCAATGGTGATTTCAAAAGGCATTACGCCATGAAAATGGCGCTCAAAAAATTTCAGATCCACCATAATTTTATCTGAATCGGGAATATCGTCAGTAAAATTACCTGTGGTTTTCATCTTGGTAATTCCCCAGATACTCACAGCAATCAAAACCACACATACACTATAAATTAAGGGCCTAAAGCGGCTCACCAGTAATTGTTGAATATCAATTACCTTTTGCATTCGTATATTATCCAAGTGCTTTATCTGGCGGGCTTTAGGCGGCTTGTTAAACGAGTAAAAAATGGGTAAAACGGTAATGCTCAATATAAAAACCTGCATTACATTAATGGACGAAAGAATTCCGAACTGTTTTAAAAGAGCGCTATCAACAAAAGCAAAAGTTACAAAGCCTAAAGCTGTGTTGAAATTGGTTAAGAACGTGGCATTACCGATACGCTGCACTACACGGCTTATGGCTTTTATTTTATTACCATGCCCTCTGTATTCGCGGTGAAAATTATTGGTAAGGAATATACAGTTGGGGATGCCAATAATTACAATCAGAGGGGGAATAAGTGCGGTAAGGATGGTGATTTTATAGCCTAGCATTACCAAGGTTCCAACGCACCAAATAACACTTATAACCACCACCAACATGGGATAGATTATAGCCCTAACCGATTTAAAAAACAGATAAAGTACAACCGCGGTTACCAGCAGCGACATCCACAGAAACATGACTAGCTCATTGCGCAGTTTAATCGAGTTTAACGTGCGTATGTAGGGTAATCCCGAATAATGAATGGTAATATTGTGTTTCTTTCCAAATGCATCCCCAATTTGGGTGATTTGGTCCATAAGCTCTTTGCGGTCTTTTCGATCGATGCTTTTTTGATCGAGGGTGACCAGCATGGTGGTGGCATAACGTCCTTTCTCTGAAGGCGCAATCAACAGCTCGCGGTAAAAAGGCAGCGAAAGTATTTTTTCTTTAAGGCTGTCCACTTCGGCCTGTTGCTTAATATCGTTAGCAATGAGCGGGCGTATATCAAATTTTTCGAGCGAATCGTTTCGGTTTAAGGTGTAGAGGCTGGCAATAGAAACTATGTTTTTAACGGCATCTATTTTCTTTAAATCTTTCTCGGTCTTAAGCCAATCGTTAAATACTTTAAGCTGGAAAAGACTGTCAGACTCGATGCCTAAAACCATAATGTTGGCATCTTCGCCAAATTGCTTGTTAAATTTTTGGTAGGCTTGATATTCGGGATCGTCGAAAGGCAGAATCTGCGCCATGGTGTAGGTCATTTCTGCTTTTGAGGCATAATACCCCATAATGCAGGTAATGGCACCAATAACCAATATAATTTGCAGCCTGAAGCGCAGAATCCAATGCGATATGTTGCTCCAGATCATGGATATTTTGCGCTAGAATTTTAACTGAATCATTAACATGCTTAAGAGCCCCTTGCGTGTTTAAGGTTTAAAAGTATCCTTAAAGTTTGATTTCCTCTTCATTCTTATTCAGAAAATGATATTCCAGCACATGAAATGAAGATACAGCCTTAACTTTTATCCAGGACTTGTAGCGCATAAACCAGCGCATTTGCATAGACGGAAAGCCTCTCTTAATAAAGGCTTCGAGCATGGGGCTTACCCAAATTTGAATCCCCGACTGATTTTGTTCTTTGTACAAATAACGAAGGTTATTTTCTATTTCGTCGGTAATGAGCATGCTGGGCTGAATTTCGCCGGTGCCATTGCAGGCTGGGCACTTTTCGAGCGTTTCGATAACCAGTTCGGGACGCACACGCTGACGTGTTAGTTGAATAAGTCCGAATTTGCTAGGTGGGAGTATGGTGTGCTTGGCCCGATCATGCGACATGCACTCTTTAAGCTTGTCGAATAATATTTTACGGTTATTGGGCGAGTGCATATCGATAAAATCGATAACAATTATTCCGCCCATATCTCGAAGCCGCAACTGCCTGCTTATTTCATGTGCCGCTTCAAGGTTTGTTTCCAGCGCATTAGTTTCCTGATCGTTATCGGAACGCGTACGATGGCCGCTATTCACGTCAATAACGTGCATCGCTTCGGTATGCTGGATGATGAGGTAGGCGCCACTCTTAAGAGAAACATTCTGCCCAAATGCGGCTTTAATTTGACGATCGATAGCGAAATGTTCGAAAATGCTTTCTTTCCCCTTATAAAGTTTAACTATTTTTTCTTTCTCGGGGGCAATGTGAGCAATGTAGGATTTTACTTCCTGATATATTCCGGCATCGTCAACGGTAATGCTTTGATAGGTATCATTAAGAATATCTCTTAACAACGCTGAAGTGCGTTTAATTTCGCCCAACACTTTTGATTTGGGCTGCGCCGCATTTAAATTTTCTACCAGTTGTTCCCAGCGTTGCACCAGCTCGTTGAGGTCTTGATCAAGTTCGGCTACTTTTTTATTGGCCGCTACAGTGCGTATTATTACCCCAAAACCAGGTGGCCTGATGCTTTGGATAAGACGCTTTAAACGGTTTTTTTCCTCGTTCTCCTTAATTTTTTGAGAAACCGAAATTTTGTCGGAGAACGGCACTAAAACCAAAAAACGGCCTGCAAGCGATAACTCAGAACTAATTCTTGGACCTTTGGTAGAGATAGGTTCTTTGGCAATTTGAACCAACATCTGTCCATTCTGCTGCAGCACCGTACCAATTTTACCATCTTTCGGAATATCGTCCTCATTGCTAAAGTTGGCCAACGAAGAGCCGTTGGATTTGCCCGATGCAACCAGCTGCATAAACTTTTGCAGCGACTTTACCTGCGGTCCTAAATCGAGATAATGCAGAAAGGCATCTTTTTCATACCCAACATCTACAAAAGCAGCGTTAAGGCCAGGCATAATTTTCCTGATCCGACCAAGGTAAATATCTCCAACAGCAAAACTGTTGTTGCTTTTTTCCCTGTTAAGGTCGGTAAGTCTGCGGTCTTCCAACTGAGCAATAACAATTTCATTGCCCTTGGTTGTAATCACAAGTTCTTTATTCATCTTCCGGAATGTTGGGTAATGTTATAAATTTTACCTATGCGCTAAAGGAGCACCATAGATAAAAACCCGCTATCCGTGAATGGGCAGCCTATCCAAAAGCGGGCAGGGCCCGTTCCGGGATTACTTCTTCTTGTGACGATTCTTGCGCAGACGCTTTTTGCGCTTGTGGGTGGCCATTTTATGACGCTTTCTTTTTTTTCCGCTTGGCATGATGACAATAGGTTAAGGTTTTTTACTGGAAATTATGTTTTGTTTGCGTCGTCCAATTTCGGCGGTTAATGCCGAATCTTTCGTTGCTTTAACAATCTGATCTAAAACTGAAAGGGCTTCATCGGGTTTGCCATCCATTTGGTAAGCATCAGCTAAATAGAGGCCGGCTTGGGGCAGATCGGGTTTTAAACGCGTAACGGTTTGAAACCGTTTTACCGCTTTATCGTACTGACCGCTTTTCATGGAGAAGATACCTAGACTAATTTGTGCTTCAAGATTGGTAGAGTCTTTTGCCACCGCCTCACGCAATAAGGCAATTCCTTTCATAGGTTCGGCAGAACCTTCAACGTAGGCCACACCCAACTGGGTTTTAACAGCATCATCGTTGGGAAGTTTTGCCTGTGCTTTCTCAAGACATGCAATGGCGCGGCTCAACAAACCGCTCTTATCACTGCCTTCAAAAAAGTTGGAGATGGCTAAGAAGCGAATACCCGCTATTTTCCAAGCAAGGCCTTCGTCGGATAACTCAGCCTTTTGCAAGGCATATTCGGCAGAAATACCAGGACGCATTTGACGATCCCAGATAAAAACCAACGAATCCAGCCATGGGGTGGCATTACTGCCTTTACTTTCTTTCAGTTTATTTTCAAAGAACGTAACGCGGGCTAAAACTTCT
Organism: Bacteroidia bacterium; assembly: GCA_046302715.1. Classification (GTDB taxonomy): domain Bacteria; phylum Bacteroidota; class Bacteroidia; order M30B66; family M30B66; genus CAMCXT01. Next base: position 2,885 of record JBKCHQ010000004.1, on the reverse strand, counting down.
GCCGGCGTTTGTTTTTTTATCGCTTCGAGCTGAGATTTAAAATTTTCAGTTGAAGCAACCGAGGCAGAGCTCTTAACATCAGCCTCGGTATTTGTAGAGCGCGGTAACAAAATAATTGCTGCTCCCACCAAAAGGCACGAAGCTGCAATTAAAATTTGCCGCGTCCCCATTTAGATTAGGCTTTTACAGATTTTTTTACTTTTTCGCTGAACGATTTAGCCGGCTTAAAGGCAGGGATAAAATGTTCAGGAATAAGAATTGTGGTTTTCTTAGATATGTTACGCCCTTTTTTGGCCGCACGCTTCTTCACGATGAAGCTTCCGAATCCTCGCAAGTAAACATTTTTACCTTGAGTGATATTCGCTTTAACACTTTTCATAAAGGCCTCAACAGTAGCCTGTACGGTAACTTTTTCAATTCCTGTTTTGTCGGAAATTTCTGCAACAATTTCAGCTTTAGTCATAGCTTTGGATTTTTATGGATTGATTTATTTGTTAATCTGATGGTTAACGCTTTTTCAAACGGGCTGCAAAGATATTATGATTTACCAATAATGAAAAATAAATAAGAAAATTTTCTCTTCCCTTACATAATGTGGGCAACAAGAGTATTACACGTCTTGCGAAGCATGCCAAAGTAAGCTGGATTTTTATAGAAAAAAATCACTAAAGTGTTCTTTAAGATCCTCAACGCACCGTAATCTCATCGATAAAAATAAACGCCTCTCCCCCGGCTCCCAAATGCCAGTTGGGCAATTTTCCAAAATTTTTGGCTCGAACTTTAACATATCTCGCCAAAACTGGCTGTGCAATAAACATCGGTTCGGGCTTGCCATCGCTCGCACCTAAACGAACTCCTGCATTCCAGCGCTGTATAGTGTAATCGTCGGGTTTTATATTAGGTACATCATTGGCCATCGCATTCCAAGTTGTTCCGTCTACCGAATACGTAAATTCTACCTCCTTAGGCAGCACAATCCAACTGCGGGTATCTTGCAAAAACGAAGCATTAATCTGGTAAATCGACATGCTTTTTTGCAAATCAACCACGCATTCAAAATCTTGCGCCTGGTAGCCCTGCCATCCGCCTTTGCGCCAATTCTCATCGGCCTGCAAGCCATCAATAATTCCCTCATCGCCACCGGCAGTGTATTGCGGATTGTATTTCGATTGGATGGAGATGCTGTAGTTGTGCGGAATTTTATGAAAATGTGCCGTCGTAACCGAACTTGTCTGCGTGCCATCAGTCCCGCCAAATGCAGCCAGCTTTAATGTGCACGAATTGCGAATCACAATTCCTTTGGGATCGGGTTTATCATTGGTCGCATTGATCGCATACGAAATGTTAACGCCCGAGCGGGGGAAAATGGGGTCTTTTGGACCGGGATCACTCCCATTCAAGGTATACCGCACAATAGGTAACCGGCTTTCGTTTGTTAGCTCCACAACCAGGCTGTCGCGAAAGGTCATCGGTGCACTAACCAGGGCTGGTGCCGGAATGTAATCGTTAGGCATTTTGAACTCTCCTGCCAGTGGGGTATTCGATGGTGCTTCATCGCTTCTTTCAAGCTCTATAGGTTTTCCCGACACAAGGGTATTGTGTTCGATCCGAAAATCATTCGAACCATTTACCAAACTCACATACTTGCCTTTGCCCTTGCACTTGAGCTCCGTTTTCGTTCCATTTTCGGCCGCGATGCTCACCTTATCGAAGATGGGATTGCCTACCGTGTATTGCGGTTTCCCCGGACAACAAGGATACAAGCCCATGGCCGACCAAATATACCAGGCGCTCATTTGCCCGCAATCTTCGTTGCCCGACAATCCATCAGGCGCATCGCTATACAATTCGTTCAGAATCTTCGCCACGTATTCCTGCGACAATCCCGGCTCGCCCAGTTCAGTAAACAGCCAGGCCATGTGGTGCGATGGTTCGTTGCCATGCGCATACTGCCCAATCAAGCCCGTAATGTCGGCTTGCTCGCGGCCCGATGTTTTGCTGCTAGTGGTAAATAGCGTTTGGAGTTTCTTCACCAAGATGTCTTTCCCGCCATGAGCACCGGCTAAACCTGCAATGTTGTGCGGCACAAAAAAACTGTACTGCCAGCTGTTGGCTTCGGTAAAGTGGTTGTTAACTTCTTCGGGGGTAAACGGACTTAACCAAGCGCCGTTCTTACGCGGCCGCATAAAGCCCGTTTCGGCATCGAACAGATTGCGCCAGCTTTCGGAACGTTTGAAAAACGTTTGCGCGGTGTCATTTTTATTTAACGCATCGGCAAAGCGCCCAATGCACCAGTCGTCGTAGGCATATTCGAGCGTTTTCGACACACTTTCGGGCTCGTCGTCGATGCTCAAATAATTGTGATCCATGTATGCCGGCAAGCCCAAATGTTTCCAAGTAGCACTTTTTACCATAGCATCGAGTGCCAGTTTACTATCAAAATCGCGGATGCCTTTAAACCACGAGTCGGCAATTACCGAAACACTGTGGTAGCCAATCATGCAGTCGGTTTCGTTGGCGGCGAGTTCCCATACCGGAAGCCTGCCACCCTGCTGGTACATCAATAAAAAGGTGCGGATAAAATCGCGCTGGCGTTCGGGATACAACAATGCATAAAGCGGATGTGCTGCACGAAAGGTGTCCCAAAGCGAAAACACCGAATACACCGGATTATCTGCCGTATAAATCTTCTTGTCCATGCCCCGGTATTTGCCGTCGGCATCGCTCACATCGTTGGGCTGTAGGAGCGTGTGATACAAGGCCGTATAAAAAATTCGCTGCTGCGCTTCGGTACCACCTTCCACACGAATTCGCCCGAGTTCTTTTTCCCACGCTTTTTTTGCGTTAACTTTTACCGCATCGAAATCGCTTAGATTTTTCTCGGC
>JBKCHQ010000003.1:0-9631 GCA_046302715.1 Bacteroidia bacterium | reverse complement strand
GGATACACACGTTGTCTTCTCGCTTGACCACTTCTCCCTGGTCATTTATGAGAGCAACCATGCCATTGATAACTTTATAAAACATCCAGAGGTTGTTCTCAAAAAAAACACGGAACATTCCAATACCAAACTTTGAGCATTGTATTCCTCCCCCATAGGTATTTATTATACAATGTTTTCGAAATATACTTATATAAATCGGCTCTTCTATTTACATTGATTATTTGTAGTTTTATTTAGCTTTTAACTTCGCATTTACATAATCAAACAGGCCGTTTTGCAATACACAGCCGCATGTTAAAATTAATGCTGAAGAAACGTTATATCAGGTTATGCCAAATAAGATTTCTCAGAGAAAATCAATTAATAAAATTATAGTTAATTACACTTGTTACGCAGTCGCCAAACCCTTCCCCCTTATTTCCTCCTTTTTATAAGTGGATATACGCCTGCATAGCCTATGTTCTACCTTTCTAGTAACAGATGGAGCCTTAATGACGCAAACGGTTTGAATTGTGGAATTCGAACTTTACGGACTCCAATAACCCTTTGCGTGAATTGAATAAACTACTCAAGTAACAATTGACCTCTACTTAGTTAAAGCATTCCGTTTCTTAGCAGCAATACCCTGCACTGCACTATAGCTTAAACCCGCCTGTACAAAAGAGATGAATAGCGGATGTGGATTGTCTACCGTGCTTTTGTATTCGGGATGGAACTGAACTCCAATAAACCAAGGATGTTCCTTAATTTCGACAATTTCCACCAAATGACTATCGGGATTTATTCCGCTGGCGTTCATGCCGTTTTGCTGAAATTGATCCAGGTAAACGTTATTAAATTCAAAACGATGACGATGACGCTCAGAAACCTGTGTGCGATTGTAAGCATTCCACGCTTTCGAATCTTTTGAAACATTGCAAGGATAAGCACCCAAACGCATCGTACCGCCTTTATGCGTTACCTTTTTTTGCGCTTCCTGTAAATGAATCACAGGAGCCTTTGTTTTGGGATTCATCTCGGTGGAATGTGCATCTTTTAAACCCAAAACGTTTCGGGCAAACTCAATAACGGCGCACTGCATACCCAAGCATATGCCCAAAAATGGAATTTGATTTACACGAACATAATTAATCGCTGTAATCTTACCCTCAATTCCGCGCTCACCAAAACCTGGAGCTACTAAAACCCCTGAAAGTCCGCTGAACAACTCACCCACATTGTCTTCCGAAATTTGCTCAGAATGTATCCACCTTAACTTAACCTGACAACGATTATGTGCGCCAGAATGAATAAAAGCCTCAGCAATGGACTTATATGAATCTTTGAGTTCAATATATTTTCCTACAATCCCAATCTCAATCGTATGCTCAGGATTTCTCAACCGATACAGAAAATCCTTCCAGTGTTCAAGGTCAGGTTTATTCTGTGCCGGCATACCCAATTTTTTAAGCACCACCTGGTCGAGCGCTTCTTTCTCCATAAGAAGCGGCACATCATAGATGGATGGGGCATCAGACGATTCGATAACCGACTCTTCGTTGACATTGCAAAAAAGCCCGATTTTCCGTTTCATATCTGCACTAATGGGATGCTCGGTACGGCACACCAAAATATCGGGCTGAACCCCCTGCTCCAAAAACATTTTAACGGAGTGCTGAGTGGGCTTGGTTTTAAGTTCGCCCGCTGCAGAAAGGTACGGAATAAGCGTAAGATGAATCACCAAACAATCCTGCGAACCTAATTCTAATTTTAGCTGACGAATAGACTCGATATAGGGCAGCGATTCGATATCGCCCACAGTTCCGCCAATTTCGGTGATTACAAACTCGTAACGACCGCTTTCGCCGAGTAGCTTCATTCGTCGTTTTATTTCGTCGGTAATGTGAGGAATGATTTGAACGGTTTTACCTAAATAATCGCCGCGGCGTTCTTTCTCGATCACTTCCTTGTAAATTCTCCCGGTTGTAACATTGTTGGCCTGAGAGGTTGGAATATTTAAAAAGCGCTCGTAATGCCCCAAATCGAGATCGGTTTCGGCGCCATCTTCCGTAACATAGCATTCGCCATGTTCGTAGGGATTTAATGTTCCGGGATCCACATTAATATAGGGATCGAATTTCTGAATGGTTACAGAGTAGCCCCGTGCTTGCAGCAATTTGGCCAGAGATGCAGAAATAATTCCTTTTCCAAGTGAGGAGGCTACCCCACCGGTTACGAAGATGTATTTGGCGGGCGACGACATAGTAGCTTTGTTTTGTCAAAAATAGAAAATTAAACCGCGTTCAAAAGGAATCGAGCCTACAGATTTGACACTTTCTTTTAAGATCAATATGTTAAGAACTCAAAAAAGAATTATCGCTTTACTTGAGGATATTTTCTAAACAGGCTGTTAAGCTTCAGTTCAATTACACCTATTACGGCTTCTCTAAAAATTTTGCCCGACATTTTTGATTGTCCGGAGCTGCGCTCGTAAAATATAATCGGAACCTCCACCAGATTAAAGCCCATTTTCCAGGCCGTAAATTTCATCTCGATCTGAAAGGCATATCCCATAAACTTAATACGCTCCAGATCCATCTGTTCTAATACCGAGCGACGATAGCATTTAAATCCAGCCGTGGTATCGCGAATGGTCATTCCCGTGATGCACCGAACGTATGCAGAGGCATAATACGACATCAACACCCTTCGCATGGGCCAATTTACCACATTAACCCCGGTAACATAACGCGACCCAATGGCCAAATCGGCTCCATTTTGGGCACAAGCCTCGTACAAATGAATCAAATCATCGGGATTATGCGAAAAATCGCAGTCCATCTCAAAAACAAACGCATAATTGCGATCCAAAACCCACTTAAATCCTGCAATGTAGGCTGTTCCTAGGCCTTTCTTTTCGGTACGTTCAAGCAAATGGAGCTTACCCGGATATTGACCTTGAAGTTTTTTTACCTCAGCAGCAGTTCCATCGGGTGAGCCATCGTCCACAATTAACAGATGGAATTCCTTGGGCAGCGAAAACACCTTGTGCACCATTTGCCCGATATTCTCGAGTTCGTTGTAGGTAGGTATAATAACGATGCTGTCTGACACAAAGAATACTATTTTGTGGGTCAAAGATACACTAATTAGTACCTGTTACTGATTAGCCTTGTCGTTTGTAATTCTTAACCTCTTTAATAAAATAACGCACCTTTTCGGCATCGGTATCCGGATACAAACCAAGCCCCAAATTGGCAATATGGGGATGATCGCCGAATGCCTCCAACATATCGGCAACGCCCGTCTTGATGGTTTCCTCCGAACCATATAACAAACAAGGATCAGCATTGCCTTGAAGCGTTACCGGTCGTTTAAGCTGGGTTTTGGCCCAACGAATATCGGTATGCCAGTCTAAACCCAAAGTATTGCAAGGAAGCGATGATAACTCACCCAGCGCAAAGAATGCCCCTTTTGAAAAAACAGTGACCGGAACCTCGGTAATAGCTTCGGCAATGCGTGCAATGTAAGGCGTTGCGAACTCGGCATATTGAGCAGGACCCAAAATACCGGCCCACGAATCAAAAAGCTGCACCATATCGGCGCCTGCCTCAATTTGTGCCTTTAAATAAGCTATGGTCGATTCGGTAATACGTTCTAAAAGCGTGTGCGAAAACTTAGCCTCTTCATACAACAGGCGTCGAGACACTGAAAAAGTTTTGGAGCCCGAACCTTCGGTCATGTAGGCAAAAATAGTCCAGGGGGCGCCGGCAAAACCAATCAGGGGAACCCGCCCGTTAAGTTGTTGTTTGGTAATACGGATGGCGTCGGTAACAAATTTTAAATCGGCTCCGGGATCGGCTATTCGAATGGAATGTAAATCAGTAAAATTGCGAACGGTTTTGGGAAAATATGGGCCCTTGCTTTCTATCATCTCATAGGCGCAGCCCATAGCCTGCGGCACCACCAGTATATCCGAAAAAATTATGGCGGCATCTACATCGAGCAAATCCACTGGTTGAAGGGTAACCTCGGCGGCCAGTTCGGGTGTTTCCACCAATTCAATAAAGCCTGAAAGTTTACTTCGGATGGCTCGGTATTCGGGCAGAATACGTCCTGCCTGTCGCATGAGCCATACAGGGCTTCGTTCGGTTTTTTCGCCGCGGGCTGCCCGCAGCACTATGTCGTTTTGTAGTTTCATCTGTATGTATTCTCGTTAATGGGCTCGGGTAAAATATAATGGTCAATCCATTCCCTAACACAACCGCAGCCCCCCGCTGTTTGCAGTACGACATGCACTTTATTTTTAACCCGTTCCACGGCATCGCCAGGTGCAGCAGTAAATCCACATAAGGCCATGATGGAAAGATCGTTCACATCATCACCAATATACGCCACTTGTTTAGGAACAATGTTCAATTCGTTGCACCACTCCAGCAGCACTTTATCTTTAGGTTCATTACCACAATAAACTTTTGTAATTCCCAATAATGAAGCACGATTGCTGATAAGCTTTATATTTTTCCCATGGCTTATAATTCCGGTAGAATATCCCAGTTTGGGCAGTGCTTTTATGGCCAAACCATCGCGTGCATTAAATTTCTTGAATTCATCTCCCGACTCGGTATAATACATCCCGGCATCAGTAAGTACACCATCCACGTCAAAAATAACAAGCTTTATTCCTTCCGCCAGGGCATTAGTTGCCGATAAGTCGCTATGAACCAATTGCTGTAATGAGTAGCCGCTTAGCATACATATGTCGAGGAGCTGTTGAGGCGAAAACTGACCGCTGCTGCTTAGCTTTTCCCAAAAGTCGTTGGTTCCCAGCTGAGGCCTTTGCCGCTTTAGAAAGGCAATATTTTTTTCAAAAAACATGGCTTATACTAAATTTCGGTTTACTGCAGTTGCAATTGGCTGCAGGCTATTAACAAGCGAGCGAAACTGCCCGTGATCGAGCTGCTGCGAAGCGTCTGACAAGGCCGTTTTAGGCGTAGGATGTACCTCCACCAGAAGTCCATCTACCCCCATGGCCATGCAGGCTCGGGTTAAATCGGCTACACCATATGCATACCCCATGGCATGACTCGGATCGAGGATTACCGGCAAATTGGTATGCTCCTTTAAATAAGCCACACCGCATAAATCAAGCGTGAACCGGGTTTTGGTTTCAAACGTTCTGATGCCCCTTTCGCAAAGCATTACATTAGGATTTCCACCCGAAAGAATAAACTCTGCACACTGCACAAATTCCTGTAAGGTGGTTCCAAAACCACGCTTTATAAGCACCGGCTTTTGCGTTTTACCACAACGGCGCAAAATACCATGATCATACATCGACTTGGCGCCGATCTGAATAACATCGGCATATTCAATAACCAATTCGAGCTGTGTGGCATCGCGCACCTCGGTTACAACCGAAAAGCCATATTTCTGGCGTATATCGGCCAGCATTTTAAGCCCCTCTTCGCCCAATCCTTGAAAGGTGTAAGGTGAAGTGCGAGGTTTAAAGGCACCCGCTCTAATGTTGCTTATCCCTAACTCAGCAAGGAGCTGCGCCGACTGATCAAGCTGCGCTTCAGACTCGGCCGAGCAAGGCCCAGCAATCATAACCGTATTTTGGGTATCGCCGCCAATACGGGTTTTCCCCCAGGACACCTCGCGTAAATTTTTGCGGTAATTTTTAGAAGCGAGTTGAATATCTGATTCGCAGGACCACGCAGTTTGCACGCATTTTTCCAAGGTGTGAGGCACCTCTTTAACACTAGAAGATAATACAAAGACGAAATGGTCATCGGCTTCGAACCAAACAGCCTGGTGTGAAGCAGCAAGTTCGTTAACCGGCTGTGGGAGATTTGATTTATGGAGATGAAGAATCATACAGTGTTAATTTTGAAGAAAAAAAGTACCCCGAATAGCGCGGTGCTCGTCCACGGCAAATACATAATTGGGCGCGTTATGGAGTTGCGTTGTGGCCTGTTTTAAATTTTTAAGAGGCAAATGCATCGGGGCAAACAGGCCGCGCCCTAACGCATCTTTAAAAACCGCAATGTGTTCCAATTGATTTTGCCAGGCGGAACTCGAGGTAATATCAGTAATAGAGCCATCCATATCGAGGTAATAACTATCGGGCAATACGCCAAAACTGGCATTATCGGAGCACAGCCAATCGGTACCATGAGCCATAACCTCGTTTAAGTTCCATGGAATATCGTCATAAAACCTAAGTTGATGTAAGGCCTCCGAAATATTAGCATGCTTTAAGATAAATGAACCAGAAACCGATGTATGAATGCCCATAAGACGTAATACAGAAGCTACTTCATGATTCACCCCACCATCAACCGTTATTTTTTTTTCGGGATACAACTCCCTAAAACGAATTATATGCTCGAAATAACGTGGATGAAATGCGCCACCACTCTTCCCTGGCGTGGTAAGCATGAGCAAAACCGAGGCGGCCTCGCTGCGGTACACCGAAAAATGTTCGGCAGGTGTATGTGGTTGCAGGGCTAGCCCAACACGTGCCTTTAAATCGTCGGGTATAAATAAGGGTCGTTGCAAATTTTCGAGCTGAAAATGAACAAGCTCAATGTCGGAGCGGCGAATTAAATCCCAATACTTTTCGGGTTGAGCAGTAATTAAATGAAGATCAAAGGGCTTTTCTGTAATTTTTCGGAGGGATTCGGCAAATTGAAAGATGCCTGGATCTTCGATGCTGTCTAGGTGATAGCTGTCTACATCCGACTGATCGAGAAGCGCAACGGTGGTGTTGAGTGAAGTATGCGGGACGGTCGAAACCGATGCAGAAATGCGCATGAAGTGTAAATATCGGGAGCAAAATTAGACCATTTAGGCTGATTGAAAAAATTCCGATAAGTTTGCAGTCCAAATCAAACCCTAAAATGAATCGAGTAGCTAAACGATTGCAGGTGCTGAGTGAGTCAGAAACGCTGGCCATGGCCAGGAGAAGCAGAGAATTAAAGGCACAGGGAAAAGATGTAATAAGTTTAAGTATTGGCGAGCCCGATTATGATACCCCTTCATTTTTAAAAGAAGCGGCCATTCGTGCCATTCATGAAAATTATACCCATTACACACCGGTAGCGGGGTTTCAGGAATTGCGGGAAGCTGCCTCGGTAAAATTCAAAAGGGATAACGAAATAGAGTATAAAGCCGAACAAATAATCGTTTCAACAGGTGCCAAACAATCCATTGCCAATGTAATTCTCAGTCTGGTAGATGAAGGCGATGAAGTGCTGCTACCTGCACCCTACTGGGTAAGTTATATTGAACTTATAAAATTGGCAGGTGGCATACCCAAAATTGTGTATTCGGGTATTGAACACGATTTTAAAATCAGCCCCGAAATGCTGGGAGGACATATAAACGACAAAACACGCCTGATTATTTTTAGCTCGCCTTGTAACCCGACCGGATCGGTATATTCAAAAGTAGAATTGGGCAGACTTGCCGACTTCTTTGCACAGTTTCCCAACCTGCTAATTATTTCGGATGAGATTTATGAACACATCCGTTTTGGCGAAAAACACTGTTCCATAGCCACGTTCCCGCAAGTGTATGACAAAACGGTAACCGTTAACGGGTTGTCGAAGTGCTTTGCCATGACCGGCTGGAGGCTGGGGTACATTGGGGCCCCTAAGTGGATTGCTGATGCCTGTGATAAATTTCAGGGACAAATTACATCGGGAACTTGCTCCATAACACAACGTACGGCCATCGAAGCGTTGCTTGCCGATCCTGTAACCGTTCAACCTATGGTAGACGGCTTTAGGAAACGTAGAGACCTTATGTACTCCTTACTTAAAGAGATTGATGGCCTTGGGGTTAACTTGCCCGACGGGGCCTTTTACTTTTTTCCGAACGTGGAGCATTTCTTAGGAAAGCGCCATGGCAACCAGACCATAAGCAACACCCATGAATTAACGCTATACCTTCTTAACGAACATTTGATTGCAACAGTAAGCGGTGAAGCATTTGGATGCTCGCGTTCCATAAGATTATCCTATGCCACATCGGAAGATATCATTATCGAATCGGTAAAACGAATAAAAAAAGGCCTTGAAGCGCTGCAATGAGCGAAAAAGAAATATCAGAAATATTTGAAGGTTTCAATTCGAAACGTATTGCAGTAATTGGCGATGTGATGCTCGACAGTTATGTTTGGGGCAAGGTTGATCGTATTTCTCCTGAAGCGCCGGTGCCGGTGGTATTAGCCGAAAGGCGAGAGTATCGCTTGGGTGGTGCCGCCAATGTAGCACTCAACTTAATGGCATTAGGAGCAAAGGTGGATGTTTTGGCAGCCTTGGGTAAGGATTATGACGGCGATATTCTCGAAAAATTATTCCACGACCATACATTGAACAGTGCGTTTCTGATGCGACTTTCAAACCGTACTACGGTAAAAACGCGTATTATGGCGCAAATGCACCACCTTTTACGCATAGATGAGGAAGTAACCCAACACCCTACCCCCGAAGAAACCATACTGCTTCAGCAAAAAGTACGGGAACTCCTCGACCAACAACCAGATGCCTTGGTGTTTGAAGATTACGACAAAGGCCTACTCCACCCTGAATTTATTGCTTTTGTGGTGGAAGAATGTAAAAAACGAAACATCCCAATTGCGGTAGATCCCAAAAAACGAAACTTCAATCATTACAACGGGGTAGATTTATTTAAACCCAACTTGAAGGAAATTAAGGAGGGGCTTAATCTGCACATAAACGCTAAAAACCATGCATCGTTAGCCGAAGCACATCAGCGGTTGAACGATTTATTGGATCATAAAATGACCTTAATAACGCTCTCGGAGCATGGAGTTTTTTACGCCGATGATGCAGGATCTAACTTAATCGAGGCCCATTTGCGCTCAATTACCGACGTAAGCGGCGCAGGCGATACCGTTATTAGCGTGGCTGCCCTGTGCATGGCCTCCGGCATGTCCCTCAGTGAAATTGCCGCCTGGGCCAATGTTGCCGGTGGACTGGCTTGCGAAAAGGTAGGTGTAGTACCTGCGGATAAAGAACAATTGCTATCAGAAATCTTGCGTTTGTATGCTTCAAACTGAACATTCTGCAACGCTCGGCGGTTCTAATAACGTGGAAGTAAAGCCATACAACGAAAAGGAATCCAAAAAAGTGCAGGTAGAGCGCATGTTTGACTCTATCTCGGGGCGTTATGATTTCTTAAATCGCTCGCTTTCGTTTGGTATTGATATTTACTGGCGTAAGCGTCTTATTGCCGAATTAAAATCGCTTAAACCGTCAAGTATCCTCGATATTGCCACCGGAACGGCCGATGTCGCTCTGGCGCTGAATGCTCTTAAACCCGAAAAAATTACAGGCCTCGACCTTTCTGAAAAAATGCTGGAAGTTGGGCGCACAAAAGTGGCCCGAAAGAAACTGAATCATATTATCACGTTGGTGAAAGGCGACTCCGAACAATTGCCTTACGAAGATCAATCGTTTGATGCCGTAACCGTGGCTTTCGGGGTGCGAAATTTCGAAAATTTGAGCTTGGGATTATCTGAAATGAGCAGGGTATTAAAAAAAGGAGGTAAGGTGGTTATTCTTGAATTTTCAAAACCCTCTGTTTTTCCTGTAAAGCAGCTTTATCATTTTTATTT
>JBKCHQ010000002.1:0-3094 GCA_046302715.1 Bacteroidia bacterium | reverse complement strand
GCCACTAAAGTCGTTGGCATTACCCGTAAACGGATACCAACTCACCAAACCATTTGTGGAAACGTAATCGGGCACGGTTTGCGCCACGACAGGGGCTATAGTTGTAAGTGCAGCCAGAACAATGAACAGTTGTGATTTACGTATCAATTTCTTCATGTAGCCTTTGTTTTCTAGTTATTTTCAAGTTAAACTGTTCCATATTTTTTACTGCTATTGCCAACCGTTTTTTTTGATTTCAAGTTTTACAAAATTATACAACAGTTCTTCGGATGCAATTGTCAATAATTGCTTAATTCAATTAAAAATTGTGCTTTGTTTAACACAAAAAACCTCATTAAAAAGTCTCGACAGGCTTTTTAATGTTTTGAAAACATTGAAACACCATTATTCGATTCCAGTTTTTTCTTTTAAATAAATTACATTTCATAGAACGATTTAAAACAATCTATTCGATCGAAAAGCATATTAAATTAAGCTGAATTGGTACATTTTACCTAAGAAACAATTCATCCTTTTGCATAAACTATTTTATATCGCAAATGCTTCATTCATAATGCAAAAAATCCAAACTAAAATCCAATTCGATACACGTTAAGTACGTCTTTAAATCAATGGTTGACATTATTGCGTGAAGTTGCCCATAGGAATTAAAATTAAAAAACAAATACACGTTATTATGCCTTAAATAACATATTTAACCAGTAGCGTTTTTACCAATAGTATTTAGGGTTTAGAAGTATTTTTGAAGTGCCATTTCAGGCGGATAATCATTAGATATTTATCATGAAAACAGCTTCGCTACTTATCCCGAAACGTTCTATTTTTCTAAGCCTGTGTTTGTTTTTAAGTACACATTGGGTTTGGGCGCAATGGTCAAAAAAATGTGTCGAGGGTGGCTCGGTGAATTGCTTCGTTGCCAACGGAGCTGATTTATTTGCCGGAACATTTGGAGGGGTTTACAAAAGCAGCGACGACGGCGAAACCTGGCAACTGTCGAGCAGCGGCATCGCCATTGCAGATGTTCGATCGATGCTGGTTACAAGTTCAAAACTATTTGCGGGCAGCGGTGGAGGAATCTATGCGAGCAGCGATGGCGGCTCAAACTGGAGTTTATGCGGATTGCCCAATCAGCGCATTTACACGTTGATAGAATCGCAGGGCACCCTATTCGCCGGAAGCAGTTATGGCGGAATTTACCAAAGCAATGATGACGGCGCGACCTGGGAATACCTAGCCCTAATCGAATACGATATTCGATCTCTAACGGTATCGGGAAACACGCTTATAGCGGGAGTGGTGGGCCCCTACTCTATTTATTATTCAACAGACAATGGGCTTACCTGGGAGCAATCCACAGCGCCTTACTCGAATGTTGTGTCATTTGCCGCTGCGGGGAGCGATATTTTAGCTGCATCAACCGAGGGAATCATCAAAAGCTCGAATAACGGCGTTAGCTGGAATCTATCCTCTTCGGGTATGGATTTTCTCCCAACTGAAACCATATACAACCATGATGGCAATCTTTACGCAGGTTCGTACGGCAGCGGAATCTTTTTTAGCAACAACAATGGGGCTAACTGGACACCTATAAACAACGGCCTCTCCAACAGGTATGTACTAGGCATTTTTGGCGATGAAAGCAAGGTTTTTATCGGCACATTTGGAGGAGGCATTTACACCTCAACCTCGAATGGCACAACTTGGAGCAAATCAAACGATGGAAATTGCAGTCAGGCAATTGTTGCTTTTAGCATTGTCGGTTCTGCGTTGTTTGCCGCCTCACCAAACGGCGTTTACAAAAGTGTCGACGCGGGCGAAACCTGGGTAGAATCGAGCAATGGCCTTACCAATGCGTCGGGAAATGTACCGAACATTTTCTCGCTTGCCACAGATGGCAGCATAGTTTACGCCGGGACTCAAAGTCAGGGCATTTATAAAAGCATCGACAATGGCGAAAACTGGACGGCCATTAACAACGGCTTTCTCGATGGCGAGCATGATGTAATTTCCATTGCAGCCTCCGGATCAACATTGTTTGCCGGCACCTATGGCTTGGGGATTTACAGAAGTTCCAATGGCGGTAATTCATGGGTGCAAACCATTAGCGGCCTTGCACATCAGGTAGTAGGATCGATTGCCTTTATGGGAACCGATGTTTACTGCTCGCATTGGAACGGCATTTCAAAAAGTACCGATAACGGCAATACCTGGACATCGATAAACAACATAGCCACCGGAGCCTACGAGCTTGCCGTTGTGGGCAACACCCTTTATGCAGGAGGCGTGGGCTCCATCGGTGTAATTAAAAGTACGGATGGCGGGCAAACATGGGATTCGGTAAACAATGGCATAAGCGATCTTAACATCCAATCGCTTGTTGCCAATGAGAATGCGCTTGTTGCAGGAACCAATTCGGGCGCATATATAAGCACCAATGAAGGCGCCAGCTGGACCTTGTTAAATGATGGATTTACAAATCCTGCACCCGGCATTCAATCATTAATCATTAAAAACAACGATTTGTTTGCCGGCACTTTGTATCAGAGCGTATGGAAACGAAGCGACTTGGAAATTGATGTTTCGTCATTAAACGAACTCAACGACGAAACATCCACGGCGATTAGCCTAAAACAAAACATGCCCAATCCGGCGCAGGGCTGTACCACCATCTGTTTTGAATTGGCCGAATCGGGCCATGTGAGTTTAAAAGTATATGACCTACTGGGAACAGAAGTAGCCTGTCTTGCCGATGGGCTTAAGCCGGCCGGAGTACATGCACTGGAATTCAATACCAATAACCTGGCAGCTGGTGTTTACCTTTATACGCTAGTTTCTGGCAATTTGCGTGTTGCCAAACGGATGAATGTGATGAAGTAAACGCGGCATCCGAAAATTGGTAAATAGTAGACCCTGTAATAGGAGATTTTATAAATAGCCTGGTTAAATTTAGTTTGTTATCTGCTCGATCGAAAACCATGATTCTCTAGCCATTCTTATTGACATCCATGGTTTTGAAGTGCTTTTTGCATTCCCAAAAAGTATCACACAACATGAAATTAACCCAAAATTGTCATTAGGATTTGACTACACAAGG
>JBKCHQ010000001.1:0-5406 GCA_046302715.1 Bacteroidia bacterium | reverse complement strand
GCTTTTGGAAGGAGGCATTGTGGTAAATCCGACCGATGTACTGAAGTCCTTGCCCGAACTTTCGGATGGACTTGATGCAAATCAATATGCCCAATATTTGGTGCAACAAAATGCAGTATTCATTAAGCCGAATGGACGCTTGCGGGAGCGTTTAATAGGAGCATTGAATCAGGCTGAAATTTCATTTTCGGAGGAAAACGATGGCATGATCTCCGTAGCGGCGAACACCAAATTGCAGGAAGTTTTAAAACCTGAGTGGTATCGCATACAGGATGCTTCATCGGTGGCAACGGAAGCATATTTTCCGGATTGCAATCCGGCAGCGGTTTGGGATACCTGCGCGGGCGGGGGAGGAAAAAGTTTATTGCTGCATGAAAAGTATCCTGAGGCGAAATTGTATGCCTCCGATAATCGAATGCACATGCTCGAAAATTTAAAACAGCGCTTCAAGGAACATGGGTATACCCTGCCCAATTGCTTTGAATGGGATGGCGAAAATGCATCAAATTTGGCACCCACGAGCAAATTCGATTTGATTTTATGCGATGTGCCCTGCAGTGGCTCGGGCACCTGGGCGCGGAGTCCGGAGAGTTTACACTTTTTTGACCCGAAAGAATTTGAAAAACTACCAAACAAACAGAAAGCAATTGTGCAATCTGCGCTAAAACATCTCAACCCAGGTGGATATTTGGTGTACATCACCTGCTCGGTGTTTCGGGCTGAAAACGAAGCAGTGGTTGAAGAAATTTGTCGAAACAATGACTTAGTTTGTGATGCTCAAATCTTAATCAATGGCATCGAAAAGCGAGCAGATTGTTTGTTTGTAGCGGTTTTGAAGAAAAACGTGAAATGAAAAACGGATTAACTGGCTTGCTCTTAATTGCATGTTCGATGGGCGTGTTCGCACAAAACATAGCGACGATACAATGCTTGACAAGCTACGATAGTGTCTTAAAAGCACATCAATTGCGCGGTGGATTTCTGATTTACGATGAACACGATAGCACGCTGTATTCGAACCAATTCCACCTGCTGGATTCGATGCTGAGTCCAGTCTCAACATTTAAGATTTACAACGCACTGCAAGCTTTAGACAACAAACTGCTGTTCAATGAAAACGACACCCTGCATTGGGACGGCAAAATGCGTCGTGTAGAAGCCTGGAATCGCGACCTCAGTTTACAAGAGGCGTTTAGCACATCGGCGGTTTGGTATTTTCAGGAAGTAGCACGCAGAAGTGGGAAAGAGAGGATGCAACACACGGTTAACGTGCTCGATTACGGAAATAAATCTGTTGCCGGAGCAATAGATTCATTCTGGTTGAACGGCACGCTACTTATTTCAGCAAGGCAGCAGCTCGATTTATTACGCCGTTTGTATCACGAACAATTGCCATTTAACATTGAGAGTCAGCAAACTGTAAAACGGATCATGAAAAACAACGAACCCAATCTTTACGGCAAAACCGGCTGGGGAATGTGGCAGGGCAAGGATTTGGGATGGTTTATCGGATGGATGGAACAAGAGAGCAAACCCATATTTTTTGTGCACATTTTGATGGCCGATGAAATACCCGACAATGATTTTGGGCAGCTGAGGCGATCAATGATTATGGAGCAATTGAAATGTAGGTTTGCGAGATAATACGGTAGGGAGGGAAAAGTTTATAGGGCATGCATGTGAAATGTGAAATGTGAAATTTAGTCCTGAAATTCATTGCAGGTTCATCTAAAGTAATTGATTAAAATTTTGAAAACGGTCCTGCCCAATTGATTTCACTGGGGTCCGCCACTCCTCCACCCCGGAGTCAAGTTAAGACAGAACCTAACTATTAGTCGTTAATAAACGTTTAAAAACGGCTGTACTTTCTAACAGGCCTGTTCATTTAGCAGTTCAAAAAAGGCGCTTGGAATGTGAATTGCTTTTTCAGAACTTTAATCGGGGCGGGAACATCTGTTTCCCGTATTTAAAATCAGTTCGAAGCGAGATTGATCTATTGACTTCGGCATGAATTACTGTAGCTCAATAGCTATAAACTATCTTAATACAATGACACTAACTTGCACATTAAATGCCGAATTAACATCATAATAGACTAACTACTAAACCTAAACTGTTACTTAGCTAACTGATTCCCCGAACTCTTTCTAACTAGCCAATTCCTCAAAACTGGAAATAAATAAAGGGCTTTACCTCAGCACTTTGTATATTCAAAATCCACTGTATTAAGGCGATAAAAAGCAAGCCTTTTACGAGTAGTGGCAATCGCATAAACCGGTCAAACAATCGTTCTTCGTGGTGGTGCTTAATCTGCGTTATGGTTAATACCAAAATAATGCTGAATATAATGAGTAAACGATGATCCAAAAACTGGAAAATCAAATCGCGATATTTTGCAGTAAAAACACTTTGAATCATTTCGCCAATACCGAAAAACGATTTTTTTGCAGCAAGCCAGGCCTCTGAAATACTTTGAATACGAAACAACAACCATAAAAACGCTACAACATGAAAGGTAAGTAAAGTAGCACCTACTTTAAAAGCCCAATGGGCCTTTACTTTCGAAGGCCATATTTTTGAAACCGATTTATCAATAAACAACCCAAGGCCGTGTAAACAGCCCCAAATAACAAAACTCCAGCTTGGTCCATGCCAAAATCCTGCTACCAACATGGTAAAGAACAAGTTAAAATCCTGTCTAAGTTTCCCTTTTTTGTTTCCACCCAATGGGATATAAATGTAATCGCGCAACCACGACGATAAACTCATATGCCAACGCCGCCAAAAGTCGCTCAAGCTTATGCTCGAATACGGCGCATTGAAATTATCGCCCAATTCATACCCCATAATTCGAGCTATGCCAATGGCCATATCTGAATACCCCGAAAAATCGCAATAAATCTGAACCGCATAAGCATACATGGCCAGCATCACTTCGGGGTTTGAATAACCACCAATGTTACCAAATATGAAATCGTTGTATTGCGATATATAATCGGCAATTACTGCTTTTTTTAGCAATCCCCGTAAAATTAAAAAGAGACCGTCTGAAACCCGCTTACGATCAATATACAGCTCCTGATCAATTTGAGGCAGAAAAAATTTTGCACGCACAATAGGCCCTGCCACCAAATGCGGAAAAAAAGTCATGTAAAAGGCAAAATCATAGAAGTTTTTTGCAGGCTCAAGCTCCCGTTTATAAACATCAATAATATAACTCAAACTTTGAAAAGTGTAAAACGATACTCCAATAGGCAAGAAAATATCTAAGTTCTGAAGTTCCCAACCAGTTAAAAATCCAATATTTTCAATAAAAAAATTGGTGTATTTAAAGTACAATAAAAAGCCAACATTAAGCAGTATACTGGCTATTAGAAACAATTTTCGTTTTAGCGCATCCTTTATTTGATGAAGCTTTAATGAGATATAATAATCAGTTAAAACAGTACCACATAATATTAAAACATAGGCACCACTCGATTTATAATAAAAATAAAGACTAAAAATTAGTATGTAGAGTATTCGCGCTTTTTTATGCTTGTATAAAAATGAATATCCGGCTAAAAACAGGGTAAAGAGAAAGAAAAACAGTCCACTGTTGAACAACATGGGCTCCTCGGGCGAGTATTTCAGCAAATCCCCAATTTTAGCAATATCCATACTATCGGTTAAATTTAAGTATGGTCGTTTTAGGTGCCTTATTCACACACATTGCAGGCTTTTTAAGCTTAACCGGATAAATTCTCGAATAGGTAATCCAACGGGCAATTGAATCGGCCCATAGATAAGCACTTTCGTAGGTTGGATGCGCTCCATCACTGATACGGTTAAACTTCATCCCCTTGGTCAGGAAAAAGCTGCCCGGTTCCATATTTTGTGCAATCAACTCATTGATACCAGTATCCTCCCGCCAATTAGGAGGTCCAATCCAAATGAATTTAGTATTACCAGCCTGTTTAATAATATTTGCTACAAAATCGGCCCGCGACTTTTTAATATTTCGCACATACAACTCGTTTGCACCTAAAACACATACAATATAGGTTGGCTTGTGCTTTCGTATAAAATAACTCAAGGTATCACAGCTGCCCCAATCTTTAGTCGAACTGCTATACCAAATTACCGAAAACACCTCGTGCCCGTTATTCCGACAGTAGTCGGTCCAGCGCCTGATTAACCCTTCCTGCATACTGTCGCCAAAAAACAGAAAACGCTGCTTGGTAGTATCCATCACACCTTTTGCTGCAGCATTATGTAAAAGGGCTAACTCCTTGGTATTGGTGAAGGGTTCGTCAACCGAATCAATCAAATTTACATTTGCCGTATCAGTTATAAATGTTGTAGTTGTAGCTGAGTCGTCTAACGCGGATGGCTTATGGGTTAAGTTGCTGGCTTTGCCTTCCTGTTTAACGATTGCGCTTTTATTTTCTACGGAAGCATGAGGCAAAAAATAATCAAGAAACTCAGATGCATCGGCCTTTTTCAATTCAATTTCAAAGTAGGGAATTTTTGCATCCGATTCAATAACAGCATAAATAACAATAGCAAGCCAGGCAAAGGCAAACAATCCGACAATACCCAAAAGATGCTTGTTCATTTTTTACGAATCGAAAAAAGCCACTCCAGCAACTCACTACTTTTATAAGCGTTAAGCCAGGCATCATGTTTAACTTCGGGCAGTTCGATGTACTGCACCTTCATTTTCTGTTCGCGCATAGCTGCGACCATTTTTTGTGAATTGGCCACCGGTACTACCAAATCTTTGGCCCCATGGTATATTCTAAAAGAAACTGATTGCATGTCAGAGGTTTTACTTACGTCATATCCCCCGCACACCGGCACTGCAGCAGCTACTATATCTGCGTAACGGGCGCAAAAGTCAAACGTGCCATAGCCTCCCATACTTAAGCCGGTTACATAAATGCGCGATGTATCCACATTAAGAGTATGAACTAAAGAATCTACCAATTGTTTTGCCCTTTTTATGGGCCAGGTTGCTTCAGTGCTTTGCCGATGCGATGTTTCTTTCCATTTCATATCGGTCCATTTCACTTCGGGCGGACATTGAGGAGCTACCACATAGCAAGGAAATTGCTGGCGATTGGAGGAGTCAAGAAACAACTTATCGATGTATTGAGTATGCTTAACATTATCGCGTCCACGTTCGCCGGCACCGTGTAAAAAAAGCACAAGCGGAAAAGGCCCTTCTATTTTGGCCTCTGGTTTAAGTAGTCGATACGGCAATGTATCCTTGGCGGATATAAAGAGGTGTTGCTCATATTGTGCCATACAAAAAATAGAATAAAATATGAATAATAAAACCAATTTATAGTACACGGTAAATTTCATTTAAAATCAAACGGCAAACTAAATAAAATAGTACTAGATAGTAAAATGGATATGCAT